>DDJH01000081.1 GCA_002338895.1 Lentisphaeria bacterium UBA1829 | reverse complement strand
AAGCGGACTTGCGGTTGGAAGCAGTGTTTCAGTCGGTACGGAATGGAAAAAATATGAGTTCTATATGCCGGCATGGGGAGAGAAGGGGAAAAATTTCCACATCATCGGCGATATTGTCAACGGATATGCAAAGCCGACGGGTGTTGCGATTCCGGTCATCAACCCGACCGCTCCGGGAAAAGTGTGGATCGACAACGTCGCACACACGATCGGCGGACATGCGGAATACCGGAATGCCGATAAAATTTTCGTCTCCCATAAATTGAATAAAAATGCCGGATATTACTTCACCGATGAGAAAATTCAGGCGGATGTCAGCATCCGCAGCACTCTTCCGACTCCATTCACCGGCGAACTTTCCTACACCATTCTGAATGTCTTCGGAACCCCTGTTCAGCAAACGACCGTAGGGAAAATCACCGTTCCGGCCAACGGTCTCCGGAAGGAGAGTGTGACTCTTGCGCCGCCCGCCACGCTGCGCGGTCCGCTCAATGTGGTTTTCCGCGTGAAGGGAAAGGACAAAGAGTATTCCGATGTCGCCTATCTCGGGATCATCGAACGCAATACCCGTTTGAATCCGAGGATCGGCATTGAACTTCCCGGCATGCAGAACATCGAAATGGCAATCGGTTATGTCCGGGACTTCCGCATCGGATCCGTTCGACTCGGCAACGCATCCGGGAAACTGGCACCGTCCTTCACCAATGCGCCATACCTGAAAAAAGCCGGGCTCAATGTGCTGATCAACATGAGTCCGGTTCATAAAGCGGCGACCGATCCGGCTCTCTGGAAAACGGAAATGGAGAACATTGAAAAACTGATGGGGGAATACGGGCGCTGGATTGATATCTTTGAAGTCAAAAACGAACCGAACATCTCTCCCGGCTGGACCGTGGAAAAGAATCTCCGGATGATCGGCGAAGTTGCCGCGATCATGAAACGGCTCAATCTGAAAGCGGATCTGGCCGGACCGGTCACCTGCGGAACGGATTTCACCTGGATTTCGAGTGTCCTTGCGGGCAAGGAGGCGAAAGATCTGACCATTGTGACGGAGCACCCCTACCGGACTCTTCCGGAGCTGCCCGACTACGCCGACGATGTGGTGACGGTCCGGAAAATCATCGACCACTACCGGAAGGGACTGCCGCATTACGCGACGGAATCGGGAAGAGTTTCCCCCTGCCTTCTGGAGACGGGATTCATCGGGGACAACAACCGTCTTGCCGCCGCGCGGGATATCCGCAATATTCTTCAGGGTTTTTCGAGCGGACTTTCCCGCTACTATCACTTTGCTCTAAGTGTCTGGCCGGACGGCTCCTCCTGGAGCACCCTGTTTGCCGGCTCTCCCGCGAACGGCGGAGTTCCGGTTCCGAATCCGACGCTCTATGCGCTCCGCACCGTTTCGGACCGTCTGGAACAGGCGAAGCCGGTCAAGCGCCTCAAACTTGGCGTGGACTACCGCTGCGCGGTGTTCGACCATGGGAACAAGCGGACCGCCGTTCTCTGGAAGTGGAACGGAAATCCCGGCACACTGCGTTTCCAGCCGGGGGATGCGGGGAAAGTGAGTGCGTATGATTTTGTCGGGTCGAGAATTCCCGCGGCAACGATTCCGATGAACGAATTTCCGGTCTATCTGGATTCCGCACTTTCCGCCGCGGACCTTGAAAAACTGATCCGCCGCGGAACGCTGATTGCGGAAGGCTCCACCCCGATCGCTCTTTCGACCGCAGTTCTGTCGGAAAAGGAATTTGCCGTCGAAGTCAAAAACAAGACCGGGAAAACGCTGAAGGGGATCCGCGTCTCGATCGACACGCCGTCTCTTCTCAGCGGAGAGAGCGCAAAAACCATTGCGTCCATTGACCCGGAGGCGTCCGCCCGGGCGACCTTCACACTGAAACGACCCATTTCCACCGCGGAGCAGAAGATCAAGGTGAACGCCTCGATTCCGGGGACGAAGGAAACCGAGTCGCTGAACGCCGATCTCCGGGCTCTGATCGTCAAGCGGACGGCAAAACCGATCCGGATCGACGGCGATCTCTCCGACTGGCCCGCAGCAGCTCCCGTTGTGAAACTGGACAAGCGCAATGTGGATCCGAAGTGCAAAACCGCCCGCTGGGGCGAAAAGGAAGACCGGATCCGGGCGGATCTCCGCTACGCGTGGGATGACAACTATCTCTATACCGCGGTCACCGTCTGGAAACCCGACTTCCATCCGCTCGCGGACCGCAGGGATCTCACCGGCGCCTGGAAACAGGACAGCATCCAGATCTGCTACGACACGCTCCGGAATGCGAAGCCCTTCACAACCGCTCTCGAAGACGACGATTTCGAATACTGTCTCTTCCAGTGTGCGGGCCAGCCTGTGACCACCCGCCGCTGGGCGTCGAGCGCCGTACACGACAGTCTGGGAAAGAACTGCGGTGTTGTCGATCCGCTGGAAGTTCCGTTCGCCGTGAGGAAATACAGCGACCGCATCGTCTATGAAGCGGCCTTCTCCCGCCGTTCGGTCAGTCCGTTCAAGCTGCGGCCCTATTCGACGATGCGCGCAAGTCTGATCGTGAACGTGAACAACGGTCAGGAACGCGTCGGATTTCTTGAGCTGACACCGGGAATCGGTCAGATCCCGAAACGGCCGGATCAGTGGATGGATCTGGTTCTGCTTCCCTGATTCATCCTCCACCGTCTTTCCGGGGGAACGTTCCCGGAAAGACGGACTCTTCCAGGTCCCTCCATCCCGGCTTTCCCCTCCTTTCCGGACCTCTCCGCTTGACTTTCCGCACAGACGGATTTATACTACCCGGAGAATACCGGAACCATTCAACCAATCGGAGGAGATACCATGAACAAACAGGAACTCATTCAGACCGTCAAGGAAATGATCGCCGCAGCGTCCTGCTGCAAGGAACTCAAAGCCGTCGGCCGGAAATGGCTGGACGCGGTCGGAACCGATGCGGAGAAGACAGTATCCCGGGAGCTTCTTCAGGAGATCCGGGAGGACATCGCGCCCATCGACCATGTCATTGAATTCTTCGAATCTGCGCGCGCAAAGGAAATCTTCGGAGAAGAGAAGGCGAAGGCAATGGCCGCCCACGCCCACGAAGTCAAGGCCGCCGGCGGAAAATGGTGCGACTGCCCCGCCTGCAGTGCGGGACGGAAAATTCTCGAAAACGCCGCCTCGCTTCTGTCCTGACCGTATCGTCCCCGGAAACGGGGCAAGTCGAGCGTTTCACACACCAAGTCCGGCAGCTGCGGAGAAATCCGAATCTTCCGCAGGGATTTTTCCGCACTCCGGCAATGTCTGAGAAGGCCATTTGCATGTCCAGGAACCATTTTCCGCAGCGACCGAATTTCCGTCAGATCGCACGGGATCTGAACATCTCCGCCACGACGCTCTACCGGGTGCTGAACCGCCGGAGCAACGTCCGGGAATCGACCCGGCAGAGAGTTCTGAAGGAGCTCAATGAGAAAGGGGTCTTTCTCTATCCGACGCAGAAAACGACGGTGGTGTTCGACTTCGGTCCATGCCGGTTCCTGAACCGCTTCATTCCGCCGCTGCGGAAACGGCTGAGCGAGGATTTCGAGTGCATCGAAACCGACAGCAGTCAGGACCGGGAACAGTTTCTGAACGCGGTATCCTCCGCGGAAGTCGTTCTGTTTCTCTCCGATCAGACGCAGGAGATTGCGGATGCGGCGCGGGCGATCAATCCGAACATTCTGACCATCGGCGTTTTTCCCCGGGCGGAGCTGGATGTGCAGATCCGCTTCAACGACGCGCGATCCTGCGCGCTGGCTGCGCGGTACCTGTACGACATGGGCCACCGGCACATTCTCCTTCACCGCCGGGAGAAACATATCGACGGTGTCGCCCGGACGAATTTCTTTCTTGCCGCGATGCTGGGCATCAATCCGAAGGTGCAGGTTGACATTCTGGAAATTCCGGGAGATGTGTATGACGAATACATCTGGGAGGAGTATATGAGCCGGACACCGGAAGAGAATCTGCCGACCGCGCTCTTCTTTGTCGCCCACGCGGGCTATGCGGCCTTCGAGAACCGGATGCTCTCCTGCTTTCCGGACCGTTACGGGCGCTTCAGCGCTCTTGCCCTCGGCGATCCGCGGGATCTTGCATGGCCGGACTATCCGATCCACGTCGATCACATTGGCGGACGTGTGCAGGAACTGCTGGAATGGGTGGATTTCTTCGTGCGGAACCGTCCGATCCTGCGGGATCAGAAGCCGATTGAATTGCAGATCAGCACCACTCTTGTCCGGGAAGGAACAGTCCGGAAAATGACACACCTGTAACATTTTTTGCCCGAAAAACCCGTTTTTCCCCTCTTGTCTTTTCGTGGATTTTCCTCTATAATGGAAAAAAGAAAGCAACCATTTCAAGAGCCGGGAAAGGGATCGGGATGAACAGGATTTTGCGTTTGGTTTTCGAGAATTTCAAGAGGATCTGCACAGACGAACGAAATGCAGCGGAAGAGAGTTCCGCCGTCGGCAGAACGGACGGCGGATGGAGAAACACAAAGAATATTCTCTCCGCCCTTCTGCTGAGTTCGAGCGTTTTTCTTTCCGCGGAGGAGTGGTACCGGCATACGATTCCGAACGGGATCGAGATCATCAGCCGCGCGGAAAACGGACAGAAGAACTTTCAACCCAAACGTCTGGAATTGTCGGACGACCGCGTCATCATCGATTTCCGCGACACGCACTACAATCCGAAAATCTTCACCGGCATCCGGCGGAAAAACGGCGTTCTGAAGGCGGATTTTTCAACCGTTCTCCGGAACGGGAAACGCATCTCCGGCCATGTCGTCAGCCGGGTCACGGAACATTCCGCAAACCGGATCCTCTGGGATTACACCCTCACACTTTCGGAGCCGGCCGATTTCGGGAACTGCTATTTCGGAATCGGTCTGAATGAAGCCATGCTGGGCCGCACCGTCCGTCTTCTTTCCGAACAGGAGGAGTCCGTTGTTCTGGATGCGGAAAAGGAAGGCTGCCTGCATCACGGTCCGTGGAACCGTCCGGTGCGGGAAGTTAAAATTCCGCTGAACCGGGGGGAACTGACCATCCGCAACTTTCCATATCCGGGGAAACGGCATTCGGTCAGCGTGTTCAAATACGGGAAGAAGCAGGGACACATCCGTCTGTGGGCGGCGTACAGGCCGGTACGGGAGCTGAAATACTCCATGGAGATCGAATATGCGCCGTGGGAGTCGGAACCGATCCCGCTCCGCCGCGCGGGGAACATGGGGCTGGCGGACTCCGTCGCGGACGACCGCCGGGGAGGATGGACCGATCAGGGACCGGACAACGATCTGCGGATCTTTCCGGCCGGGAAACACCGGTTCGGCCCCGCGCTCTTCGACGTGACCGATCCGGCGACGAACAACGGCAAGGCGGTGATGGTCTTTGCCAACCCGAGCCGGAGTTATTTTCTTCGGGAGGCCGCGCTTCCGGTCGGAGGAAAACACTTCGACTACCTGTATCTTCTCCACTGCACGGCCTGGTCCTCGAAGAAGCACATTGCCGGCACGATCGAGGTCCGGTACGGCGACGGGTCCACTCAGAAAATCACGGTCCGCGACCAGTACGACACGGCGAACTGGTGGTCGACGCAGAATGTGGAGAACGCCCCCTGCGTCTGGAGTTCGGAAAACTTCTTTTCGACGGTCGGGCTCTTCATGACGCGCTTCCCGGTGGATCCGTCGAAGCCGATCGAATCCCTGCTGTTCCGGACAGGCAATCAGAGTGTCTGGTGCGTCGTCGGCATCAGCGGGGTCCGGGGGAAGAACATTCCGTTTTCGTTCCATGTGGACCGGGAAACCCCGCTTCTCTTCACCGACGGGAAAAAATGGAAGCTCTTCCGCTACACCTTTCAGCCGTTCTATATTCAGGATCATTCCGCGTACGATCTGAGTTTTCAGAGCGGGAGCGTTCCCGCCGGCTCGCTCGGGAAACTGCGGGTGAACGGGGAACACTTTGTCTTTGATNNAAGCCGGTCCGGTTCTGGGGAGCCAACATCACCGAGGAAGCGAACATGCTGCGGGACCGGGAGCTGAAACTGTTTCCGAAACTGCTCAAGCAGCTCGGCTACAACGCGGTCCGCCTGCACCACTTCGACGAGCTTCTGATGAAAAAAGGAGCGAAATTCGAGATCCGTCCGGAAATGCTCGACCGTTTCTTCCGGACGTTTGCGGCGTTCAAGCAGGCCGGACTGTATGTGACGCTGGATCTGTTCACGGGACGGGTCTCCGGTTTCGAGGAGATGCACGGGAAAACAGCTCACATCTACAAGATTCTCTCCTGGTACCATCCGTCGGTCCGGAAAAACATGGAGCGATTTGCCGCGGTGATCCTCGGGACAAAAAATCCGTATACCGGCATGACGCTTGCGGAGGATCCGGCCCTGATCTCCGTCGGACTCATCAACGAGAATCCGCGTCTGGAGACGCATGAGGAACACAAATATCCGAATGCGATTGCATTCTGGAACCGTCTTTACAAGCCTCTGTTCGACGCCTGGTGCCGGGAGAAGGGATTCCCGCAGACCGACCGTCCCGCACCGGCCCTCTGGGCGCAGTTCCAGACGGAGAACCACATCCGCGCCTACCGCCATTACAGGAACGTCCTGCGCGGCCTCGGGGTCACCGTCCCGATTTCGGACATCTCCAACTCCTCGAATCTGGTCCTTGCGCCGATCCGCTCGAATTTCGACTATACGGACATCCACTGGTATTTTGATCATCCGACCGTCTCCCCCGGCTTCATGCCACCGTTTCTCTATCGCAACACCAGCTCTCTGAGCACCCTTCACGAGACTCCTCTTGCCTCGATCTCCCAGCGTCTGAAAGGCAAACCCGTCATGGTCACGGAGTGGCACTTCTGTGTTCCGAATCAGTACCGGGCGGAGGGCGGCGCGGCCGGCGGAGCCTACGCCGCGCTCAACGGCGTTTCCGGCGCCTTCGATTTCAATCCGATCCTCTGGCGATACGCATGGGGGGAACCGATGTCCGGCGACTATATTCCGATGGGAATGTTCAGCACGCTGGAAGATCCGGTAAACTTCTACAACGCCCTCATCACATCGCTTCTCTTTCTGCGCGGGGATGTGAAGGAATCGGAGAAGGAGTTTCTTCTCCGCGTCTCTCCGGAAATCTTCCGGGATCCGAACGCCCTGCTCTACTCCAACTACGGGCGGAAATGGATGGCGCAGCCCCTCCCCTCGTTCAAAGTGTTCGGAGCGGTCGGGAAGATCGGAATCGAAGTGACCGACGGAAAAGGCACGCCCGGCTCCTTCGACAACAACGAGCTCCTGAAAACGTATCGGAAAGAGGATCCGTTCTCCGAGCTTCGGAAACGCGGATACATGAAAAACGGGGAAATCGTCTCCTCCACCGGAGAGATCACCGTCAATCCGTCGAAAAAGCAGCTGAAAGTAATCACGCCGCGCAGCGAAGCGCTGGTTCAGGCGGGAGAAGCGCAGAAAGGAAAACTTCTTTCGGTCCGCAAAAACACCACCTTCTCCAACGTCTTTGCCGGTGCGCTGGACAACGCTCCGCTCTCCAACAGCCGCCGGATTCTTCTGATCCACACCACCAACGTCATGCCGAGCGCCCGTTTCACCACCCATCGCGGCCGGCTTCTTCAGTACAAGACCGGCTGCATGCCGTACTATCTCCGGAAAGGCAGTGTGGAAATCTCACTGAAAAACCGCGGCCGCGGCCAGGCGAAACTCTATGCGCTCGACATGCACGGCCGCCGGATCGTCCCGATTCCATTCTCCGAGCAGAACGGCACGATCACGTTCCGGGCAGACAACGATCTCGGGAAACACTCGCCGATGGCCTATGAACTGATCCGGGAATAAATCGTCCGTCCCGCTCTTCACGAATGGCGGTGCCGGTGATGGAGATCCGGCGTATGCGCATGGGTGTGGACACACGCCTCATGGACATGCTCATGCGTATGCCATCCGACCACCGGCGGCGTATGCACATGATTGTGATGCAGATCATCATGCAGATGGGCGTGATTGTGCCGCAGCGCCTCGTGCCTGTGCGGATGGACATGCCGCTCCCGGATGGCGAGAACGACGCCGAACACCATCAGCGCTCCGGCGACCAGGAAGTTCCACGACGGCCTCTCCCGGAGAATCAGCATGGACAGCCCCACCCCCATGAACGGCGCCGCCGCATAATACGCGCTGGTCCGCGCCGCCCCGAGAAAGCGCTGCGCCTTGACATAGCAAAAGATGCTCAGTCCGTATGCGACAAATCCCAGCAGCAGCGCCAATCCGACCGCCCCCGCCGACTGCGGCCGCGGATCCTTCAGGATCCACCCCAGCACCAGAGCCGTCAGACCGGATCCAAATCCTTTGACCATAACGATTTGCGAAGGTGATTTTGCCGACATATTCCGCGTGCAGTTATTTTCCATTCCCCAGCATGCACACGCCCCGAGCACCAGCAGCGACCCGGAAGAAAAACTCCATGTTCCCGCATCGGAGAAATCCAGACTGAGCCCCATGCTTGCCGCCGTCAGAATTCCCAGCGAGCACCACATTCTTCTCCCAATCGCCTCATGGAAGCAGATCCACGCAATCAGCGACGTTGCCACCATCTCGAAGTTGAACAGCAGCGACGCATTCGCGGCGGTCGTCCGCTCCAGCCCCCACATCAGCAGCAGAGGCGCCAGCACATCCAGCAGGATCATCGCCACGGTCCACGGCATCTCTTTCCGGGAGAGCGGCGCCTCGACGGCCTTCTCTCCGGTCCACCTGTGCAGCAGCGGCATTCCGATTCCGGCTCCCAGATACAGAAACGCCACCATGTACATCGGGGAAAGATCGGCCAGCAGCAGCTTGGACAGCGGCGCGTTCAGTCCGAACAGCAGCGCCGCCAGCAGCGCCAGAAAAACCGGCGCATATTTCCCCGTCCGGCAGAATTGAACAAACGACATTTCCCGTTCTTCCTCTTCCGTTTTTTATAGAATATAACCGGGATTTCTCAAAAAACAACCCATTTTCCCTCCGGCGACACCGGAATCCCGATCGAATCCCCTCCGCACCAATCGCGAGACTCCCCCGTCCCTCCTGCCCTCATCCCCCTTCCCTTCTTTCCTCCCATCTTCCCCTTCAGCACAACATCAACCTCTCCGAAGGCCGCCCCTGAAAACACAGGAAAAACAGGAAAAAAAACAGACTCCCCCCTTGACAAAAACAAGGGTTTCTGTTATAATGAATAAAGAACACTGCCGTCCCATACATCTTTG
>DDJH01000060.1:14809-16242 GCA_002338895.1 Lentisphaeria bacterium UBA1829 | reverse complement strand
AGCCCACGTCGCCGCAGAGCAGGCGGTCCATCGGGCGGGAGGACTCCATATCGGCCTTGATCTCCTCCGCGGCCTTCCTCTGTCCCTCCGTCTCATCATAAGGAAAGGAGTCCTCGAAGAGTTTCTGATCGTATCCGTCCCGGGGGAACGGCACGCCCGGAGAGGATTTCCGGATCGCCTGCATCCGCAACATTTCGCACGCGAGTCCCTTTGCGGAGCTTGCGGCCTCCTCCCGGGCCTTCGCCCAGCGGGAGGACCCCAGTTTCGAAAGCTGCGCCCCCTTCAGATGCGAACCGACATACCGGGAAACCAGATGCGCCTGCCAAACCGGAACATAAACAACCTTCTCCTCGGCGAATTCCAGTTCCAGCGATTCGATGGAGCTTCCCGCCGACTGCACGGTCCGGATCCCCCGGTAGCGGCAGAGCCCGTAATTGAGATGCACCGTCAGATCGCCGACCTCGATATCGGCCATATTTTCCAGTTCGGAGCGGGACGCCTTGACCAGATCCTCCTCGATTTCATCGCTTCGACGCACCCGATCCTTTCCGCGGAGACACGCGGGGAAGAGTTCCCGTTCGGTCAGAAACAGCATTTTCCGTCCGGGAAACATCACTCCGCAGGGAATGTGCAGCGGCTCCACGCTCAGGAGCGGAGATTCCGAAAGATGGTTTTCCCGGAGCCATTCCGCGATATGCTCGGCGTCGGAGGGTTTGCTGGTGGTCAGAACAACTCGACTTCCCTCGGAGAGCGCGCGGTTGACGAAATCGGCGGAAAGCCTCCGGGAAAGTTCCGTCACGGCCTCCTGTTCGGATTCCGCATCGGCGCGGAGAGCCGGCGAGACGCCGAAACAGTCCCGTTCCGTCGGCAGTCCCTTCTCAATGCAGACAAGTTCCGACTGGAGGAGGCAGTGCGGCTGAAATTTTCGTAGAAACGCCTCCCAGTGAGTCTCGGACTGCGTTCCGCCGTATTTCCGGATCGTCTCCAGGCACTCGTCCGGAGAATCGAGGATCAGGAAACGGTCGGCCGCGTAATCGGAGAAGTCGAAATAGCTGTCGAGCCCTTCGACCGGCTCGCATCCGGAGCGGGCGATGATTTTGCAGGAGTCGACGGAGCGGATGGAACGGCCGGTCTCGGGAGAGTATTCGCGCATGGATTCCAGCTCGTCGCCAAAATATTCGATCCGGACCGGGAACTTCATGCCGGGCGAGAAGATGTCGAGAATTCCGCCGCGGCGGGAGAATTCGCCCATTGCCATCGCCTGCGGTTCATCGTCGTATCCAAGCGCGGTGAGATGGGCGGTGAGCTTCGACATCGGGAATGTGTCTCCGCGGCGGAGAATCAGCTCGGCGGACCGGAACTCCTTCGGATCGGGAACCGGGGAGAGAAACGCAAGGACCGATCCGATCACAAGATCCGGCGGACGATTGCCG
>DDJH01000060.1:0-14801 GCA_002338895.1 Lentisphaeria bacterium UBA1829 | reverse complement strand
GTGACGGTATCGCGCCAGGAGCCTTCCGGAAGCAGAGCCGCCGTAACAGGGAACTCCGCCGCATCCGCCCAGATCCGGAATTCGTGCATCATCTGCTCGGCGATGCCGTAGGAGGGAACTGCGAGCAGAGCTTTCTTCCCGGCCGGAGCAATCCGGCAGAGACGCAGCGCCTCCAGAGCGGCGGTATCCTCATCCACAGGAATGGAGGAGTCTCCGGAAATTTTCCGGCCTTTGCACAAGGCCTCGAAAATATTTTTAAACTTATTTTCTTTTTCCGCTTGACTTTTTTTCATTTTATGATATACTTTCCAACTGCATCTGTTTGCAGTAACTGCCGGTTTTCACATCCGGCACAACCAACAACAAAAGCAAAATCATGTCAGGGACAAATAGAAAAGACAAAAGCCCAAAAGTCAAGGGCAAAATTGAAAAGTCTTCAGTAAAAATTGCTGAAAAATCTGTTTCCCCAGTCAGAAAAGGCGTCAAAGAGGACGCGAAAGCCGTGTCGACAGAAAAAAAGACCGGCAAAACACAGGATCGTTCGGAAAAGAAATCGTCACCGACGGAAAAGAAATTGACGAAAACGACCGCCGCGGAAAAGCCCTCGAAAAAGATCGCGGAAGAAGCGGCCCCCCGGAACAAAACCCTCTCCCGGAAAGAAGCTCCGAAGACGGATGAGAAAAAGAAGGCTTCCCCCGCCCAGCCCGTGGCCGCGGCTCCTGAAAAGAAGACCGCTGCCGGACCCGAAAAGATAACGGCGGAGAAAAAGCTGAAAAAATCGGAAGCGGAAACTTCCGCGGAGAAAAAACAAGCAAAAGAGACCGTGAAGCCCGCTGCATCGAAACCACTTGCGGAAAAGAAGGCGGCAGCGCCGAAGACGAAAGCGGATGCACCCGCTCTGAAACCGGAAACGGAAAAGAAGGTGACAACGGCAAAGGCGAAAGCGGATGCACCCGCTCCCAAACCGTCTGCGGAAAAGAAAACTGTGAAGACGAAGGCCGAAGCCCCCGCTGCCCCGAAACCGGCGGCGGAAAAAAAGGCGGCAGCGGCAAAGGTCGAAGAACCCGCTCCGAAACCGGAAATGGAAAAAAAGGCGGGAAAAGCAAAAGCGGAAACGCCTGCGCTGAAACGAAAAGCGGAAAAAGAAGAACCGGTTTGGCCGGAAACGGACTCCATGGAGAAAACGAGTCCGGAAAAGAAGAGCGCGAAAGAGAAGGCGGAAAAACCGGTCGAGAAAGAGGAAAAAGACTTTGCCGTACCGGCTCCCNNCCCGCGCCGGCCGATGAGTTTGCGGATCTTCCCCCGTACGAGGATGAGGAACCGCCGGCCGACGACGCCCTCCCCGAAGATATCGACGATCAGGAAGCGTACAAGAACGACGAAGAGATCGAGCT
The DNA here is from genome assembly GCA_002338895.1 of Lentisphaeria bacterium UBA1829. Taxonomy (GTDB): domain Bacteria; phylum Verrucomicrobiota; class Lentisphaeria; order Victivallales; family UBA1829; genus UBA1829. The sequence continues at coordinate 13,407 of DDJH01000060.1, read as the reverse complement.
GGACGAGGAGAAGAAAGAGACCGACACGGAAGACGAGCGGAAAAAGAATTCGAAACTGGCTCCGGTTTCCGCATCGAAGAACGATACGATGAAGGTCTACATGCAGGATATCGGCCAGATTTCGCTTGTGTCGAAAGCGGAGGAGGTTGATCTTGCGGCGAAGATTCACGGCCGGGATTCCGGGGAACATGATGAAGCAAGAGCGACGCTGATTCAGGCGAATCTCCGTCTGGTGGTGAAAATCGCCCACGACTTCAAAGGGCTCGGCCTTCCGCTGCTCGACCTGATTTCCGAAGGGAACATCGGTCTGATGCGCGCGGTGGAGAAGTTCGATCCGGCGAAGGGAGCGAAATTCAGTTCGTATGCGGCATGGTGGATCAAGCAGTCGATGCGCAGAGCGCTGGCGAATCAGAGCCGGACGATTCGAATTCCGGTTCAGTCCGCGGGAAAGATCAACAAGATCAAGTCGGTGCGGATGAAGCTGGCGGAGAAGCTCGGCCGGGAGCCGACCGATGCGGAGATTGCGGCGAATCTGGATTTCAGCGAACGGACCGTGGCGGGACTTCGTCTTGCGGATCTGAAGACGTTCTCTCTGCATGATCCGATTCAGCAGGGGGAGGACGGCGAGTTTCAGGATATTATTCCGGACCGCGGAGCGATGACGCCGGATCGGATTCTCGGAGATGTGGAATCGATCAAACGTCTTGTGGAACTGCTGCGGGATCTGGATGAACGGGAACGGATGATTCTCAAGATGCGTTTCGGACTGGACAACAACCGTCCGCGGACGCTGGAGGAGGTCAGCCAGGAGATCGGGCGGACACGGGAACGGGTTCGTCAGATTCAGAACCAGGCTCTGAGCAAGCTCAAATCGATGCTTGCCGACGAAGCCGATTTTACCAACGACTGATATGAAAAAGACAACATCAACATACGAAGGGGGGTGAAACAGATGGAAGCAACGGAAGTCAGACTGAAGAAAGGCGAGCCGATTGATCGCGCTCTCCGCAAACTGAAAAAGAAACTTGATAAGGAAGGCACCCTCAAGGAACTTCGTAACAGAAGACACTTCGAGAAACCGAGCGAAAAGAAACGCCGGACCCAGCGCCGCAGAGGCTGACGGGAGAGGGGTTTTCCTCTTTGCCGCAGGACGGATTTCTCTGAAATTCCGCCTTGCGGCTTGTTTTTTTGATTTGAGAGATTATCTTATTTGTTATTTGACCGGATAAAACGAACAAAGCAACACGCCATGGCTCAGGACGAACGGACTTTACTGAAAACGATCAACAAGGGCAGAACCTTTTTCTGGCTGCCGATCCTTGATTTTTATATTTTACGGGAATTTCTGATTCCGTTTTCCGTGCTGTGCTTCACGTTCACGCTGCTGTTTCTGATCGGGGACGTGTTCAACGATCTTTCAGATTTTCTGGAATACAAGGCGTCGCCGCTTCTGGCGGCGAAATATTTTATTCTGAAGATGCCGGGGAACATCCGTTTTGTGCTTCCGATCTCGGTGCTTCTTTCGTGCATGTACAGTATTGCGAATCTCGGGCGGACGAGGGAGATCACGGCGATGCGGGCATCCGGACTTTCGATGCTCCGGTGCGGAGGGGCGATCTACCTGGCGGCGCTCTGTGTGACGTTTGTGAACTTCTGGTTCAACGAGCAGCTGGTTCCGGACTGCGACATGAAGGCGAAGATTCTGATCAAGACGCTCGGAAACGAACACTATGAGGAGCGGATGTATTCGATGCTCCAGTACCGCAGTTCCGATAAGACAAGGGACTGGCTCTTCACGAATTTTGACAAGAGCGGCATTCAGAAACAGGTGATCTTGAAGCAGTACAAGGTGGATCCGAAGGGGAAGCGCTATCTGGCGTGGGACCTGCGGGCGGACGAGGCGGAGTATACACCGAACGGATGGGTGTTCCGCGGAGTGAAAAGAACGCCGTACAGCGAGCTGATCCATGTGCCTGGAGCGGAGGAGCGGTTCAAGGAGCTGCGGTTCACGACGGAGGAGATTCCGGAAACGACGGATAATATCCGCAATGCGATCCGTCCGCCGGAGGAGCTGTCGTCGCTGGCGATCTATGCGATTCTGAAGGACAATCCGACGATGGTGCAGTCGCTGAAGAATGTGTATCAGACGATTCTGTATTACCGTCTGGCGTTTCCATGGGTCTGTTTTCTGTGCGTGTTTCTCGGCCTTCCGCTTGCGGCGAAAAACGAGCGGGCGGGAATTTTTCTTTCGATTGTCACCGCGGTTGCGGCGATTGTGGTGTTCCAGATGATGACGGAGATCTTCCTGGTGCTCGGCAAACAGGGGTATGTGCCGCCGTTCATCGGCGGAGTCGGTCCGACTCTCGCCTTTCTGTTTTACAGCTATTTCTTTGTGATCCGCAAGTCCACGTAACCGGCATTGACGTCACGAACTGTATTGCAAGAATNNTATTGAATGAAAGAAGAACCGGAAACAAACGTTGAAACACAACACAAAAAGGGCAGGTACAAATGAAAAACATCCGGATCGGCACAATGGTTCAGGCAAACGCAAATGCGGGAAACTACATTCGTCAGATTCTTCCGTACGGATTTGAATGTTTTGCGCTGACGTATCCGAACGGCAACTACCAGGGAGTTTCTCCGGAGGAGGTTGCGGAAAAAGTCATGCCGGAACTGGAAGGAAAGGATGTCGAAATTTCCAGCATCAGCGTATTCGGCAATCCGCTTGAGGAGAGTGAGGAGGGTGCCCTGACCCGGGAATGCTTCCGACACGCGATCGAAACCGCGCACCTGTTTCATACCGACCTTGTCACCGGGTTTACCGGAGCGCTCCGGGGAAAACCGGTCCCGGAATCCATGGAACGCTTCAAAGAGGTCTGGACGCCGATGGCGGAATTTGCCGCATCGAAAGGGGTCCGGATCGCATTCGAGAACTGCAGCATGGGAGGCAGCTGGCGCTATGCGGCCTGCAATCTTGCGATGAATCCGCGCTGCTGGGAGCTGATGTTCGAAGCGGTTCCGGCAGAGAATTTCGGTCTGGAGTGGGAACCCTGTCACCAGATGACTCAGCTGATCGATCCGCTGCCGCAGATCCGGGACTGGGCAAAACGAATCTTCCACATTCACGGAAAAGATGCAACAATCCGCCGGGATCTTCTGGCGAAAAACGGAATATGGGGCGAATGGATCTGGCACCGCACCCCCGGATTCGGCGACAGCAACTGGACCGACCTGATCTCCGAACTGCGCAAATACAACTACGAAGGCAATATTGATATTGAAGGATGGCATGATCCGGTCTATCGGGGCGAACTGGAGATGACCGGTCAGGTCGCCGGACTCAACTATCTCAAACGCTGCCGCGGAGAGGCGTTCATTCCGAATCCCGCCTGAGATCNNCCGCCGACATGCGCGGAGCAGGCGTTTTTTTTCGGAAGGCACCCCTGACCAACCGGAAGGAGAAGAGCTTCTTCCGCGAAAGACCGAATCATGACGGAAACGTAATCATAAAAAAGCCAAAGAGGCTTGAAAAATGAGGGAATGTGCAGTACAGTTCCCCATACAATTTCAGGGAGGCAGCCATGCAGATTGAAACGGTTCGGAACGAGACGCATACAGTGGCCCGTCTTACAGGGCAGTTCAACATGGAAGCATCGGAATCTGCGGAACGGATCCTGCTGGACGAGTTTCAAAAGACCCCTCTTCTGATTCTGGATTTTGCCGGAGTGCCGTTTCTCAGCAGTTCCGGAATGCGCGTGATACTGAAACTGGCAAAGGAAGCGACGGCCCGGGAAAAGGGCTTTGTGATCTGCGGAATGAATCCGGATGTCACAACGGCGATGAAACTTACGGGATTCCTGACCGACATTCATGTGGCCAAGGATCTGAAAACCGCGGAAATGCTGTATGTTTGAACAGCAGGGAAAAAAGAATCAGGAAACAAGGTTGGCAAGATGGAAGAGATGAAAAAACCCGAACTGTCCCTCGTGATTCCCGTCTACAACGAGGAAGCGAATTTGAATGAACTGATCCGCCGCTGCCTGGTCGCATGCGACTCCATCGATATTTCGTACGAGATCATTCTGGTGGACGACGGGAGTTCGGATTCCTCCGCCCGGATGATCCGCGACGCGGCGGAGAAGTACAACGGGAAAATCGTCGGCGTGTTTCTCACGACCAATTTCGGACAGCACGCGGCGGTGACCGCGGGATTGAAGACCGCACTGGGAAAGTATGTGATTACCCTGGATGCGGATCTCCAGAATCCGCCGGAGGAGATTCCGAAGCTGGTGGCAAAACTCCGGGAAGGATACGATGTGGTCGGGACAATCCGGGAGAACCGGAAAGACACGTTCTTCCGGCGCTGGGCCTCGAAAATGGTCAACTTCATGGTGCGGAAACTCTGCAACGGGAAAACCATGACCGATTACGGATGCATGCTGCGGGGATACTCCCGGAACGTGGTCAATGCGATTCTGGACTGTCCGGAACACGGGAAGTTCATTCCGATGCTCGCGATGAGCTATGCGCGGCGGACGATTGAGATTCATGTCAAACATGCGGACCGGACGGCGGGAGAGTCGAAATACAATATCTGGAAACTGATTGCGCTGCAGTATGATCTTCTGACGGGGACCTCGGTCTTCCCGCTCCGGATGCTGACGTATCTTGGAACGCTGCTGGCAATTTTCGGAATCCTGTTCGGAATCTTTATTTTTGTGATGACCCGGATCCGCGGGGATGAGTGGAGCCAGTATGGAGTGTTCACGTTGTTCTCGCTGGTTTTTCTCTTCATGGGCGGCCAGTTTGTCGCGATGGGGCTTCTGGGAGAATATATCGGCAAGATTCACATGAACACGCGCGGACGCCCGCAATTTTTCATTGAATCCATCGCCGGAAGAAAACAATAAACGGAAACGGTTCCAAAATGCCGCGAACCGAAGGAGTTGCTATGAAAGCTGTCGTATTTGCCTACAACAACATTGGATGCGAAGGGATCGAGGCCCTGCTCAAGAACGGATTTGAAATCACCGCCGTGTTCACCCATAAGGACAATCCTGCGGAGAATCTGTGGTTCCGTTCCGTTGCCGAACTTGCGGCGGAGAAAGGGATTCCGGTCTATGCACCGGAGGATCCGAATCATCCGCTGTGGCGGGNNNGGATCCGGGCGATGAAGCCGGATTATCTGTTTTCGTTCTATTACCGGCAGCTTCTTGGGAAGGAGATTCTGAGTCTTCCGTCGAAGGGGGCGCTGAATCTGCACGGATCGCTGCTTCCGAAATACCGCGGATGCGCACCGCTGAACTGGGCGATCATCAACGGGGAAAAGGAGAGCGGAGTCACGCTGCATCTGATGACGGAAAAGGCGGATGCAGGCGATATTGTCGCCCAGAAGAAATTCACGATCACCCGGGACGACACCGCAAAAGACGTTCATCTGAAAGCCGCGAAAGCCGCAGCGGAACTTCTGGCGAAAGAACTGCCGCTTCTCGCCAAACTGAAAGGCAAAGTCAAAGGGACCAGACNNGACCTATTTCCGGAGAAGAAAACCCGCCGACGGAGCCATCGACTGGACGAAGAGCGCAACGGAGGTGCGGAATCTGGTCCGCGGCGTGACCCGTCCGTATCCCGGCGCCTTCAGCTATCTCGGAGACAGGAAATACCTGATCTGGGACGTTTCGGAAGTCAAAGTTCCCGCGAAGGAGGCGAAAAGCAAACCGGGCGTCATTCTGTCCACCTCCCCGCTGACGGTGGCCTGCGGCAAAGATGCGGTGCGGATCAATTTTGCGCAGACCGAGAACGGACTTTACTCCTCAGGGGAACAGCTGGTCCGCGACAACCGGCTGGTGGAGAAAATGCGTTTTGTCTCCGATCCGGCCGTCCTGCGTCCGAAACGGAAAAAGAGCATTCTGATTCTCGGAGTCAACGGATTCATCGGCAGCGCCATCAGCGAACGTCTCCTTGCCAGCGGCGAATATGAGATCTACGGAATGGATCTCCGCTCGAACTACATTCAGGAGCTGCTCGGGAACAAGGATTTCCACTTCACCGAGGGAGATATCACCATTCATCGGGAATGGATCGAATATTATGTGAAGAAATGCGACGTGGTTCTCCCGCTTGTCGCCATTGCAACGCCGATCGAATACACCCGGAATCCGCTGAAGGTGTTCGAACTGGACTTTGAAGAGAATCTCCGGATTGTCCGCTACTGCGTGAAGTACAACAAGCGGATCATCTTCCCGTCGACCTCCGAAGTGTACGCGATGTGTGACGAGGAGTCGTTCGATGAAGACAACTCCCGCCTCATCCTCGGCCCGATCCGGATGCAGCGCTGGATCTACTCCTGCTCCAAGCAGATGCTCGACCGCGTCATCTGGGCCTACGGGATGAAGGGCCTCAAGTTCACGCTGTTCCGTCCGTTCAACTGGATGGGACCGAAGCTGGACACCCTCAACTCCGCCCGGATCGGCAGTTCGCGTGCCATCACCCAGCTGATTCTGAACCTGGTGCAGGGCAACCCGATTCTGCTGATCGACGGCGGAGAACAGAAACGCTGCTTCACCCATGTCACCGACGGAATCGAATGTCTCTTCCGGATCATCGAGAACAAGGACGGACGCTGCGATGGAAAGATCATCAACATCGGCTGTCCGGAGAACGAAGCGAGCATCCGGGAACTGGCGGAAATCCTTGTCCGGAAATTCGAGAAGCATCCGCTCCGGAAGAAGTTCCCGCCGTTCGCCGGCTACAAAGTCATTGAATCCGGCGAATTCTACGGAGAAGGGTATCAGGATGTCCAGCACCGGAAGCCGAGCATCCGGAACGCATGGAAATACTGCGACTGGAAACCGGTGGTCAAACTGGAAGAGTCGATCGAAAAGACTCTGGACTTCTTCCTGAAGCAGGCGGTGGAATCCGGAGAGTTCGGAGTGAAATGAAAGCCGGACTGCGAATCGATGTTGATACGCTGAGCGGCACCCGGGAAGGGGTGCCGTCGCTTCTCCGCACCCTGGACCGGCACGGGATCCGGGGCGCGTTTTTCTTTTCCGTCGGACCGGACAACATGGGTCGGAATCTGTGGCGTCTGTTCAAGCCGGCGTTTCTGTGGAAGATGCTCCGGACGAAAGCCGCCAGTCTGTACGGATGGGATATTCTTCTGATGGGCACCGCGTGGCCGGGGCCGCGAATCGGAATCCGGTGTGAAAGCATGATCCGGGATGCGGCAGGGGCCGGACATGAGATCGGGGTCCACGCATGGGACCACCGTCTCTGGCAGGCGAAGTCGGACCGGATGAGCGCGGAAGAGGGGGTCCGTCAGGTGCGGATGGCATTTGAGGAGCTGACCCGCATCACGGGGAAGGAGCCGGAGTGTTCCGCCTCTCCCGGATGGCGGTGCACGGAGGAGCTGCTGCGGAGCAAGGAGTCGTTTCCGTTCCGGTACAACAGCGACTGTCGCGGGAATTCGATTTTTCTTCCGGTTGTCGACGGAAAGACATTGACCGTTCCTCAGATTCCGCTGAATCTGCCGACGTATGACGAACTCTACGGGCGGGACGGCATCACCAACGAGAACTACAACAGCCGTCTTCTGGATTGTTTTTCTCCGGACGGGCTGAACCTTCTTACCATTCACGCCGAAGTGGAGGGCCGGATCTGCGCGGATCTGTTCGACCGTTTTCTGACGGAGGCAAAGGCGCGCGGGATCGAATTCTGCGCCCCCGGCGACCTTCTTCCGGAGGATCGGACCACCCTTCCCCGCGGCCGCATGATTCAGGGCGAAATTCCCGGACGAGAAGGAGTCCTGGCCCTGCAGGGCTCCCTGACCTGAAACAAGGAGATTTGATATGCCTGATACGACAGCAATTCCGATCAGCAAATGCTTTTCCTGGAGCTGGGCCGCACCGTTTTTTCAGAGTGCGCTGCGCCATATTCAGCGTCATCCTCTGAACGAGGAGAATGCGGAGATCATCTGGAAAACCCGTCACAAGACGGTGTGGAAAACCGCGCTTCCGCAGCAGAACGGCGGTCTGACGGTTGTCTGGAAGGATTATACGAATAAACGGTTCTGGAGATTTTTCTTCCGGCCGTCGTTTTCCGCGCGGGAGGCGGCGGGCTACCGGGTTGCGGCAAGTCTCGGGATCCCGGTTCCGCGGCTTCTGGCCTGTGGAGACACCCGCCGCTGCATCAAACTCAAACGCTGTTTCATTGTCACAGAGTTCATGAAGAACTCGCAGAACGGCCTGGTCTTCTGTCCGGGGGGAAGCATGGCGGGGGAAGAGGGACTGCGCAAGGCATTCTGCAAGCAGAATCTTCACAATCTTGCACTTCTGCACGAGGCGGGCTTCCGTCATGGGACGGCGCTCCCGCAGAACATGCTCTGGTCCATCAACCGGGATTCCCGGATGGAGACCGCCTGGATCGATCTGGAAAAGGTCCGCAAATGTTCCGGCCGGAAACTGCGCAAGCTGATGAAGAAGGATCTTTCCGACTTTCTCGGCAATCTGGAATTCGATCCGGAAACCACGGAACAGATGGTCAACTACTACAACCGCGTCCGCCGCTCGATTCACCCGGACGCGAAACCGATGGGATTCTGACCGCGGGGCCGGAACTGCCAGAAGGAGAATGAAAGATGTCTGAAAAGAAAAAAATCACCGTTTCCCGTCTTCGCAAGATGAAAGAGGAGCATACGCCGATTGCGATGCTCACCGCGTATGATGCGCCGACCGCGCGTCTGGCACAACTCTGCGGAATGGATCTGATTCTGGTGGGTGATTCCCTGGGAATGGCGGTTCTGGGGTATCCGAACACGCTGTCGGTCACGCTGGAGGAGAGTCTGCACCACTGCGCGGCGGTCAAGCGCGGCGCACCGGATGCGTTTGTGATCGGAGACATGCCGTTCATGACCTATCAGGTCTCCCCGGAACAGGCGCTCCTCCATGCGGCCCGCTACCTTCAGGAGGCAAAATGCGACGCGGTTAAAATTGAAGGCGACCGCGAAATGGCGCCGACCGTCCGCCGTCTGACCCGCGCCGGAGTCCCCGTCATGGGTCACATCGGGCTGCGTCCGCAGCAGCTTCTCGTGCAGGGCGGATACCGGATCGCCGGCAAGACCGAATCCGCCGCGGAGGCCCTCTTCGAAGATGCCCGCGCCATGCAGGAAGCCGGCGCGTTCGCCATCGTGCTGGAATGCATTCCGGCAAAACTGGCAAAGGAGCTGTCCGAAGCCATTGAGATTCCGACCATCGGCATCGGAGCCGGCGTCGGCTGTGACGGACAGGTGCAGGTCGTCAACGATCTTCTCGGCCTCTTCACCGACTTCATTCCGAAACATGCCAGGCGCTATGCGAATCTCTCCGCCGAAATCGAACGGGCCTTCCGGGAATATGTCGACGACGTGAAAAACCGGCGCTTCCCGACCGATGCGAACTCCTTCTAAGTGAGCCTCTCCGCTCTCTCCGATTATTCCCCGCCTGCCCCGCTGCGGCTCATGCCGCGGAGAGCCAGGCGGCGACCTCCAGTCCAATTCCCATAAAAACCATTCCGGAAAGCACTCCAGCCAGTGCGACATGGTGCTTCCCATAGGTTTCCGCCATCGGCAGCAGCTCGTCGAAGGAGATGTAGACCATGATTCCGGACACCAGTGCAAACAGAACAGCCAGAAGAGCCGGACTCAGGAACGGCAGCAGAACCAGAAAACCGATCAGCGCCCCCGCCGGCTCCGCCAGTCCGGAAAGCAGGGAATAGAAAAATGCTTTTTTCCGGCTCCCCGTCGCATAGAGAATCGGGATGCCGATCGCAATTCCTTCCGGGATGTTGTGCAGCGCAATCGCCAGCGCAATCGGAATGCCGATTCCGGGTCCGGAAAGCCCACCGGCAAAGGTTGCCAGTCCTTCCGGGAAATTATGAATGCCGATCGCCAGAGCGAACAGGATTCCGGCCCGTCCCAGTCTGGATCGTTCTTCCGGCGATGCGTGCTCCGCGCGGTCGACCTCTCCGCCCGACCGGACATGATGCGGATTTTCCACCTCGGGGATCAGGCGGTCGATCGCGAGCGTCATCAGCAGTCCCAGAGCGAACGCCGCAACGGCTCCGATTCCACCGGGGAGCCCGCCATACACCGACTTCAGCCCTTCCGCCGCATGCGCCATCAGCTCCGTCAGCGAGACATACACCATCACTCCGGCGGAAAATCCGAGGGATGCCGAAAGGAACGTACCCGAATCTTTTCCCGGCGTATGAAAGAACGCAATCGCCCCGCCGACCGCCGTGGACAACCCAGCAAACATGGTCAGGGCGAAAATCCAGAGGAACTCTCCGAACGACACTGGAACCATGAATGGCTCCGCTCCTTATTTTTTTGTATTTTTCTTCTTTTGAACAGGAGCAGCCGTTTTTTTCTGAGCGGCGGCCTTCTGGGCATTCAGATGAGCCCGGGAATAAACGGTCGGCGGCAGCGGATTGGCATCGAGCGCCTTGAGTTTGCGTTTCAGGTCCTCGAATTCTCTCCGGTTCAGGTCCTCATGGAAGAAGGCGGCCAGACTCAAGTACTTGCGTTCCTTTGTCGCTAGGGATTTGACCGTTCCATCCGCGAGCAGCACATTCACGAAACCGGGATGATTTCCGATCCGTTCAATCGCCACCGGCAGTTTTCCATTGACCGGCTCCCGGTATCCGCCGAGCAGCAGATAGGGATAGCGCTGGCGGGTCATGCTCTGGCAGATCAGGTAATTGATGTGGTTGTTCGTCTTTGCGACGGCCTGAAACTCCTTCGGGTTTTCCAGATTCGGGTAGCGTCCGCCATTCTGGAGGGCGTACATCTGATAGGTGGATCCCAGTTCGGAGAGGTTTCCGATGCAGTTCACCAGTTCCGTCTTCTCCTTGGAATCGAAGAGCGCCGGGATCAGGAAAATTCCGATATAGCAGCCGATCGCCACCAGTGGCAGGATCACGAACCCTGTGAGGGTCAGTCCGAATCGGAAAGCCGGCATCTTGTCGAGGAAAGGCATCTTCTCGGAATCCACCTCCCGGGAGAATGCGTCAAACGCCGACCAGATGAACAGCACAAAGTAGCAGAACAGCCCGAAATACAGACTGGCGAAAAAGGTCAGGATCAGGGTAGTCACCCCCAGGATGAACAGCACAAGAGCCTTGATTCTGTTTCCGGCATAGTAGCAGTGAGCGCCGAGGAAGCCGAAAAACAGGGCCAGAAGAACATAGACAAGACGGTTTTTTTGTTTCATATCCGATTCCGCATTTGAATGGTTTGTTTCGATCATCTTACATTATAGCACACGATCGGTCAAAAATCAATATACGGAAGTCCTTTTTGCCCCGGAAAAATCAGTTCGAGTCCGGCATGGGGAAAAGATGGGAAAGGCTCTCTTCCGTCAGCGGATCGACATCGTCCTCCGCATAGAAAAAAGTCTCATGCCTCTCCAGCGCCGCAAGACACTCCTTCCGCAGTTCAAGCAGCGCCGTTCCCAGAGATTGCAGCGAATCATTTCCATACACGGTACGCACCGTTTCCGATCCGAAAAAGCAGGTGATCACATCACACGTCCACCGTCCCTCCCGAAAAGACGGGGCCGCGACTCCGGCATAGGCCGGGTGCATCGTTCCCTCCGCATCCATCCGGAAGAAATCAAACCATGCGATCAGTTTCCGTCTGCTTTCCATCGCTCCACCATCCTTGAGGGAAATATAGCAGACAAAAAAACATTTTGCAAATTTTCCATGTTTCCGAATTTGTTCTCCGCGCTGGAAACCCGGGAAAAAGAGAGTATATTAATCCGGGACCCTGAAAAGGGCAGGAAACGAAAAAACAGGAAAAAGGAGACTTGATTTCTCAGCTCCCGGTTTTCATTCCGTCCCCTCCGTTCCCAGATCAGCCCCGCTATTGAAAAGGAATCAGAACAATGAGAAGAAAAGACCGTGAAATCACCTCTCTTCCGGAAATCCGGGAAATCGTCAACTCCGCCACCGAGTGTCACCTGGCGCTGAACGACGACGGCACGCCGTACGGCATCACCCTGAACTATGGCTTTGAAGAGGAAAACGGCATCTTCACACTCTATTTTCACGGAGCGGGCGAAGGACGGAAAGCGGAAATCATCCGCCGGAATCCGGACGCCTACTTCTTCATGGAGAGCGGCTGCCGATTCCACGAGGCAAAGACTCCGGATGGACAGGTCTACATGACGATGTTCTACTCCTCCGCCGCGGGAGCCGGAAGGATCTATGAGATTGCCGATCTGGACGAGAAGCGTCACGCTCTGGCCTGTCTGACCTCCCGCTTCAGTCCGACTCCGGTTTCCGTGTTTCCCGAAGCGGTGATCCGGAAGACCACCATCTGGAAAATGACCATTCCCCATATGACGGCCAAGCAGAACGCGCCCCGGAAATGACAGCACGTTGATTTCGCGCAAATCGGCAGTATATTATCTTTCTGATCTGAAAAACGGAACGAAAAACAGGACCTCCGGTCTGGAAAGGAATCGCACATGAAAGCAGTAGTTTCCGTCATTGGACGGGATTCGGTCGGCATCATCGCCAAAGTCAGCGCGGGCTGCGCGGAGTGCGGAGCCAATATTCTCGACATCTCCCAGACCGTTCTCAACGGATATTTCACGATGATCATGATTGTCGACATCCGGAATCTGACGGTCCCGTTCAACGACTTTGTCGACCGCATGGCCGGACTCGGAAAACAGAACGGTCTCGACATTCACGCAATGCACGAGGACATCTTCAACTCCATGCACAGGATCTGACCCCCATGTTCGACACAAAAGACATCATCGAAACCATCAGCATGATCCGGGAGGAGTGCCTCGACATCCGGACCATCACGATGGGCATCTCCCTCTACGACTGCCAGAGCGAGGACCCCGTCCGCCTGCAGACACGCATCTACGACCGGATCATGAGCCGCGCCCGCAACCTGGTCAAAACCGGGGAAGAGATCGAAAAGAAATACGGCATTCCGATCATCAACAAACGCGTCTCCGTCACGCCGATCGCCTGGATGGCGGGCGGACTAGACCTCGACGGTGTCATCGGCATTGCCCGGACACTCGACAGGGCCGCCGCCGAACTGGGCATCAATTTCATCGGCGGTTACAGCGCACTGGTCCAGAAAGGATTCACAAACGGCAGCCGCACACTGATCAGCTCGATTCCGCAGGCGCTGGCGGAAACGGAGCGGGTCTGTTCCTCGGTCAACGTGGCGAGCACGAAGGCCGGAATCAACATGGACGCGGTGGCTGAAATGGGGCGCATTATCCGGGAGACAGCCGAACGAACCAGCGACCGCGGCTCCATCGGCTGCGCCAAGCTGGTCGTTTTCGCAAACGTGCCGGAGGACAATCCGTTTATGGCGGGAGCGTTCCATGGAAGCGG
>DDJH01000213.1 GCA_002338895.1 Lentisphaeria bacterium UBA1829 | reverse complement strand
TCGATGGTTGAATCTTCCGCCCCGCAGTCCCCGGGCCTTCATTGTGACTCCGGCGATGGCGTGGAACATCTTCGGAACCGCGGCGTTCTTCCTGATCTGCGTACTCGGATTCCTGCTCTGCTCCCGGTCCGCGGGAACGGAAAGCGCGCCGGAAACGCTGACTCTTCTGTTCACAGGATTTGTTCTGCTTCAGTTCTGGAATCTGCTGAATGTCAGATGTTTCGGATCGGCATGTTCCATTTTCCACTCGCCGGGAAAGAATCCGGTGTTCTGGATGATTGCGCTGGGAATCCTGGTGGGACAGTTCCTGATTGTCCAGTTCGGCGGACAGGTTTTCCGGACCGTCCCGCTGACGGCTCTTCAGTGGGGTGTGCTGCTCGGCGGAACTTCGATTGTCCTCTGGGCGGGCGAGGGGATCCGCTTCCTCCTCCGGCGCTTCCGGCGCTGAGGAGAGGCGGTTCCGGACTCCTTCAGCTCTTCAGAAGCTGCGTGTAGAGAGAGAGCTGATCGTCGGAAAAACAGCAGAAGATCACCTCTTTCAACTGGTTTCCCGTCCACGCCCGGACCGTTTCCACGGCGATCCGGGCGGCTTCCTGTTTCGGGAAATGGTAGACTCCCGTCGAGATGCAGGGAAAGGCGATGCTGACGCACGCATTCTCTTCCGCAAGACGCAGAGAGTTCCGATAGCAGTTCCGCAGCAGTTCCGCTTCTCCGTGACCGCCTCCGTGCCAGACCGGGCCCGGGGTGTGGATCACGAACCTGGCGGGCAGACGGAACGCCGGCGTGATGCGGGCCTCTCCGGTCGGACAGCCGTGAAAGGCGCGGCAGGCCTCCAGAAGAAGCGATCCGGCGGCCCGGTGAATGGCTCCGTCCACGCCGCCTCCGCCGAGAAGGGAGCAGTTCGCCGCGTTGACAATCGCATCGACGGATAGTTTTGTGATGTCCCCCCGGATTGCATGAAGAATCATGAACAGGCCTCCCGAATCAGTTCCCGGTCGTCCATGTGGTATTTGACGCCCTGAATTTCCTGAGTTGTCTCGTGTCCTTTGCCCGCGACGAGCAGAATGTCGCCCGGTCCGGTCAGTGCGACGGCGCGGCGGACCGCCTCCCGGCGATCGGGAATGGTTTCAAACCGCGTTCCCGGAGGAAATCCCTGTTTCGCCTCGTCGATAATCGCTTCGGGCGGTTCGGTCCGCGGATTGTCGCTTGTGAGAATGCTCCGGTCGGCGATCCGTCCGCAGACGGCCGCCATCCGGGGCCGCTTCGTGCGGTCGCGGTCCCCGCCGCAGCCGAATACGACGATCAGTTCCCCCCTGCAGAGCGGCCGGAGCGCCGAAAGAACCCGCTCCAGCGCATCATCCGTGTGCGCGTAGTCGACAAACGCCGTTCCGCCGCTCGGAAGCTCCATCTTCTCCAGCCGTCCCGGTATCCGGATCCCGTCCTTCAGAATCTCCGGGATCTTCTCTTTCGGAACTCCGGCAAACAGCGCTCCCGCGATCGCCGAGGAGAGATTGTATACATTGTACCGTCCGATCAGGGGAGAGTGAATTTCCATTCTCTCCCCGCGGCAGTCCAGAAGAAAACGGGTTCCCGAGGCGGTAGCCTCCTGAAGTTCGATCCGGATGGAAGCGGGCTTTGTCATCGAAAGAGTCCGGACTTCCGAATGCAGTTCCGAGGCCAGACGCTCCCCCCACGGATCGTCGATGTTGATGATCGCGTTTCCCTCTTCCGCCAGCGATTCGGTGAACAGCAGTTTCTTCGCCTGATAATACGACTCCATATCATGATGATAATCCAGATGATCGCCCGTCAGATTGGTGAAGATCGCGGTCTGAAAGCGGGCCGATCCCATCCGGTGCTGATGGAGACCATGACTGGAGGCCTCCAGTACGGCATGACGGCAGCCGGCGGCGTGCATTGCGGAAAGAATACTCTGAAAACTTTCCGCATCCGGAGTGGTGCGGGCGGATTCCACGATCGGAGAATGGTCGCCGCAGTCATACTCGATGGTCGAGATCAGTCCGGTCCGGAAGCCGCCGCCGGATTGGAGAAAGGCGCGCAGAAGAGTGGCTGTCGTGGTCTTTCCGTTGGTCCCGGTGACCGCATGAAGATGCAGGAAACGGGCCGGATTGCCGGCCTGAAGTTCGCAGAGCAGACCCCACGCCCGGTAGGCGTCTGTACAGAGCAGATGGGGGAGGGCGGTTTCCAGTTCCGGATCATCGGAAACCACGGCCGCTGCGCCCGCCTCTTCCGCCGCCCGGACAAACTTTCGCCCGTCGCTGTGCGCCCCCCGGATCGCGCAGAACAGAAAGCCGGGACGGATTTTCCGGGAATCGTTGGTGATTCCCCTGATTTCACACTCTCCCTCTCCTCCGGAAATCCGGATCGGCGAGAGCTTCGCGATACAGTCGGAAAGATGCATGATGGGCTCCTCCCTTTTTCCCGTTACGGTTCGATCCGTTCCAGACGGGTCCCGCGCGAGGCTTTCAGAAAAACCAGATCTCCCGGCCGCACCATTTGACGGACTCTTTCCGCCGCCGTTGTTGAATCCGGGAAGGTTTGAATCCGCGGCTCGTTCAGCTCCTCCGCCGCCCGGGTCATCTCCGGCCCGACTGCGGCGATCCGGGCTCCGGGAAATGTGCGGAGCGCCTGTTCCAGAACCTCCCGATGGACATCCCCGGAGGTCTCGCCCACCTCCCGCATGTCTCCCAGCACAAGAAGCAGTTTTGCGGGATCCGCAAACTCTCCGAGCCATTCCAGCGTTGCGTGCATGCTGTCCGGATTGGCATTGTAGGCGTCGTTGATCCACTGCGCATCGCCGTGGCGGGTGATTTTCATTCGCATGCCGGGCAGGACGCATCCGGCGAGACCTTCTGCAATCTCCCGCATCGGGATGCCGAATGCTGTCGCCACTGCCGCGGCACCCGCCGCATTGGCCGCCTGATGTTTCCCGGAAAGGCCCCAGTTCACCACGACGCTTTCTCCGGTCCGGCGATCGATCAGCTCAAACGAGCTTCCCGTGATGTTGCCTCCCCGGTAGACCGCTTCCATGACGGAGTTTTCTCCTTTTCCGTAGCAGAGAACGGTATGATTTCCGGCCGCCTGTTTCATGATGTCGAATCCGGGCGCCTGAAGCGGAATGACCGCGACTCCCTCCGGAGAAAGATGACGGAAAATCGTGGATTTTTCAGCCGCCACCCCCTCCAGCGAACCGAGATACTCCAGATGGCAGCGTCCGATGGAGACGATCAGAGCCGCATCGGGACGGATTGTCTCCGAGAGCGGTTCGATCTCTCCATGATGATTCGTCCCGCACTCCAGAATGCAGATCTTATGCTGTCCGGTCAGCCGCAGCAGATTCTGTGGCACTCCGATCTGATTGTTGGTGTTTCCTTCCGTTGCCAGCACATGCTCCGCCCCGTACGCGCGGTTGAAGATCGCCCGGAGCATCTCCTTGACGCTGGTTTTCCCGCTGGAACCGGTCAGCGCAATCGCCTTGACCGGAAAGCGCAGGCGGTGAAAGCGCGCCAGATTCTGATAGGCCCGGATCGTGGAATCCACCACGATCGCCGGCGCGCCCGGCGGAAGTTTGGAAAGACGCGAACGCTCCACGCAGAGAAGACGCGCTCCCTGTTTCAGCGCCGCATCCAGAAAATCATGTCCGTCGAACTGTTCACCGGCGATGGCGAGGAAGAGCGAGTTCGGCGCGGCAAGTCTGGAATCGGTTGTGATGCTGTCGACACCTTCTCCCCGAGGCGGATTGAGGAATGTTCCTCCGGTAGCCTCCCGGATCTCGTCAAAACGGAACAGCATGGTGGACGCTCCTCAATCCAGAACCAGTTCGGTCAGGACCTTGTCGTTTTTGAAGATGACCCGTTTGCTTTTGACGCGGTCGGCCCAGTAGATCCAGGTGTCGCTGAGCGGATTCGGTGTGCGGATCCGGCTCGGCGGCCCGTAGGTGATGACCACCTGTTTGCGGCTCATTCCCTTTTCCAGAACGCCGCGCCGCATCTTTTCAAATCGAGCCGGATCGGCTCCGGCGGCGGTTTCCACGGCAATGGCGGTGGTGAAGAGCTGGCGGGCGAAATCCTCAACCGGATGCAGTGTGGCGCTCTGATCGTAACGGATCGTGAAGAGCTGGCCGTTGGCTTTAAACCGGATTGCGGAGTCTGTCATGGAGACAATCTGAACTTCGGTTCCGAACGGAAGCAGTTTTCCCTGCTGGATATTTTCGGGCGTCAGATTGTCGGGATCCTTGTACCAGAGGTTGTATGCGGTGTAGACCTGTGCATGGGTCGGGAGCTGGAGCACCTCCTCCGGAATCAGATGACGGGTCTGACAGCCGCAGAGCAGAAGCCCCGCCGCAGTGAAAATCAGAACGAGAAATACGCAAACAGCTTTTTTCATCATCATGGAAAGACCTTTCTTCGTATTACCATGCCTCGGTTGTATATTCAACAGCAAGTTTTGCCGCATTGTAGCAGGCCTGTTTCAGCGCGTTTGCCCGGCTGATTGCCGGATCGGCCAGAATCTGATAGTTCGCGGCTCCGGAAACAACACGTCTCGGAACAAGCGGTTCGCCGCGTCCCGGAATCAGGACGGAAAATTCCAGCGTGACTTTGATCTGGAATTCCGCCGGACGGAAGGTGATGTCGTTGTCCATACTGTCTTCCCGGATGGTCCGGTTGGTGACCGAGGTGATTTTCCCATACAGGATGCAGTCGGACTGTCCGGGATTTTTCAGTGTGAGCGCCCCGTCGAACTGGAAGCGTTCGCAGAGCTGCTGACGCATGACGGAGGCCGCCAGCATTTCCAGTGTATCGTTCTTGATCTCTCCGACCGCGATGGTCTTGATCTGCGGATGCATCAGCCCGCGCGCACCGATCCGGTACCCGCATCCCGTACAGAGAAAAAGGGAGACCAGCAGAAAAAATACGGAAAATCGGATCCTTTTAGAGCATGTCATCGGTAATGATCTCCTCCTCTTTGACATTGCGGTCGATCAGCCCTTCGCGGGCGTCCTTGATCGGAAGAAGCCAGCGGCTTCCCGCTCCGGGCACATGAAGTGTATCCGCATTTTCCCGCGGGAAGGCCTGTTCGCGGAACACTCTCTTCTCCGGTGTCCAGTCCAGACCTTTGACTTTATATTCCTCGTTGATTTCCGCCAGCATTTCTTCGGCTTCCACGGTGGATTTGGTCTGCGGATAGTCCTTGATGACCGAGGTGAAGTAGCGCTGGGCCACATCGAATTTGCCATTGTCCTTGTAAAATTTGCCGATGCTGCACAGCCGGGCCGCGATGATGTTGTACACTTCATCCCGGGAGCGTTTGACCCATTCGCTTTTGGGGTCGTCCGGGTGTTTGGCCAGGAAGGCGTCGAATGCTTCGATGGCCTGCTGAGCGTTTTTCCCGTCGCCGTCTCCCCGCTGGGCCAGCTGAAGGAGGGCGCTCGACAGTTCCAGTGCCGCATAGCGCGCCTGTTCCGAATCCGGATGGAGTTTGATGATCTCCGAAAAATGGCGGATCGCCTGTTCCGGATTGTTGTTGTCCAGATAGATCCGTCCCAGCCGCAGCATGGCTTCCGGGGCCTCTTCGCTGCACGGGGCGTTTTTCAGGGCCGCTTCGTAGATCTCGATGGTGCGGTCGTCTTTCCGGATGAAGGGGAGCCACGAAAGATAGTAGTCCCGGTGCCCCTGGAAAAACAGATCGGCAATCTCAAACTGGCGTTTGATGACCTCGTAATAGTTGATGCGTGTCACATGGCCCTGGGCCAGTTTCTGAAGGCAGTCGAATTCGGCTCCGTATTTGCGTCCTTTGCGGTATGCCCGTGCCGCGCTGNNTCAGTGCGTTGACTTTCTGGACGGGATCATCCGCCTGGAGGTCGGATTCCAGATAGGAGTCCGCGGCGGAGAGAAATTTGCGCTGATTTTCCAGCTCCCGGCCGGTGGAGAACGCCTCCAGTGCGGCTTTCTCATCCGCGGACAGGGGAAGAATCACTGCGGACGCCAGAGTCAAAAATATGATTTTCAGGCGCATAGACTGTTTTTTCTTTCTCAAATCGTTTGTTTTATTCCGGATGATGAAGTATCTTAAAGAAATCGGCTTAATGTAGCATGGATTTGATGAAATCGCAAATCAAAACCGGAATAAAGTTGAAATGAAGATTCTGCAGGTGTTGACGGAGCTGGGAGCGGGGGGTGCCGAACGGGTCGTCCTGGATCTTTCGGAGGAGCTGGTGCGCCGCGGCCATGAGGTGGCGCTGACGGTCCTGAAATCGCCCCCGAAAAACCGAATGATCGCGGATCGCTTCCTGGCTCTGCGCATTGTGCCGGAATATCTGCATATCGATCGTGCCGCCGAATGCTACCGGCTCTATCTGCTCCGGAGGTCTCTGCGGAGAGTGGCTCCCGACATCTGCCATTCCCATCTGATGCATCCGAATCTCTGCACCCGCCTTGCCGATATCGGTCTCGGCATCCCTTTGCTCAATACGATTCATATCAGCGAGCGCCGGCCGGGGAAGGGTCTCTATTTCGCGCTGGACCGCCTGACTTTCCCGCTTTGTTCCGCCTGCAGCGCGGTCTCGTTCGCCGCCGCGTGCTTTCACGAACGAAGACTCGGTTTGAAACGGGGGACCGTGAAGGTGATTTACAACGGCGTGGATCCGATTCCGCCTCCTTCCCCCGAATGGATTCTCTCTCTGAAGAAAAAATGGGGGGTGGAGAACTGTTCCAGAATCATCGGTTCCGTCGGCAGACTCGATCCGCAGAAGGGATTCGATCTGCTGCTGTCGATGCTGCCGGAACTTTCCGCCCGCGTGCCGGAGGGGGAGCAGTGGGGAATCGTGATTGTCGGAGAGGGGCCGGAAAAGGAACATCTCAAAACCCTGGCCGCCGCCGCTCCGAAAAATCTGAAGGTGGTTCTGCCCGGATTCCTGGAGAATGCACAGCGGGCGATTTATCTTTTTCATGTGTTTGTCATGCCGTCCCGCTACGAGGGGTATGGACTGGTGCTGGCCGAGGCGATGACAACCGGAATTCCCGTTGTCGTCAATCCGGTGGATTCGCTGCCCGAGCTCTGCCGCTTTTACCGGAACCATGCGATGGCGGATTTCGAATCGCCGGAGCACAGGGCGGAGACTGCGGCGATTCTGGCCTCTTCCGTGTTTCGTCCCTGGGGGGAGCCGCAGGTCATCTCCAGAAAGGATGAGATGGCGGAGCGGTACATCCGTCTTTACGAGAGTCTGCTGGGCGGAAAGCGGTAAAAGAAAAGCCGTCTCTCCGGATTTTGCATCGGAGAAACGGCCTGCAGCTCTCTTTCGGAGAGTGACTTATTTTGCGGGCGGTTCGATCTTGTCGAATCCGGTGTAGGGCCGGAGAACTTCCGGAACGACGACGGAGCCGTCTTCCTGCTGATAGTTTTCCAGAATGCAGATTGCGACACGGTCCGTTGCCGCCGTTGCGCTGATGGTGTGGACGAATCCCTTGGAGCCGTCCTTGCCCTTGTAGCGGATGTTCAGACGGCGGGACTGGAATTCCGTCAGATTGGTGTTCGACGTCACTTCGCGATATCCGTTGAAGCTCGGGTACCACGCTTCGATATCGTATTTGCGGTATCCCGGTGCGCCCATGTCGCCGACGCAGACATCCACCACATGATAGGGCAGTCCGAGTTTCTGCAGCAGCATCTCTTCATTTTCCAGCGCGAACTTGTGCTGGTTGACCGAATCCTCCGGTTTGCAGAAGATGATCTGCTCCACCTTGTGGAACTGATGAACGCGGAAGATTCCGCGGCTGGCTTTGCCGTAGCTTCCCGCTTCCGTGCGGAAGCAGGGGGAGTAGGCGGTGTAGAAGATCGGCAGTTTTTCCGCGTCGAGGGTCTCGTCCGCATGGTAGCCGACCAGAGTCTGCTCGGAGGTGCCGATCAGCGCAAGATCTTCTCGTTCCAGCTTATAGGTCTGATCCGCGAAGAAGGGGAGATATCCCGTTCCGTAGAGTGTGCGCTCTTTGGCGAGGCAGGGGGTGATCATCGGAATGAACCCGCGCCGGATCAGCTCGGCTTTGACCCAGGTGTAGAGCGCGTCGCAGAGAAGCGCGCCTTTGCCTTTCCAGTAGTAGAAGCCGGACTGGGCGACTTTGGCACCGCGCTTGATGTCGAGGATGTCGAGACCTTCCCCGAGCTCCACATGGTCGCGGATTTTGAAGTTGAATTCGCGGATGGTTCCGACTTTGCGGATCTCCTTGTTGTCGGAGTCGTCCTTGCCCATCGGAACTTCGGGATCGAGGATGTTCGGAAGCCAGGAGAGGGCTTCATCGACTTTGGCGCCGAGTTCGCGTTCCTTCTCTTCGAGCGCGGTGAGTTCCTCTTTCATCGCCTTGACCTGTTCGCGGGCGGCGGGGTTGCTCTGACACTCCTTGCTCAGGCGGTTGCGCTCGCTGCGGAGNNCTTTCTGGGTGACTTCGCGGCGTTCCTTGTCGAGAGCCGCGATGGCGTCCACATCCACGTCGGCTCCGCGGAGCTGACAGTTCTTCTTGACGAATTCCGGATTTTCCCGGATATATTTAATGTCAATCATGATGCAAAATCCTTTTTTGGTATTCAGAATTGCGGGAGCGGGAAAGCCTTGGTGAATTCCCGGACCTCGTCGGCGATGGCGGCGAGCGCGGCATCATCGTTCCGGTGTTCGACGGCGCGGTTGATGAAGTCGGCGATGCGGAGCATTTCCGGTTCCTTCATGCCGCGGGTGGTCACGGACGGGGTGCCGATCCGGATTCCGCTGGTGACGGTCGGTTTTTCCGGATCGAAGGGAATCATGTTCTTGTTCACGGTGATCAGGGCTTTGTCGAGCGCGGTGGCAACCTCTTTTCCGGTGGTCTGTTTCGGACGCAGATCGACGAGCATGAGGTGATTGTCGGTCCCGCCGGAAACAATGCGGAATCCTTTGTCGCTCAGCGCCTTGGAAAGGACCGCCGCATTCTTGACGATCTGTTCCTGATAGGCCTTGAATTCCGGTTTCAGCGCCTCGCCGAAGCAGACGGCTTTTCCGGCGATCACATGCATCAGCGGTCCGCCCTGGATGCCCGGGAAGACCTTCGAGTTGACCGCCTTCAGATACTGTTCCTTGCAGAGAATGAGGCCGCCGCGGGGACCGCGGAGCGTCTTGTGCGTTGTCGTTGTGACAATATCACAGTACGGAACCGGGGAGGGATGCAGTCCCGCCGCAACCAGTCCGGCAATGTGGGCCATGTCCACCATCAG
>DDJH01000252.1:6446-14067 GCA_002338895.1 Lentisphaeria bacterium UBA1829 | reverse complement strand
CAGCTTGGAATCGGCATAACCCAGTATGTCGGCGACAACGAGGAGTGGCTTCCACCTCTGGAAACCGTCAAATCGGATGGCGGCAACTATTTCTGGACCAGCTCCCTGATGGGCGAAAACCCCTATGGCGGCTACACGACAGGATTAAAACAGACCAAGGGAACTTATGCCGCAGTTTCTCTGTTCAACTGCCCTTCCGTATCCCTGAAAGTGGATCTGACGGGAAGCGTCCCATATACCGGAAATGAGGAGACCTGGTGCGGCTTCTGGCTGCAGAAGCCCTTCTATGCGATGAATGCGTTTCTGCGTCCGGGAGCGGCGGATTTCACTTCCTCGAAAATCATCTCCCTGAAATCGCCGAGCCAGAAACTGCTGCTTGTGGACGCCTATCGAAGCCGGAGCACCAATATGAATTTCGATGAAAATGAACGAGGAGGATACTACCGTTTTCGTCCGGATTACACCAGCACGAACAACGGGAATCCGGCGGCGCGTCACAACCGGGCGGTGAATACACTTCGACTGGACGGCAGCGCGCGCGGGTGCCTGGTCGCCAATCCTCTGATGGTGCGGAAGAGTTCGCCGTTCCGCAATGTCGCCGAAGACTACATCTATTCCCGCTATGGATACTGAGCTATGAATACACGCTTTTTTTCTGTCCTGAGCATGATCCTGATCCTTTCCTTGGAGGGGACCGCTGCGGAAAAAACCGTCTATTCCGAATCGTTTGACGCACCGCCGAAGGGGTGGAGCAGCCGGGAGGGAAATTCGATCCGGCGGGCAGAATTTCCCGGGTCCGCATCATCGGCGCTCCACCTGTCGAAACCGGATCAGCTGGTCTCTCCGGAAATCCGCCTTGCTCCGGGAAAACAGTACCAGCTCCGCCTGAACACCTTCTCGGAGCGGACCGCCCAGCTGAAGGTCGGAATAGAGGAATTCGATGAGAAGGGGAATTCTCTTGTTCCCGATGACGACTGGCTCCGTACGCTGGAACAGCTCTGGTCGGCCGGGAAAAAACGAGGAGTCCAGGCAATTCCGATGACCATTCCGTTCGATACAAGTCCGAACGGCGGACGAATCCGGATCGTCCTGACTAAAACCGGGAACGAAAACTGCTATGTGGATGATCTCCGGGTCGAGGCTCTGACGGAGAAACGTCAACTGCTCGGTTCCGAATCCACGCCGCCGGAAAAAAAGTACGGCCGGAACAGTCTGCTCCTGCCCGGACCGGATGGCGTTCTCTATCCCAATTTCACCGGCGCGGGACTTCGCAACTGGGTGAGTCATGAGGAGTGCGTGATCCGGGTCCGCGATTTCGGCGGCATCCCGGATGATGAACTGGACGACTCCGAGGCAATTCGCCGCGCCTGTGAGAAAGCGGCCGCTGAAGGAGGCGGAATTGTCCAGCTTGAAGCGGGAACGTATCGGCTCGAACAGAAAATCATGGTGGAGGCCGACGGCGTGGTCATCCGCGGAGCCGGACGGGACAAAACCTCTCTGATCGGCACTCTTCCTGCAAGCGGAGTTGTAATCCTTCCCCAGTCGATCGGTCCGAACATCTGCAAATGGACGAATGTGGAGCTTTATTTCCCCCTCCGCGGCGCCTGGCGGGTTCTGCTGGAATCCGGTTCCGTCCGGCTGGGAGAGTGGACGGACCTTTCCAAATTGCGTCCGCTTCCCCGTGCAGAGGAATATACAAAAATTTCCGTTTCAGGAAGCACGATTGCAAAAACACTCCCGGGCGGCAGGCGGGAATTCCGTCTTTCCGTGCAGTATGAGGACGGAAAAGTCCGGGAGGTCCGCTCCGTTTTCCATGTCCGGAACCGGCCGGGAGACTATTACCGCGGCGAATATGAAAATGCCTATCTCACATTTGCCGGCAGACATCTTTCCGCTCCGGCATCGCGGATTCCTCTGCGGACCGGCATCCGCCGCGGCGATCGGCGCTTTGAACTGGCCGATGCCTCGCGTTTCCGGAAGGGCGGCTGGNNGATCAGCATTGCCGCGCCGAATACAAAAAAATGGAAATCGCTGACCGCCAACCAGTGCCCTTGGAGCTTCGACCGGGAATTTATCGCCGAAATTGAATCCGTAGAAGGCCGCACCGTAACCGTTATGCAGCCGTTCCGGCAGGATTTCCCTCTGGAAGACGGTCCGTATGCGACGCCGTTCCTGCCGATCCAGTTCTGCGGCGTCGAGGATTTCCGCATGGAGCAGACCGGCTCTCTGCAGAAGGAGCTGAAAATCGGAACGATTCACTTTCTCAACGCGGTCAACTGCCGCGCCCTGCGCATGGAGATCGTCCGGACCGGCGGGAAACCGCTTCACTTTACCGCAGCCCGGAACTGTCTGCTCTCCGATGCGGTCATCCGCGATGCGTGGAATCCGCAGCAGTCCCTGAGCTATGTCGGATTCGACCGGGCATACGACTGCCGGATGGAGTATGTGAAGACCTTCCGGATGCGTCATGCTCCGATTTTCAACATCCGCTGCAGCGGCAATGTGATCCGCGCCAGCACCTTTCATGAGAGCGACGCCCAGTGGCACATGGCCTGGTGCCGCGACAATCTGCTGGAACAATGCCGGATCACCACCACAGACAGGCGGTACAGCAGCTACGGCTATGCCTTCTACTCCACCCCCAGCGACGATTCCATGCACGGATCCAACGGTCCGTTCAATGTGATCTACAACTGTGAATCCACCTCGCTGAAGAGCGCGGTCTATCTCGGCGGGATGAACCGGAACTGGCGGATCGTCTACAACCGCTTTCTCGTGGAAAAGGGACCCGGCATCATCGCCCGGCTCAACTCCTGCGACAATCTCGTGATGGGAAATCTTTTTCTTCTGAAGGATGAGAAATCTCCGATGGTCTGGAGCGAGTTCCTCGGGAACCGCGGCGACCGCCTGATCCGGAACACCGTCTGCGGAGGAAACGGAACCCTGTGGCTCGGTCCGGGTGCTCCGGGCGAGATCTCCGGCAACCGCTTCCTCCCTCTGGAGAAAGCCCCCCCGGCAGCCTCTCCGCCAACCCCGTCCCTCTATTTATGGCAATTGAAGATGTATGCCCCAGATGCTACTGTAAAACAATAGAACATCAAAACGAAAGGATTTCGATTATGTTTCACACGCAAACTCCGGGAAAAAGCTTCCTCCGTCTGGAGGAGTACCGCGACAAGGTCCTCGGATGCTGGACAGGAAAAAATATCGGCGGAACCCTCGGCGCTCCCATGGAAGGAAAACACGATCTGTTCGATGTCTCCTTCTACACGCAGGACCTTGGCGGAAAGCCGGTGCCCAATGACGATCTGGACCTTCAGCTGATCTGGCTCAAGGCCGTCGAAGAGCACGGGATCTACCAGGTGAACGAGCGTCTGCTCGGCGAGTACTGGCTGGCCCATATCACGGGGCCCTGGAACGAATACGGCGTGGGCAAATTCAATATGCTCAACGGACTGCCGCCGCCGCTCTCCGGACTCTGCAACAACGAACGGTGGAAAAACAGCAACGGCGCATGGATCCGTTCCGAAATCTGGGCGTGCCTCTTCCCCGGAGAGCCCGACGAGGCGGCGCCGTTCGCATGGTGCGACGCATGCATCGATCACGCCGATGACGGAATCTATGCGGAGATCTTTACCGCCGTTCTCGAATCCGCCGCATTTGTCGAAAGCGATCTGCGCAAACTCATCGAGGCCGCTCTGGCCCGGATTCCGCAGAACTGCCGCGTGGCCCGGAGCGTCCGGATCGTTCTCGACGCATTCGACGCGGGGGAAGAATGGAAATGCGCGCGTGAAAAGGTTGTGCGGGACAGTGCCGATCTCGGATGGTTCCAGGCTCCGCAGAACGTCGCTTTTGTCATTCTCGGCCTGTTGTACGGCGGGGGCGATTTCGGACGCTCCATCTGTCTTTCCGTCAACTGCGGCGACGACACCGACTGCACCGGCGCCACCTGCGGTGCCATCCTCGGCATCATCCTCGGCCGTTCCGGTATCCCGCAGAAGTGGATCGAACCCATCGGCGAAAGCATCCGGACCGTGGCGATCGCTCCGTTCCACGCCGATGCTCCGGCAACGCTCGACGAACTCACCGACCGCGTCATCGCCTGCAAAAAAATCATGGATCTGGTCAACCCGACCCTCCTCCGCCTGACCGCCGGAGAGAGCCGGATCGGCGAGGAGATCCGCTCCCGGATCGCCGACGGATCCGAAACCGTCGGAAGGGTCCTGACAAAATCATCAAAATGTCTTCAGATTCCTCTCGCCTGCGGCACGCTCCTCCTTGAATTTGAGAAGAGTCCGGTTATAGTACCCGGGGAGACACAGAAACTGACTCTCTCGCTGGCCGACTGCCCCTATGACAATCAGGTCTTCGAGATCCTCTGGCATCTGCCCGACGGATGGAGTTTCGCGGAAGGCCCCTCACAGCGGATCATGGCGTATGCCGGCGGATGCCGCGGCATCACGATCTCCCTGACCGCCGGAGAGTTCTCCGGAAGTCTGGAACATATCCCGCTGGAACTGCATCTCGGCGGCCGGTGCGCGCCGATGTACAGCGTCGTCACCTTCCAGCGGAAAGGGACCGTTTCCGTAACCGATCATGTCGCTGCATGGCAGGAGTTCTGGGATCGCAGGAACCGCAATCGCGCCCGCATGTGAGATCATCCCCGTTCCGGATGGGGCGGCGGCGTTTCCCCGCATAAGAAAACAGAGGCAGGGGAAACAATACCGCTCCAACTGGATAAGGTACGATAAAGCCAAAAGAGGCTTTGATGTATTTCACGTTCAGAGGATGTTTCCCTGCCTCCTGAGACGTAGTATAACATGAAAAACAAAAAAAGCAAACGTGTTTCAACAGGAAGAGGGAAAAATGTCCAAGAAGCTGGTCTGTGCCGCCGTGATTCGGAACAAGGGAATGACTCTGGTCTGCAGCCGTCCGAAGGCGTCGATTCTCCGCGATAAGATGGAGTTCCCGGGAGGAAAGGTCGAACCCGGAGAATCCATCCATGAATGCATCGTCCGGGAACTGCGCGAGGAGCTCAACGTCGAAATCCTCCCCATGGACGTCATCGGCGAAGTCGAACATGAGTATCCCGCCGGGATTCTCGACATCGTGTTCATCCGCTGCGTTCTCAAGGAGGGATCCATTCCCGTCCCGTGCGAAGGACAGGAGATCCGGTGGGTCCCGACCCGTGACCTCCATACCGTCGATCTTCTCGAAGCCGACCGGGATTTCGCCGCCCGCATCGCCTCCGGCGCAGAGTAAATTCTCCGCTCACTCCTCTGGCGGCGGGGGCGGAAGCTCCACCGGCTTNNGTTCTCCGGGGCGCTCAGACGTGGCGGACGATCCCGCAGGCTGTGTCGGCGCGGGCACGGTTTCCGCGTTCTTTTCCGGCAGCTCCGGAGCCGCGTCTTTCCCGGATCCCGCTCCTCCCGCCGATCCCTTCTTCTGCTGTTTCCCTTCCAGCGAATCCAGAATGTTGCCCAGATAATATTTGAACATCACACGGGAGTTGGAGCGGTCCACATGGGAGCCGGTTCCGGAATCCGAATCCGCGATTTTCCGCAAGGCGCTCCGGAAGCCCCCGACATCATACCGGATCGAAAAAAACAGCATCGCGGAGAAAATCACAAGAAGCGCCAGGAGAAAAAAACACCCCTTCAGAACTCGGACCAGAAAGGCCGGAAAATCGAAGGACTCTCCGGACGGCGGGGTGGAGGATTCCTCTTCGTCCCGTTCCTCCTCGTCCGCATCGGACAACTCCTTCCGCCTGCGACGCGGCGCTCCGCCCAGAGAGAGCGAGACCGGCGCTCCGCAATGCGGACAGCTCTCCGCTTCCGAGGAGACCTTTCCTCCGCACTCCACACACTTCACCACCATGGCCGCTCTCCGATGTTATTTGGACGGAACCGGCAGAATGCGCATCAGAACCGGCATCTGGGGCGGAGTCAGCGTTTCCAGACGGGTCGCGTCAAAGGCGGAGACCGGAACGGTGCGTTCCTCCTGTCGGGTCGGCGTGCTGTTCTCCGCAACGGCTGGCTCCGGGGTCCCGCGCAGGGAGACCACGATCAGAATCACTCCGGCGATCAGCAGAATCCCGAGTGCCGCCGCTCCCGCAAGAAGCAGATAGAAAATCTTGTTGACCCGCTGAATTTCCGCTTCATTGCGCTGGGCGTCCTGTTCCAGATGCTGCAGCAGCTGTTCCGGAACATTCTCCTGCGGAGCAAACGCTTCCCGGACCTTTCGGCGTGCCGCTTCCCGTCCGGCATCGTTGAGATTGTAGAGATTGCAGAGCGTGCGGACATACGCGCTCGGGAAAATCCCGCCCGGAAGATGTTCCGCATCATCCGCTTCCAGCGCCTGAATGTAGTCCTTCTTGATACAGGTGCGTGCCGCCGCCTGCTCCAGAGTCAGTCCGGCCTGATTGCGTGCATCGCGCATGATTTCGCCGATGGTCGCCGTTTCCGGGTCGATCGAAAGAACCCGCTTGTTGCGTTCGACCGATTCGGGAACGACCGCCTCCCGGACCCGGATCGTTCCATAGCGGGGGGCGCGGGCCGCCGGAGCGGAGGCGGAGGGGGGAAGCGGAGGTGCCGCGTGCGGCTGAGCCGGAGCGGACTGCGGTGCTCGGGCGGCGGATGCGGACGGGGACGGATGGACCGCATAGCGGTTCTCTTCCGGCGCTGCCGTCGCGGTAAGTCCCTGTTCCTGCGGGAAAGGGGGCTGTTCCACATGCTGTTCGTCGACTGCGCGTTCCGCCGTGGTGACAATGACCGGTTCCTGATCGGCGGCGCGTCCGGTTGGCACATAGCTGGGCACGTCCTCTTCGGAGGGGCGCGCCGCCGCTTCCGGCCGAGGCGNNACGGGGGCGGATACGAAGGCGGTTGGACCCGCCTCTTTCAGTTTCTGTTCAATGAATGCTTCATCGGCCGGTTCCTCATCGGCCGGGAAGAGCGGTTTCGGCTGCGAGGCCTGAGGCTGCGGTTCGAACAGAGGCTTCACAGGGGCGGAAGCACCGGAGAAAAGATCATCCTCCAGAGCGGGACGTTCGGAATTTTCCTGTTCGTTTGTCATGCTGGGAATCCGTTCGGTTAGAGATTGTTGTTGGTTTCGATGAGTTTGTCAAGAATGAGAATGTCGCGTTTCTGGCCTCCGGGGAGCGGAGCGCTGATGATGCCGCGCTTCTCCAGCTGATCCATCAGTTCGGCGGCCCGGTTGTAGCCGATGACAAGACGGCGCTGAAGATAGGAGGTGCTCGCTTTTTTCTCGTTGATGATGATTTCGAGGGCTTTGCGCATCAGTTCGCCGTCGCCGGGCTGGAGGTATTCGCGGGCGATGGAGTTGATGGATTCATTGGAGAAGGTGCTGTCGGAGGAGCTGTCAGCCGTGTCCTCCTCGTCGTCGAAGGTGGGACGGTATTTGCCTTTGCCTTTCCGCTTTTCGGTGCCTTCCTCGCCTTCGGAGATTTCGGGTTCCGCCACGACCTGACTGTCGAATTTCTGTTCCACCTGGGCGGAGACAAAGTCCACAACCTTCTGGATCTCGGAATCGGAGACCATGGTGCCCTGGACGCGTTCCATGCCTTCACCGCCGGGAGCAAGGAAGAGCATGTCGCCCCGGCCGA
>DDJH01000252.1:0-6411 GCA_002338895.1 Lentisphaeria bacterium UBA1829 | reverse complement strand
TTGGCCTTGATGACGCCGGTGATGATGTCTTTCCGCGGCGTCTGGGTCGCGATCACAAGGTGGATTCCGGCCGCGCGGCCCTTCTGGGCAATCCGGCAGATGGAGGTCTCCACATCGCCTTTGGCCTCGGTCATCATGATATCCGCCAGCTCGTCGATGATGATGACCAGAAGCGGAAGTTTCCGCGGAATCACATTGCCCTGTTCATCAAGATCCGGCTCATCCTTCACCGGCCGGTTGTTGAATCCCTCCAGATTTTTCGCCTTCACCGCCGCGAGGATCTGGTAGCGCCGCTCCATCTCGTTGACTCCCCAGCGGAGAGCGAGCGGAACCAGCTTCGGATCGTTCACCACCGGCGTAATCAGGTGCGGGAGCGGACGGTACATCGCAAGTTCCACATGCTTCGGGTCGACCAGGATCAGGCGGAGGTCAAACGGCGAGAATTTCGAAAGCAGACTCATGATCAGCGTGTTCATGCAGACGCTTTTTCCGCTTCCGGTCGATCCGGCAATCAGCAGATGCGGCGCTCTTGCAAGATTGGCGATCACCGCCTTTCCCGCCACATCGCGTCCGAGAATGATCGGAATGTTGCTGGCTCCCGCCTTCGCCTTCTGCCACTCTTCCCCCTCCAGGAGCGAGCGGATGTAGACATTGGTCGACACCTTGTTCGGCACCTCGATTCCCACGGCGTTCTTGCCGGGAATCGGCGCGAGAACGCGGACGCTCTCCGCCTGCATTTCCATCGCGATGTTGTTGGTGATGCTGGACACCTTCTCCACCTTCACGCCCGGGTCCAGGGAGACCTCGAAACGCGTGATCCGGGGGCCGATGACAATATCGCTGACCCGGCCGGCGATTCCGAAACTGTCGAGGGTCGCCTGAAGGGTTTTCTGGGTATGTTCCAGATGGATCCGGTCCTCGGTTTTCTCCTCCTTGACCTTGTCAAACAGGGAGATCGGGGGGAGAACATAGTTGGAATTCGGAGTCAGCCCGGCGGTCTGCTGGGAGAGATGCGCCGAGACCGTCGAGTGCCCGGCGGTTCCGTTCATGCCGTTGGTGATGCGCGGCGGCGGAAGGGGGCCTGCCGCGTGTTCATCCTCCCGTTCCGGATGATGGGAAGGAGGTTCCGCTTCCGGAACAGAATGTGCGGCGGTCCGGGACGGCTGGGGATCCGGATCAAACGGCGGGTTCCCGTCGTCTTCCTCCTCCGGACGGGTGGGCGAATGAGCGGCGGTCGGTTCCGGTCCGGTGAAAGGACGTCTTTCCTCCGCGTCCTCCTCCTCTTCCTCCGGTTCCGGGCGATAGGGGGTGACGGCCGGTTTGCGTCGGGGTTCCTCCTCCTCGTCCTCGTCATCGTATTGCGGTGCGTTCTTTTTCCGGACGCGGACCTGGACATCCAGGCTGGAGAGCAGAATGTCTTTCCAGTCCGCCCAGAGCACAAAGATCAGTCCGGAAAGCAGAAATGTCAGTGCGACAATCAGTGTTCCGACCGTTCCGATATGGCGGCGGATCAGTCCCGCCGGNNCATGCCGGTGCGGCGAACTGCGCTCCGAGCACTCCTCCGGAAAGCGCCAGCTCCGGCGCATCGGCGTGTCCGATTCCGAGATGCTCCGTCCATGCGAGGGTCTCCTGCGGCCACATCGCCATCAGCAGGGTGATTCCGATGATCACCGCCGCCAGGGCTCCGATGTATCCCTTCCGCCGGGTCGGTACCGGAATGAAGCTGCGGACCAGGCAGATCAGAAGAAACAGCGTGATCGGATAGACCGCCAGTCCGAACAGGTAGAACAGCACCCGTGCGATCTTCGCCCCCAGCGGCCCGATGAGATTCCGGATCGGCTCCGAGCTTCCCCCTTCCAGAACCGCCAGATCCGCCGGATTGTGGGAGCCCAGAGACAGAATGAAGAGCAGCAGAAGAATGGCGATCAGCACATAGCGGATTTTAAAGGGTGTTTTCTGTTCAGTCTGCTCCTGTTGCATGGGGGTCCTCCGGCGATATTTCTTTCTCGTTGGAAAGATAGCTCGAAAACCCTGTTTTTCAACTCTTCTTTCAAAGAAAAATGGAACTTTGACCGGTTTCCGGTTTGCATTTCCGGAACGGCTGTTTATTGTAACAAAAATCCCGGGACCTGTTGCGGCTCCGGGGAGGAGGAAAGGTGGCGGAATGAATCGGATGGGGAAAATGTGTCTCTGCCTGCTCCTGCTGGCCGCAGGATGCGGCGCCGCGGCGGAGGAGGAGCAGACGGTGCAGGGGGGAGTCTGCTTCCGCTTTGAGGGAAATCAGACCCCGGAAAACTGGAAGAAAATGGCGGAGGTCTTTGAACGCGGCGGCGGTCGTTTTTCCGCGTCGTTTCATACGCAGTCCATCGCCGGCCGGGCGGACTATGCCGCCCTGTTGAAACGTCTTTCCGATGCCGGCCACGAACTGCTGGACGGAACGCCGGACAACCGGATGTTTGCCATTCACGCGCGTTCCGCGGAGGAGCTGGAGCGGTACCGGAAGGAGACCGCCGTTCACCATGTCGATCCGAAAAGCCGGATGGCGTTTTTGCGCTATGAGCCCAATCTGGAACACTGGGGGGTGCAGGAGTTCCGCGGATCGGTTCGGGGAAATAAACTCTTTGACCTGTCGGATGGACTGGGGAAGCGGCTCTCCCGCGGGGCCAGGATCTATCTGCCGCTGGCGGGAGAGGTCTTCACGGTGGCGGAGAGGAAAAACGGCGAATGCAGACTCCTCAGTTTCTGGGGGGAAGACACGGTGAATCTGCCGGAGATGAAAAATTTGAAACTTGCCCGGATGAACTCCGGATCCATCGCGCCGACGGAGGAGGGAATGCGGTTTCTCGCCCGGGAATCCGCATCGAACTTCCGCCGTCTTGGTGTGCCGCCCGCAAAGGTGTGGATCCCTCCGACCGGACCGGAACCGCCGGTGGGGATCGACGCGCTGTTCCGGATTTACGGACGGGAATTTTACTATGTCGCTGCGGCGAGTCCCATGCTGGGAAAAAAATGGAGCTGCATCTTTTTCGATCCCACCGCCCGCGCATCGTTTTCGATGGTCGGGAACTGCGAAACTCCTGAAAGAAAACGGGTGGATGCGCTGAAAGGGCAGATCGCGGATGCGGTTGCAAAGCACCGGGTCCTGATGATGGTCGAACGCATGAACACCCACAGGGTCCCCGGCGGTTTTCAGGAATATCTCCGAAGACACGAGGAGCTGCTGAAATGGCTGAAGGAGAAACAGATCCCCGTCCGCACCATGTCCGACTGGGCGGAGAGGCTCTACCCGGAATCCCCGGACTTCTCCGGCAACATCATGCCCCGCCTGGATCGGGATCTGGACGGGAACTCCGTGCCGGACGGTTATCGGTTGAGTCAGGGGACCCGGGCCCGGAACGGAGTGCTGTTCCTGCCTTCCGGAAGCGGAGAGGTTTTTTCCATCACGGAACTCGGCGGGCTGAGAAAAGGGGAAAATGTATTTCGCTTTTCTGTGAATGCCCGTCCGGGGACGACTCTGAGTTTCCAGTTCCGTTTTCACCGGCGTGGACGGGCCCGGCCGGAGAGTCGGAAACCGTTGAAATTTGCAATCACGCAATCCGGCTGGCAGACCTGTTCGGAAGAGCTGAATATTCCCAGAAATGTGATTGCGCTGGATTTGATCTGTCGGGTGGAGAATGCGGAAAAGGGAGCGGAGCTGAAGGAGCTTTCGCTGGAACCCGCCCCGAAACCTGCGCCCCGGGGCGGACGGAGGGACCATCGCTGGAAGCGGGCCGGATGGACCCCCCGGAGAAGATAAACAAAACTCCGGATCAGGAGCAGCCGCTTCCGCAGTTGCGTCCGCCGTCGATCAGATGATTGCTTCCGGTGATGAACGCGGCTTTGTCGGAGCAGAGATAGAGGATCAGATTGACCACTTCAATCGGTTCCGCTGCGCGGCCGAGCCGGGTTTTCATATTGGCCATTGCCGCCCGGGTCAGGACCGGTCCCGGAGAGACGCAGCAGGCGCGGACTCCGTGCGGTGCGCCGATCAGCGCCATGGATTTGGTCAGTCCGATCATTCCGGCCTTTGCCGCGCTGTAATCCGGACAGCCGCTTCCGGTGACTCCGTCGATGGAGCCCATGTTGATGATGACGCCCCGTTTCTGCGCGATCATTGTGGAGATCACCGCATGGCAGAACATGAGCGCGCCTTTCAGATTCACATCGATCCCCCACTGGATGACGCTGACATCCCAGTCCTGAAACGCTCCTTTTGCTCCGAGCACCCGGCAGGAGGCGCCGCCGGCGCAGTTGTGAAGGATGTCGATGGTGCCGAACTCCTGAAGTGCACGGTCGCGGGCCGCGCAGATATCGTCGTAATTGCGCACGTCGACGACCGCTCCGATCGCTTTTCCTCCGTTCTTCCGGATCTCTTCCGCGCATGCCTCGACCGCCTCCCGGTTGATGTCGCAAAGGACAACATTGGCTCCCTGTTTGGCCAGTTCCTGACCCGTCAGAAGCCCCATCCCGGATGCTCCTCCTGTGATAATCGCCGTTCTTCCTGTGAATTCCATGGTAAAACTCCCTTTTATTGACGGTGATGGATTCCGTGTGGCTGTTTTTAGAATACCATGGTCTGCGGAACGATGCAATCCGGATGCGTTCTTTTCTCTGAAAAGGTTTATGCAAACCGCAGTTTTCTTTCAAAAGATCCGGAAAAACTCTGCAAACGGATCAATCCGGATCCGGAAAAACATCATTCCGCAACGGCGGGGACACTGGAGGACGGTGCGTCGATCAGGTCGGAGATCCGAGCTTCTTCTGACGGGCCTTCCGCGCATCCTCCTGTTTCTGTCTCTGGGATTCCGCCTCGCGGATGAGCGTATCGGTCTTGTTGTAGGCTCCGGTTTTCTCCTTGATGAAGGAGACGCCGTAGAAGACGTCGTTATCCTCCATCAGATTGATGGAGAGCCTTGCGGTTGTGAACTTCCCGGTCCAGGTCAGCGGACGGAGACGGTCTTTCAGAGCCGGATCTCTCGGCTTGGTTCTCTGCAGGTCGTCCGGCCCGTAGATGGACAGATACTGCGCTTTGAGCTTTTCATAATCCTGTAGCGAAACCCGGGTATAGAACGTGATCACGCGGGACAGTTTATTGTTTTTATAATCGAACTGGATATTTCGGATCTGCCGGTTCGGGGTCACGAAATAGTCATACTGTTTCGTGGCCATCGGACTGTAGTTTTCCAGCTGAAGCGCCAGCCGGGCCTCGCCGCGTGTGAAATCCCAGAATGCCGGAGAGTAACCGCGGTCGGAATCGATGCCGTTGAGGTTGCGCACCTCTTTTTTCTTTGCGGCGATCTTTTCCCGAAGAGCGGTCTCGTTCGGTGTGTCGAACACCAGCAGCTCTCCTGTGTCCGTGGAGGTCTTGGCTCCGGAGATGGAGGCCAGTTTCTGGCGTTCAATCGCTATTTTCTGATGGGTCAGCTGGGATGCGGTGTACCAGGTGTCGAGAAAATTGATGTATCCGGCTTTTTCATTGGCCGCGTCCTGCGCGGTTTTCAGCTTTTCGAGTTCGCGCATCAGAGCCTCGCTCCGGCGCTGACGGTAATCCTCGTAGCGGACTCCGACATATTCCGCGCGTTTCTCTTCACAGACCAGCTTGTCGATCCGGATCTTGTCTTCCGGAATCACATCGATGTACGGCACGATCCGGGAGCCGATCTTCACCGTGCGGCGGTCGGGGGAAAGCGAATAGAAAATCCCCGACACCACATAGACCTTCGAACCCCGATAATACCGGATCCGGATCTTATCCCGCAGTTTGTACAGGATAAAACGTTTTTCCGCTTCGCGCGTCAGCTCCTGCTTGTACTGCTGGAGCGTTTTCGGGAACTGCTTGCTGATCTTCTTCTGCGCCAGAGCCAGGAGCTCCTTATGGGGCCGCTTGTCGAGCGGAGCCGAGGGCTTGAACGGAATTTCGGTCGCCACATCGCCCAGAATGGCGTTGGCGACATCCTTGTTCATGATGTTTTCCCCCGCGTCCATGTGGACTTTGATCACCCGTTCGATAAAATCGTATTTTGCCCGGGAGATATTCAGCCCGGTCGTGTTGGAGGGCGGAACATATTTGATTTTCATTCCGGTTGATCGGATGGCGTTTTTCCCCCGTGCCTGAGCAACCTGTGTCTGTCCCGGCAGTTCCGGGATAAGAATCAGCATCGCAGCCACGGTCAGTGTCGTATAGAAAAGAAGCCTGTTCATACAGAGACCTGTCCTGCTGAAATTTTTTGTTTCTGTTATTTTTTATATTATTATACCACATTTTTTTCATTTTGACAATCCCTTCCCGGAAGAAAACACCATGAAATGCGTATTTTCTTCGGAAAAACAGCGCCGGTTTATTTTTTTAAGTATTTGATTATCAAAGTATTT
>DDJH01000151.1 GCA_002338895.1 Lentisphaeria bacterium UBA1829 | reverse complement strand
GCCATCCATTGTGAAGTGCAGAATGTTCATCAGCAGATATTCCAGAAAAAGATTCCGCTGACGGACCGGAAAACTTCCGGAAAAAATCCGGATCAGATTCTCCGCGCTCCAGGCGAAAAACACCTGGGAGACCCAATAACGTTGGATCTCCTGCCACGGCGCCTCCGCCTCCCAGATGAACTTGAGAGAATAACTTTCCGTCCCATTTCCCGAACGGAGGAAGCGGTGCGGCGTCAGCGGAGGAATCAGCACAAAGACTCCCGGAGGCACCTCCCNNACGACTTGCCGGCGATATACTCCATCTGCCAATACGGGTGGGCGTGCAGACGATCGACAAGCGCCTGATTCACATCGTGGGAACAAAATTTTAAAACCGGTTTTTTCATGAAAACACCAAAACTCCCGCTCTTTCCGATAGCATACCGCAGGTTGCGGAAAATTCAAGAAAAAAGAAAGCGATTTGAACAGGAAAAGCGTTGATTGTCCCGCTTATTCCCGACCGGGATCCCCGGAAGAGCAAAGGATGAAAATGATTCCGTTTTCTCCAAAATAACAAAAGGATTCTCTGTTTCATCATTGACTTTTTTCCATTTTCGGGCAACATTACAGAAGAAAGCAGGAAACAGGGAGAATCACTCTATGGGAAAATACGATCGCTACATGGCTGTCAAAGCGGAAGAGGAAAGAGAGGGAGAACAGTATCTCGGAGCGGATGATCCGCATTTCCACCTGGAAGGATTTGCCTTCCGCTCCGCCGGAGAACCGTTTCACCGAATGAAGATCTCGGAAAAGCTGCCGCCCGGAGTTCAAACCTATGCGCGCCAGTCCAGCGGCGGCGTGCTCTGTTTCCGGACAGACAGCGCTCAAATCCGGATTCGGACTCGCGTTCGGGTTGTCAACAACTCCGCGGACATCATGTGTTATGGAAGAATCGGATTCGATCTGTATAAAGACGGACGTTTTCACGGGCTCTCCCGACTGAATTTCGACGAGGTCGGCTTCCCCGTCCATTCCTATACCACCACTCTTCAGACGGAGGGGGATGGAGCCATGCACAGTTACCGCCTTCACTTTCCCCTGTATGCGGAAGTGGAGGAGTTCGGGATTGCGCTCTCCGACGGGGCCCGCTGTGAACCGGAAAGCACCGGTATCGATCCGCGTCCCATTCTTCTTTACGGAACTTCCATTGAACAGGGCTGCTGCGCGTCCCGTCCCGGAACGGCGGTGGGAAATCTTCTTTCCCGCAAACTGGGAATGCCGCTGCTGAATTTCGGATTTTCCGGAAGCGGACAAGGAGAAAGCATTGTCGCGGAAGAACTTGCAAAAGTTCAGAATCCCCGGATCTACGTTCTTGCCTACGATGCGAACGTTTCGCCGGAAAAACTAGAACAGACCCTTCCGGAATTCTGCCGGATTCTTCACAGCACCCACCCGGAAACTCCGATTCTGAGTGTTTCCCATCTCCGGATCCCCAATGAGGACCCGGCCTCCGAATGGAGAACCCGCCGGACAGAGGCACATCGGAAAACCGGATTTCATTTCCTCGACGGACTCCGGATTCTTGGCGACGAATGGTCCGACAGCTACACCGATCTTGTCCATCCGAACGACCTGGGCATGAAGCTCTACGCAGATGCCCTCGCTCAGACGATCGGAGAGATCCTGAAATGAACCGCCAGATTTACCGGAACGAGCTCGACCGGGCACTCCTTTTCGCCGCAAAACACACCGATTCGTCGGGACGCATGATCGTGGAGGGAGAGATCGACACAAAGGACTCCGGCTGGCTCGTGCTCGGCGGAATCATCCGCGGCATGGAGGAGGGATGGAGCATCGGCCATGCCGATCTGAAGGATCTCTGCCGGAGATGGACTCTCGCAAGCGTCCGGGTCGATGACGTCAAGAGCGCGTGGACTACCTTCGCTCTCCTTCTTTCTCTGGAATTCGCCGGGGAGAAGTTCCGGACACTCTTTTCCGAATCCGAGTGGAGCGAGATTGCGCACTTCTTCCGCCAGATCGACATGAGCTATCTTCTTGCCGCCTCGCGCAACTACCGGGTTGCCGCGGCGGTCATTGATCTTCTCCGGATCCGCCACGGGTTCTGCGAAACGCACAGCGTCGATCCGTCCGAATGCGTGGAATTCATGCTCGCGGGCTACCTCGGAAACGGATTCTTCAATGACGACGACGGACGCGGCGATTCCCGCGACAAACGCATCGACGCATACAGTGCGGAAATCATCGGGCTTCTCCTCCATTACGATGAAATCCATCAGTGGAACTCCCCCTTTCATGACCGGATCTTCCGGATCCTGAAGGAGTTCTGCGATTCGAACCTCGCGCTGATTGATGCCGACGGCGAATACGCCAAATGGGGCCGTTCCCTGCGCGGAGAAGCGGAAGTCAAAAAGATCTTTCTCTGGGAATTCGCACAAACCAGGAACCTCACCACCTCCGGCGATGCGGCGGCTCAGCATCTGTTCCGCTTTTTCCTCAAAACCGGAATCCGCGCCGACGGGAAAATCGGACGCGACAAAGCCTTCGATACCGGAATCTGGGATGAATACACCACCCACGTCCAGGCGCAGGGCTATGGAATCTACGGACTTGCCATGGCGCTTCGTTTCGCTTCCGGAGAGCACGCGGAAGAAAGCTCCGTCCTTCCTTCCGAAAGGGAGGATTATGTCCGAATCCTTCCCGGACCGGCGATTCTCTGCGCCAACGACCACCGCACCGGCGTTCACTACATTCTTCCGGCGGGAAACCGGATCACAAAGAACATGTTCTTCTGGCACAACCGCATCACACAGGAAAACGATGTGGAAGTGGATGTCAGCATCAAGTTCATGCCCCTGCCCTACTTCGGCCATCTGCTTCCGACACCGTATACGGGCGTGGTCATTCCCTTCCTTCCGATTCTGCAGGCGGAAAATGGAAATCGGCTGGTTCCGCGCAATCTGGATCCACAATTCTCCCTCCGGGGCAACACCGTGGAACAGGTGTTCCACTATTGCAGACCAAAGGAGTATTCGCAGGCGTGCGATCTGTGCTTCCGAAGCCGGATGGTCTGTCATCCGGGGCGTCTGGAGTTTTCGTTTGACTTTGAAGGCCGTCCCCCGAAAGATTCGGAAATACGGATTCATCTCTGTGAGCCGACGGTGCGGTCCTTGAAGCGGGTCGTGCAGTTCTCCCGTCCG
Source organism: Lentisphaeria bacterium UBA1829 (assembly GCA_002338895.1). Lineage (GTDB taxonomy): Bacteria > Verrucomicrobiota > Lentisphaeria > Victivallales > UBA1829 > UBA1829. The sequence goes on along the minus strand of DDJH01000151.1, from coordinate 12,341 downwards.
CCGATCCGGGAAATCGACACGCTTCTGGCTCCTTCGGTCTACCAGAGCGAAACCAAAGTGCGCGCATACTGTTTCCGGCCGGACGCTCCGTTGAACTATTCATTTGCACTGGAGATATCATGAAAGAAAAGTTCCTTCACGGTGCCGTTCTGCTGCTGGAAGAGGATGAAACTCGGAGCGGAATCGCACGGAAATGTTCCGATCTGCGAAGTCTCGGACTGAACACCGCGGTCATCTGGCCGCCCTGCTTCTACCGGGAAGGAAAGCGGAATTACGACATACAGAAAACGGTTCTGAAGTGCGCGGAGGAAGTCGGACTCCGCGTGATTGTGGAACTCACCGGACAGGTCGCCGATCTGGAATACCTCCCGGACTGCGACTGGAAGGACGAATATGCCGTCACCCATCCGGACGGAAGTGCGGCCCGGATGCAGAACGGACTCGGCGAGAGCAACTACAATCATCCGGAAGTCAAACAGATTCTGCACGATTTTCTCCGGGAAACGGTCGCCGAATTCCGGAGTTTTCCCGCGCTTCTTGCATGGGATGTCTGGAACGAGACCCATTTCAAGTCCCACGATCCGTTCACGCTGCGCGAATTTCAGCATTTTCTGAAGCGGAAATACGTCACCATCGCCAAGCTGAACACCATCTGGAAAAAGAGCTATACCGCCTTTGAGCAGATCCGTCTGGATCCGATCACCTGGGGGTCCATCGCGTCCGACTGCGACTGGGAGGAGTTCCGGACCGACAATCTAGCCGCAATCGCCGCGGAATGGGTCGGAATCGTCCGGGAGACCGATCCCGATCACCCCGTCCTTGCCGACAATGTCATGAGCAACGCCGTCTGGAGCGAATTCGACCGGGGAACCGACGACTGGAAACTCGCCCGCCAGATTGATCTGTTCGGACTCTCCTTCTATCCGAAAACCGGCGGCAGACTCCTCAAGGTCAACGAATCCTGGCTGCGACGCCTCACCTTCGCCGGCGCCTTCTCCGCCGGAAACGGCAAGTTCCTGATCTCCGAAATGCAGAGTCACTGCTATTCGGAAATCTTTACTGCGGAACGGGTTGCACCGGATGAACTGCTCGACTGGAATCTGGAATCCCTCTTTGAAGGCTCCCGCGGAACCCTCTACTGGAAATGGGAACCGTTCCGGGCGGGATTTCAGATCGGCGGACGCGGTCTGGTCCTGGCCGACGGCAGTTTCAGCAAGCGGGCACGCGCGGTTGCCGAATTCAGTCATCTGCTGGCGGAGCATCCCGATCTGACTTCGCTCACTCCGGTCAAACACGCGGCGCTTCTGTACGATCGGATTTCCAATTTCACGGTCAAGGCGGCCAACAATCGAATCCGGGGAATCATCGGTGACGATCAGTGTGCGCAGGCCCGATTCGGCCTTGCCATGAGTGCCGCGGAACGGAACGTGCCCCTTGCCGTCTGCACGCCGGAACAGATTCTGCTCGAAAACGGACTGGATGGGATCCGCCTTCTGTTTCTTCCATATCAACTTGTTATGGATCAGAGACTTGCGGATGCTCTGATCCGTTTTGTCGAAGCGGGCGGCACTCTGGTCGCCAACTGGCCGTGTGGAGACATCTCTCCGGAAGGACGCCTTGCAAAACACGTTCCCGGCGGTCCACTCGCCCCCCTGCTCCCGCTCCGCCAGACCGATCATGTTCAGGACTCCTTTCATGGAGAACCCATTGAAATTCAGGAACTTGAGATTCTTTCCGACACAATGGAAGTCCTTCTTCGCAGCGATTCCGGCCTTCCGCTCGCGCTGAAAAAGAACTGCGGAAACGGCGCCGTTTTCTATTTTGCCTCGGCTCTCTGGAACGATCGTTTTCTCCACAGCCGACGGGCCTGTGCCGATGCGTTCTGGTCCTGTCTTCCGCAGGATCCCGCTCCGCTGAAAGCCGGCGTTCCCGTTCTCCATGCAATCGGCGGCGCCGGTGAATACCTTCTTGTCAACAATGAGGAAGGCCTTGCGGAGTGCATCCTGCAAACCGGGCGGGATGCGGAAAAGATCTTCGGATCCGGATCGCTTGTCCGGAAGGATGGAAAACTGGTCCTGACCGGAGCACGCCACACGATTCTTCGTCTGAAAGGAGAAACAGACGGATGAAAACGGCTCCCTTTTACAAACTGGCTCCCAACCGTGTCTGGCGCACGTATCTGGGCGGACGGAATCTGGATGCGATTGAAGGGAAAGCCGCTCCGGAGGATTCGCACTTCCCGGAGGACTGGATTCTTTCCACGACTCTGGCCAGCAATGTCGGACGAGAGAGCATCCGGGAGGGAATCTCCTCGGTTCTGCTGCAAACCGGAGAAACGGTTCCTCTCCCCCGGCTTCTGGATGCGTTCCCGGACGGGATTCTCGGAGAAGAACACCGGAAAAAATATGGAAAACAGACCGCCTTCCTGCTGAAGTTTCTGGATTCCTCCATCCGCCTCCATCTCCAGTGTCACCCGACCGTTGCGTTTGCACAGAAATTTCTGAACAGCCCATCCGGCAAGAGTGAAGGATATTACATTCTGGGAATCCGGCCGGGATGCGAAGGCTATATCTATCTCGGTTTTCAGAATCCGCCCGCACCGGAAGAGTTCCGGCGCATGATCGAAGAACAGGATATTGCCGCCATGCTCGCTTGCTTTGAAAAGATTCCCGTTCGTCCGGGCGATGCCTTCTACGTCCCCGGCGGATTCCCCCATGCAATCGGCGAAGGGGTTTTCATGATCGAGCTGATGGAGCCGACCGATTTCGCGGTCCGCATCGAATTTGAACGCGGCGGCTGTCTCCTTCCGGAAGCAGCCCGGTTCATGAATCGCGGGATCGACTTTGCCATCTCGATGTTCGACTTTCAGAAACGATCGGCGGAGGCCATCCGGAACAATCAGTTTGTTCATCCGCTTCCGCTCCCCGTCGAAGGAGCGGCGGAACGCGAATCGCTGTTCGATCGTCGCAGCACGAACTGCTTCCGGGCGGAAAGGATCGTTGTGCATGGAGATGCCGCGGTCCGCCAGAAGGGATTCCGCGTTCTGATTGTGACGCAGGGCTCCGGCACACTCGAAGCAGGAGGGGAATCCTGCGAACTGAAACAGTACGACCGGATCCTGATCCCCGCCGCATCGGAGGAGATCCGTTTCCGACCAAGGCATTCTCATACGATGGAAGTGGTGGCGGCACTGCCGCCGGAGGTGTAAAGATGTCCAGAATTCTTGATGTGGCAGCCGTTCATTTCAACGTCAGCGAACGCGGCGATCAGGGACGCGAGGAAGCGTTCCGTCAATTCCGGGAAGCGGAGGAGCGGCTGGATGGAACCGGAGTCGATCTTCTTGTCACCTGCGAAGGGATGAGCAGTCTCTCTCAGAGCGTGGCGGAGGCGGAGAGCATTCATTATCCGGGAGAGCTGCTGACGCTGTACCGCAACTTTGCGCTCCGCAATCGCTGCACGGTTGCCGGATCGGTCAAACTCCGGGAAGGAGAATCGGTGTTCAACGCGCTTGTTTTCATCGCTCCGGACGGGAGCATTCCCGGCTGGTATGCGAAAACGTTTCCCACGCCGCGGGAACTGGAGCGGGGAATCGTGCCGGGTCCGGGAGGCGTTGTCACGGAAACGCCGGCGGGGAGACTCGGAGGTGTGATCTGCTACGACCTGAACTTTGATTCCCTTGCGGAAGAATACCGGAAGCTCAAGCCGGACATTCTCTGTTTTTCCAGCATGTTTCACGGCGATCATCTTCAGAAGAGCTGGGCGTACCGGGCACGAGCATTTTTCGTCGGAGCGGTGAAGGACGCCTGCAGTTCCGTGATCGATCCGCTCGGACGCGAACTTGCGGAAAGCTGTTATTACAACCGGATCGCCCGGGCCCGGATCAATCTGGACCGTTTCATTCTGCATCAGGACCGGAATTTGGAAAAGTTTCCGCTGATCCGCCGGAAATACCGGAAAGATGTGCTGATCGAAACCAATTCCCGTCTGGGAGTTTCGATTCTTTACAGCTGTACACCGGAGCGCACCGCCCGGGAGATTGCGGAAGAGTTCGAACTGATTGAGCTGGATGATCTTCTGACATCTTCCGCCGAAGCGGCTGCGGAGAAGCGGACGGCCGGATTCCGCCGCTGACAAAATTTCGGATCAAATGCTCTTTTCCGAATCAATTCCAGGAAGAGGAGAGTTTTTTCGGAAATCCCGGAGCTCGGAATCGGTCTGAGCTCTGCATTCCCGGCGGAACAGAAAAGGGGTTGTCCCTGTTACCGCCCGGAAAACCTTCGAAAGGTGGTTGCCGTCGCAAAAACCGCATCGCAGAGCAATTTCACCGATTCCGCAATGGGTCTGTTTCAAAAGTTCGCAGACCTTCTGCACTCGAATGGTCCAGAGGTACCGGTTCGGAGACATGCCGATCGCCTTCTGAAAGTGGCGGTAGAGACTGCGTTCCGACATGCCGGAAATCTGGGTCAGACGTTTCAAATCCAGAGCTTCTCTGAAATGTGCATTCAGATATTCCACCGCAGGCTGAACCAGCCACGGCAGTTCCTTTTCCTCTTCGACAGAGTCGCCTCGTGCAAGATAAACGATCAATTCCGTAAAGATCAGGGGAATGAGAATATTTCGTCCCAGCCGTTTCCGATGAGTCTCATAACTCAGACGGCGAACCAGATTTTCACAAAGCGCCCGGTCATTGACCGGAATGCGCAGCACAGGCTTCAGGGAGTCCAGCTGGACCGAAGCGTGCGGATAAAGAACTTCAATCAACGGAAGATTGGCCCCTTCAAGCACAGGCAGCGGAGCGGAAGAGTCAAAGATCACGACCAGAATCTCGAAATCGGAAAGATTGGAGAAGGCATCTGTCGTTCCCGGATGAACAATGAGAACATCGCCTTCCTCCAGAGGGAAATAGCGTGTGCCGATCCGATGCTCCGCCCGTCCCCGGACAACCAGGATCAGTTCGGAGAATTCATGCCTGCGGATTTCATCCTCCACAACAGGCTCCTGCCCCGGCTCCCGGACCTGAAGACGGACGGCCAACGGAAATTTTTCCGGCTGCGGATAATTCAGATATTTGCCCATTTTGATTTTCCTTTTTCCTCTTTTGGCGGAAATATAATGCAATTTGGCAGAATCATCAAGGATTTTTTCCAAAATATCGGCTATAATATTCGCCGGAAAACAACTTCAAGAGGGAAGGCTTATGAATCCGAAAAAGGAATCAAACAGATTTACGATAATAGAACTTCTTGTTGTAATTTCAATTCTGGCAATTCTATGCGCCCTTCTTCTTCCTGCGCTGAACAGTGCTCGGGAAAAGGCTCGGGAAATCGGATGTATCGGGAACTTGAAACAGCTTGGGATCGTTCTGGCGGGCTATGCGGGGGACAACAATGACTTCTATCCGTATGAGGGGAACAGGCTGGATATTGCAAGGAGAATCTTTCCGAGAGCGCTCAATCCATATTACGGGAAGAAAGCGGAGGACTGGAGAGCGGGGAATAAAACGGTCGGAGTGACATTCTGTCCATCCGTTCCCGTGCGGACGACCGGAAGCAGCGAAGGAACCGTCACCAATTACGGATTTGCAACCAATCTGTTCCGCGGGAGTGCGATGGATGAACAGCAGGAGACGGTCGGGATCGGAACGATGACCGGAAGCGGAACGGAACAAAAAGCAAACCGTGTTTCAAAAGTCTATCCGCAGGGAGCTGTCGCATTCTGTCTCGAAATGACAGACTCCGGAGAAGCCAGACCCAAGGGGGAAGTCTTGATCTATCCGAACCGGACCGTGGACAACTGCTGGGTCTCAAGAAAAAAGAACGGCGGGGAATATGTCTCCGTCTACCACCGGAGCAGCGATCCGTTTCTGCAGAACGGAGGCTCCGCAAGAACTCTCCCCAGAAACATCACACGCATTCTGCTGGACAAAGATACCGCCTGTCCCCTCCCGTAAAAAACAGTTCAACAAGGATTTGCAATATGACAGAAAACAAAAGACATTTCAATCTCTCATACGGCATGGAAGGCGTCGTCTGGGATGGAAAACAGCTCGTCAAAAAAAGCGATGCGGAAATCCGTTACGACATCGACTCCATGCGGGAAGCCGGAATGACCGAAATCATGATTTCCAGCTATCACCTCGAAGAACCGAGCAGCTTCAATCTCGACACGGAAACCCGGCGGATCGGCCGGGAACTGGAAATGCGGGGAATGAAGGCCAATCAGCATCATGGCTATGCCGCCTGTCTTGCCCGGCCGGGAAACTCCCGGAAAACTCTGGTGGAAAATCTGAAGGCCTGCATCGATTTTTCCGCAAATCTCCATGCGGATCATCTGGTTCTGCATCTGGGAAAAGTCGAAGGACACTACAAATCCATGGCGGAGGAGAAGCAGGCTTTTCAGTCCATCCTGGACCGCTGCGGGACAGATGCCGTCATGGATCAGATCGCAGAAACAATGCAGGAAGCCGGAGACTACGCAAGAAAAAACAATCTCCGCATTGCATTGGAAAATCTGGATGCGTTTCATCATCTCAGCAACATCGATCAACTGCCGGAACTGCTGAAACGAATCGATCATCCGAATGTCGGCGCCTGTCTGGATTTCGGTCACGCGCACTGTGCCGGAGTTTCTCCGATCCGCTGGATCCGGACCCTCGGGTCCAAACTCTTCACCACTCATATTCACGACAACCACGGCAACGTCTGGAATGTCAAGCCGGGAGAACTTGTGGATGCGACTCCCGAATTCGATGAACATCTCACGCCCGGTCTCGGCACCATTCCGTGGACAGAGTGCATCACGGCATTGTGGGAAATCAACTATCCCTACACGCTCAGTTTCGAAAGCTCCTGGCCCGGTGTTTCCGGAGCGGATCGCTATCGATATTCCAAACTCTTCTGGCGGGCGGCGGAAGATACCGCCCTGCGTCGTTTGAATTACAATAAAAAAGGAGTATGACAAAATGAAACTCAATGGATGGATCGTTCTTTTTGCCGGAATGACTCTGGCACCGGCGCTTCCCGGAGCGGAAACCGTTTTTCAGGGATTCGGAAAATCATGGGCCTTCTATTCGGGAACCACCTTTTCCGAAAAAAAGGATGCCGCTTCCATGCCGCTGAAACCGGGAGGGATGTCCATCGGTGTCCGTCAGGATCTCAAACCGGGAGTGTATGCCTGTTCCTTTGAATACAAGTTTGCGGAAAAGCCGTCTGCGAAAACCCAGTTTCAGTTCGGGTATAACGGAAAGCCGGAGCTGTTCCTGAACCTGCTTCCGGAAACGACATGGTCAAACGTCCGATTCCGGGTCGCGAACACAAAAGGCGGAAGTGTCAAATTCGGATTCTGGATTCAGGTTGCTTCGGAAAACCGGCTGGAACTCAGGAACTTCAAAATCGAACGTCTTTCCGACGAGGATTTCCGCACAATATCCTACCCGAACAGAACCGATTGCTGGTTCAACAGAAGCAGGGATCGGAAAAACAGCGGAATCGTCCGGAAAAAAGCGGAAGACCATGTTCTGGGAGGGGAAATGATCTCTCTGGAAGCAGCGCCCTCGTTCCAGAAGGAGGGAACGCTCTGTCTGATGACTCTCAGCGAACCGTTGCCGAAGGGAAAGAAGTTCCGTCTCAGCTGCGATTTGAAGAGCGATCGAACCGGTCCCGTCCGCATTGCAGTTTCCGACTGCTACCGGACCGAGCAGATTGGAGCGGAATGGAAAAAAATCGTCTTTGAATTCCAGCGGTCTCTTTCGGCCGGGGATCTGACAAATGTCTCCTTTCAGACGCTGAACAGGGAGATTCGGAGTCTTTCCGTCAAGGACCTGAAACTGGAAATGGTGGATTGACATGAAGAAAGGTCTGCTCATTCTGATTGCCGGAACCCTGAGCGTTCTCTGCCTCGGCAAAAACATGCTCCCGAATTCCAGTTTTGAACTGGGAAGTGCCGGATGGGGAATCCGTACCGTGGTTCCAAAACTGGACGGAAAGTATCGTGCCATCCGGGAGAAAATCTCTTCCGGACAGGCCGTTCACGGTCTTTCCCTCCTCGAACTCTCCAATCCGAAGGGGCATACCATTCAAGTCTGTTCCATCGGGATCCCGGTCAAACCGGGGAAGCATACCTTCTCCATCTGGCTGAAAGGCGATCGCGATTTTCCCGCAGAACTCCAGATCTTCAGCTCAATAAAAGGAAACTGGATTTGTCCGGGGAAAAAAGTTGCCGTCTCGCGGGAGTGGAAACGCCATGTCCTGACGGCGAAGATCCCGGATGAATTCTCTGAAATCGTTGTCCGCGTTCAGTTCCAGACTCCCGGGACCCTCTGTCTTGACGCAGCGCAGCTGGAACGCGGAGACGCCGCCTCCATCTACGCCCCCTCCTCCTCTCTGGAAGCGGCTCTGACGATGCCGGCAACCTGGGTCGCCGCCGGCACACACCCGGTCGAATTCCGCGCCGTCCTTTACGAAGGCAAAGAACAGACCATTCCGTTCCGCATTCAGGCGGAAAACCAGCTGACCGGATGGAAACGGGAGATTCATAAAACCCTTTCTCTCTCTCCCGGGAAGGCCGTTCAAACCCTCCTCCCGCTTTCCATGGACAACCGGGGATTCATCCGGCTGACCGGATCCTGGAAAACCGGAACGGCTCTTCCGTTCTATACAGCGGTCCTGCATCCGCTGCCGCCCGGAAGATTTTCCCCGGAACAGGGATTCTGTACGGGCGTCAACGAAACCGGTGTTTTCCGCAACTCCGGAGATGCCCATAATCCATATCAGGGACTCGGAATTGATTTTTCCGAACATCTGGCCATGCTTCACGCAACCGGGGTTTCTCTGATCCGGCTTTTTGAATATGAACTCTCCCGTCCCTGGCTTCTGAATCCGGAACGGAAAAAATTCGATTTCGCCCACCTCAATGCGTATCTGAATGCCGTTGCGGACAGTGAGCTTACCGCCTACATCTGTCTGGATGCAGATGCGTTCTCCTGGAATCCAGGTGCAAAATCCGCCAACGGCTTCCGGAAAGCCGACTGGTTCATGATCCGGGACGGGGAAAAGAATGGAAAAAATCCCCTCAAAAGCATAACCGTTTATCCGCGCATGGACGACTGGCGGGACTATATCGAAGCCTGCGTCCGAAACTGCAAAGGACGTATCCGCTATTATGAGATCATCAATGAACCCAATCTGCGCCTGACCGATCCCGCCCGCTATACGGCATATCTGAAGGAGGCCTTCCAAACCGCCAGAAAAGCCGATCCGGACTGCCGGATCATCGGGATCTGCGCAACCGAGGATTACGGCGCATCCGGCGGAAGCTACACCGCGCAGTGCGCAAAACTCGGAGCCTTCCAATTTCTGGATGCCGTCTCCTTCCACCCCTATCGGACCGCGTTGGACAATTCGGAAATTCCAGCGGAAACTCTGCTGGATGAATTGAACGAACTCCGAAAGAAATACCGTCCAGGCGTTCCCCTGTGGAACACGGAACTGTTCTACATTCATTCGATCCAGGATGCACAGAAATACCGGAAAAGCAATCCGCAGTTTCTGCGGCCGGAAAATCTCGCACGCCGCTATCTGATTGATCTCGGAGAAGGGGTGCAGGTCTCGACCCCCCTTCATGTCTGGCAGCTCTTTGAGAAGGTTTACGTTCATCAGGATGCAGATCAGACCTGGTTTGGGCACAAGGCGGTCCCGAATGCCGCGGCGGTCGCCCAGAACGCCTTTGTCCACTTTCNNCCGGCGGGCCGCGCCGTGCTTCCTGAAGGGATCCGCGGATATCACTATCGCTGCGCGGACCGGAAAACAGAGATCACGGCCATCTGGGCGCTGAACAATCAGGCGAAGTTCCATTTCTCCGTTCCCAGGGGAATCCGAGTTTATGATCTCTTCGGGAATCCCATCGACGGGACAAAGCAAAACCTTCTTTCTGAAGTTCCGGTTTATCTGGAAGGAAGCGGACTCAAACAGCGTCTCGGACAGATCCAGTTCCGTCCGCAGGTGGAGCTTGAAATTACCGGGTCGCGTTTCCGGACTCCCGATCAGCTGGCGATTGAATTTGAGAACCGCAAAAACTCTCCGCTCGCCCTGACTGCACGTCTTTTTGGAGAATCCGAGATTCATCGCTTCACGATCCCGGCGAACCAGCGGTGCACGCGGATTTTCCAGACAAAAAACACTGCCCCGGAACTCCTTCTCTCCTACGGAGAATCCCAGAAACGGAGAAAACTTCAGCCGATCCCGGAACGGAAAACCATCCGGAGCGGCGAAACGGTGACTGTGGGGGATGCCCTGACCTTCTCTCTGGAGGTCCGGAAAGAGGAGCTGATCGTGTCCGCCTCGGTCAAAGACCGTCAGCGCGGCAAACGAATTCCGAACCAGCCGTGGACCGGCGACTGCCTCGAACTGTTTCTGGATACGCAGCCGGAAAAAAATCTTTCCAGCGCGCTTCTGGACCGGAATGTTTTTCGTCTGTTCCTTGCGCCGCGTTCCTCCAACGGTCTGCCCGAAGAACTGAGCGGCTCACCCCATCTTGATCTCCGGACAATCCGCTGGACTCTCCGGGAGACTGAAACCGGATATTCCTGTCAAATCGCAATTCCATGGAAAACAATCGGCTGCGACGGACCTTCCGAAATCGGATTCGACATCATCGCCGATGATACGGAAAACTCCCGGAGAATCGCCTGCCATGCCTGGGCGGGAAACGATGAAAATTATCGGAACCGCTTTCAATTCGGCCGTCTCCTTCTGACCCCCAATCCAGGAAACTGATCCATGCACCACACTCGAATCACCCATGTTCTTCTTGACATCGACGACACTCTGACATGCTATGCGCCTCATGCGCTCGAACGAACCTTCGACGGCAATTTTCTCTTTCCCCTTCTTCTCGATCTGGCGGAAACCCGCAAGGTCCCCCGCAGAGAAGCCGAAACCATTATCCGTCGAACAACACAGGAAAAACCATTCTGGGATTATACCGATTTTCTTTCTCCCCTCTCCCTCTCCTTTTCCGATGTTCTTCGACATTTTCGAAGCTGGCACGCAAAGAATCTGAATCCCTTCCCCGATTCCGTCCGGCTGACCCGCTCTCTGAAGCGGGCCGGATACGGGATTTCCATCATCAGCAACAATCCCCGTCTCGGCTGTCTGCTGAAACTGGAACGCTGCGGCCTGGCCAATGCCGCGACCGGAGAAAGCTGTTTTTCTCAAATCCTTTCCACCGACCGCATTGCGGGCTGCAAAGGCGATCAGGGCGTCTGGAAACATGCTCTGGAAAAACTTGATGTCCCTCCCGGCCAGGTCATCACGGTGGGTGACAATCTTCGCGAAGATGCCCAACTCCCTCTCCAGCAAGGTGTTGCATATGCATTTCTGCTGCTTCGTCCCCCCGCCCCCCTTCCCCAAGATCTCCCGCCCAGGATCCACACGATCCGGAACGCCATGCAGATCATGGATTTTCTGAACACATTTTCTCCCTCTCTCATTCCCACATGATCATGACAGCAACTCATTTTTCTGATATTTCCCATCGCATGCGATTGAATAGAATATCAATACACTTTTATTTTTTCTCCGTTTTTCAAGTAAAGAAAAGCTTAAAAAAAACATGTTCGGTTTTATATTACATCGCAAGCGATATATTTATTTTTTTTCAAACCAGGAAACACCATGCTGACTTTCATGCGTCCGATGAAACGGATTGTCCGAGCATTCGTCCGGGAGCGGAACCGCAGAATGAATCGGTATAATCTGACTTCAGCCCAAGTCGACGTTCTGATTCTTCTTCTGCGTACACCGGAAGGAAACGAGATCTGCCAGAGAACCATCCAGGAAAGACTCGGGCTCTCCTGCCCGACCGTCAACGGATTGCTGAAGCGTCTGGAACAGAAAGGGTTCATCCGGTTTGAAAAGAATAATACAGATCACAGAAGGAAACAAATCGTTCTGACGGAAAAAGGGAAAGAGGTCGATTCCATCCTGCAGCCGCTCGGCGTCGAATGGGAAAGAAAAGCGACAGAGGATTTCTCGGACGCCGAACTGCTGGTTCTCGGACAGTTGATGCGGAAACTGGAATCCAACATCCAGAAAAATGCGGAACGGGAGAATCGGGATGGAAAGAGAAATCATCGCTTCTGATTCCGTTCCGGCTCTCTGCGGGGAAAGAGAGAGCCGGAAGAGAAACGAGGGAATGGAAACGCCCGCCCGGAAAATGGGAAACGGAAAAACGGAAGAGGGGAAAAACAGAATCGTTCGGGATCTGACCTCTGGGAATGTCGCACGGACGATGATCTGGTTTGCTGCACCGCTGTTTCTGTCGAGTCTTTTGCAGACGACATA
>DDJH01000260.1:4007-8354 GCA_002338895.1 Lentisphaeria bacterium UBA1829 | reverse complement strand
GAAACATATCATCCCTGTCCTTCATCAAAAAGAGATTTCCCACGCGGGGAGTCATTGCAAAACCCGAAACCATCCATTTTCAGGAATACTATACCCGGGATTCCGAGGATTGCAAGGACTCGCCGGAAACGGTTTCCGGAACAGACAGGCAGTCTGGATGCGCCCCCTTCAAAAAGAAAAGAAAATGGACCGGAATTTCTCCGATCCATTTCCGAAAACCGACCGGGATTTTCCCCGGAAGATTCCGGCCGAATGCCGGAGCCTGGATCACTCACGAATCAGTTCGTATGCGAGGACCGCATGTCCGTTCCGCGCGTTGTCGAGTTCCAGGATCGTTGATCCCTCTTCCGTGCGGAAAGGACATTCTGAAAGACGCTTTCCATTCGGGTCCACCGCATAAAGACGGAATCCCTGAAAATCCCGCCGCAGAGTCATAACCGCTTTTCCCCGACGCAGGAGCAGGGGACTCTTTCCCCGAGACTGCAGGATGTTGCAGTCGGCATCACGATACGTCTCTCCGGAATTGGCAATCCGGGTCAGATGAAGAATCAGCAGACGGGAACTCTCCTTCAGAATCTTTCCATCCAGGGAAGCAATCAGGAAGCCCGCGAACGTATCCGAATTGCGCACTCCGGCAAACGTTCCCTCCAGCACGCGATCCTTTTCCAGAACCATTCCTTCGCTGCGGGGAGTGGAAACAAGGAATGTTGTATTCTCGCTGTCGAGCACGATCTCACCGGTATCGCTGCGGAAGTGGTTTTTCGCGGCATCCGCCTCCGAAAGGAATCCGGCCTTGACAATCTCCCGTATACTTTCCCCAATGCCGAGTTTCCACGGCAGAACGGGGAAGGTCCCGGCAAACTCTTTTCTCCGTTTCTCCGAACAGGAAAGCAGAGCGGTCTTCGGAGGCGGAGTCACGGCTTTTCCCGGGGCGGCGAGCTGAAACCCGGTCTGTCCGATCAGGCCGAGGCGCCGCATATATAACGGGAAATTGGAAGGATTCCGGGGATCCTTCCAGTGATCCGAATCCAGAAGAATCACGAATTTGTTTCTGGAAGGCGAAACGTCTCCGCGAAGGAAAAACAGCTGACCGGCAATTTCCGAAAGCGTCCGGACAGGGTCTTCCGCCAGATCAAACGTTGTCGCAATCGTTCTGACGTCCATGGAACGGATCGTATGGGAGAAGGCGAAACGGCAGAGCGAATCCCAGTTCTGCAAAGCGGAATATGCCCCCATCAGGAACGCCCCCTCCAGATTGTAGCGGTTCGGATGACAGTAGTTCCATTCACTGACGGAATATGGTTTTCCGAACTCCCGGCAGGGAAACTGACCGGACACGCCTCCGGCAAACTCCTGAATGGCGCTTTTGGTCTCGAAGCGGAGCGGAAGCTGCCAGTTTTTGCCGAGAAATGAGGGATGCGCCCAGTAGAAATGGTTGTCGATATAATCATATTCGCCGCGCAGAAGTGATGTGCCGATATCGGTCCAGTAGTTCTGATCGGTCAGCGGCATCTTCAGACCCGTTTCCTTTGCGAAATTCCGCAGAGCGGAAAATCCGCTCCGGTAAATGTCCGACAGGAAAGCGCGCCAGAGCGCATTCCGGTTTTTCTGCGTGGGAACAAGCTGTTTCTTCCTGCAGTACTCCTGATACCGTTTTTCAAACAGAGCCGCGACCCGCGGAGTGCGTTTTGCCGTGGCAAAAATCGTATCCTCGTTCAGGAAACTGAGCATGCACACGGCGGGATCATCCTTCAAAGCCAGTCCGGTGTAGGGATTGACCGTATTCAAAAGACGTCTGGAAAATGTGAAAAAGTCGTTCCGGACCCCCTCATCCAGGAAGAAGAGCGCCTTGTATTCCGCGCCATACACCGTTCCCCCCTTGACCAGACGGGCGATCGACGCATCCGGTTTCCGGCAGGTATAAAGATCCAAAGTCAGATAGATCCCGGCTTCCCGACAGCGCGCAATCAGATAATGAAGCCGGTCCAGACGCTCTTTGACAAACGGGGAATCGCCGCGATGCGGAGCTTCCGTCAGCAGATCATCAAAATGGTGAAGGCGCAGGAGATTGTATCCGGACCGGGAGAGCCGCTCCACGAGCTGATCCGTCCACTCATGCTTCATGAAATTGAGCATGAACGCCACGTTGATCCCATAGAAGCGCGCATGGACTCCGGGACGCTTCTCAAACTCAAACCGCCCTCCGGCATTTCGGAGATATCCATATTTTCCCGCCGGACGATGCAGCAGTCCGGAGAAATCCAGCGCACTCCCCGGCACCACCGAACGTCTCCGTTCGACCGGAATCCATTCCGGTCCCGCGCCGATGATGATCGGTGTTCCACTTCCTCCCGACTGGGCATTCCCGGCAAAATCGGAAAGCGTCACTCCCGCAATCAGCCATGTGGCATTCTCTCCGCTGGAAAACCGGATTCTGCGGATCTTCCTGCCAGAAAGTTTAAAGCGCGCAGCATAAATTCCGATCTCCGCACTGGAATTTCTTCCTTTCCACACCACCGACGCATTCGGCAGTGTGCGCGGTCCCCAGAAGTTGCCGACCTCCATTGCACTCCGGACTGGAAACGTTTCCTCATCCCGCTCCGTAAATCCTTCGTTTTCATACTCGACAGTAATCCTCCCGACCTCCTTCCGGCTTGCCGGCTCCCAGCCGACCGCATGCAGAACCCAGAGGTATTTTGCCCGCACATTCTGCGGCACCTCCACATCCGCAAAGGCAGGGAAATACGGTCTCTGCGCTCCGCGAAGTGCGATGACGCCCTTTCCTCCGTTCTCCCCCGGACGGGGAATCCGGAATGGAATCCCTGCAAAAAACTGTTTTCCTGAAGGGAACATTCTCAAATCATTGTCAGGTCCCTGGTCGGTCCATCCGCCGGCATGGTCCTCCGCCACTGGATCCGCAAATCCCATATTCGCCGCCCCCGCAAGATTCAGCGGGCAGGAGAACGGATGAACAAAACGGAGATCCAGCTTCAGACCGGCCTCCCGAATCGCTCCGGAACGGGGATTCAGGAGTATCCGCAAACTCCAGTCGCCGTTTTTCTGATAGCGGCGATTATCCTGAAGACGAACATGCAGCTTGCCTTCCATATGCAGAGTTCCCGTTTGAAGAGGAATTTCAATCCGCTTCACGGGCAGATCCAGAACCCAGCGCTTCGGCTGATAATCTTTACCGAAATTGACGGTTTTCCCGTCAAAGCGGATCTCCCGACTGAGAAATCGGGAAACCGGAAGACGGGCTTCCAGACAGAGTTCCGCGCATGGAACAGGTTCAGCAGAACGCAGAGTCACTTCGTAACGGGCCCGGTTTGAAGGAAGGGAAACAAATGTCTCATCCAGTTTGAATATCCCGTTGCGCACCTGGAAGTCCCCCTGAAGACGGAAATGATTCCGGTCGGCCTGCGGGACATTCGCAGAAGCGCGAATGGTCTTGCCGCTCTGAATCGAAGTGGCCCATTTCGGATTTCGTACGGCGAGGGCAAATGTCAAATCCTCCACTTGAAAGGATCCGTCGGGCCTCAGTTGGAAAATCTCGTTTTTCCCGTCACCGGAGAAGGCGGACACGGCGAAAACAAACATCGCCAGAAATAGAAATCGTTTCATGCAAACACCTTTTTTCTGAATGAATCTGAATTAATAAAGAACTCCGGAAGGATCCATGATCGCCTGTCCGAAACCCGAAGAGACCATGCTCCGGAGCAGAGGCGCCAGCTCCACCCCCGAGGAACCGACATGACCGTCCACATAAAGCAGATTGGCCCGGCGGGTATGAACCAGATAGATTTTCTTGGAACCGGATCCCCAATCCGGAAGGAGATAGGCAGCCTGCCGGGTTGTGGAATCCGCACTGTCGCCGAGGAAAAAGTAGCGGCTCGGCTGTTTCACGATCCGGGCGATCAGGAAACGACCCTCCGCGGTTCCCCGTTCTCCCGTATATACATTGGCACGGTTGCCGTACTCGATCTCCCATTTGTTCCAGACGGTGGGACCGCCGAATACTCCGGGCTTGATCCCGTAACAGTCGAACCGGCTCCCGTTACCCGTATATGTTAAAATGGAGGGACAGCGCCGGTATTTCATTTTTTTCGCCACCTCCTCCCGTTCTGTCGAGGAACTTTCCGCCGTCAGAAACAGCCAGGGAAGCCAGCTGTGATCCACTCCGCTGATCGGGAAAAGATCGTTGCAGTCATTCCCATAGGAAATAAACTGCATTCCCAGCTGTTTCTGGTTGTTGATGCAGGAAACGGATTGCGCCTTCTCCCGCGCGGACTTCAGCGCAGGAAGAAGAAGCGACGCAAGGATGGCAATGATCGCAATTACGATCAGAAG
>DDJH01000260.1:0-3909 GCA_002338895.1 Lentisphaeria bacterium UBA1829 | reverse complement strand
TTTTATTGATGTTGTTATTTTCTTGTCTCTATTTCATGATTCCGTTTTTCCGGAAGGAATCTGGCGGATGTTCAGCGAACCGTTCCGGAACACCGCTTCGATCCGCTTCCCTCCGCGCCCCTGAAGACGGAATTCAAACTCCCGCCAGGAGGAGGGCACCGCAGGAGCAACCCTCGGACTCCCATCCGGATGAAACTGAAGAAGCATGTTGTTCAACGCATGAACCATCTCTCCTTCCGCCGTCGTAAACCAGGGACGGTACCCGCAGGAATAGATCTCGAAAAGTTCGCCGAAACAGCCGCAGGAATCCGCCAGAGTCTCCAGGACCTCGCACGCGCGCTCCCCGTTCCCCCGCGAACTCTCCATCAGCGACTCCCAGCACAGATACCAGGAACAGATCCCCTTCCCGGCGCTGGCATACATGTTCCCGCACTGATCCCGCGACTGAAGATAATCCGTACACGCCCCCCTCTGAAGCGGATCCTCCGGCTCCAGCACACCATATGGATAAATCCCCGCAAACTGGCCGATGCTGTGAACATCCGGCGGACATCCCTCGTACGGGAGATAGCGGACCGCATCATGGGGCAGATTCTTCCGCAGCTCCTCCGCGAGACGCCGCCAGAGCGGAATGAGATCCGCATCCTTTCCGAGCACCTCCGCCGTCTCCGCGGCGGCTCTCAGAGTCGCGATCACCGAACAGGCGGTCATAAACGGANNGAGCCGTTCCAGATCCGTGCAGCACCCGATCTCCGCCGTTCCGTCCTTTCCCCGGACAATGTGGACAATGCGCAGATACTCCACCGATCCCCAGATCAGCGGATACCACTGCTCCGCCAGACGGACGCGGTCCCCGGAAAACCGGAACGCCTCGTACGCCGCCAGCGCAATGTGCGAAGCGTGGAAAATATGATCGTACCAGAACCCGCGCGACGAATTCTCCTCGCCGATCTCATTGGTCTCCCATGGATAACAGAGCACACCCGGCTCGCGCGCCACCTTTCCGGACTCCATCCTCCGGTTCGCGGAAGCACGGATCGAATGGCGGAATGCCGGGATCCGGGCGGCCGTTTCCAGATGTCCGCTGGTTGCCAGCCCCATAAACATGAAATATTCGTCGAACGCAAAGAACAGACTGTGCCAGTGCGAGGCATAAATCCCGGTCGGCATCCCCCAGGCCGTCGAAGAGATCCGGAGATGGTACTGGGCAAGGTCGTACATCCGCTGGAGTTTTTCCGAAGGAACCTTCACAAAACCTTCCGACCAGTATTTGTCCCATTCGCGACGGGATTGCTCCAGAAGCTCGTCCGCGGACGGGAGAGGTCCGGCATCGTCGAACCGGAGCATCAGCACGAACTCCCGGCTCTCCGTGCTCCAGACAAACGCATCCTCCTCCCGGCGGAAGGAGAACGGAGCATCGGATTCAAACTGGATTCTGCCCTGAAAAATCCGGATTCCGTCGATGGAATAGTCGATTGCCCCGTTCCCGTTCCAGTTCAGTTCCGCATATTTCGGGTTGAAAAAGTAGCGGAGACGGAACATCCGTCCCTCCGGAGCCTCCCAGCGGCGCTTCAGGACAACGACATTACGGTGGAGACAGCAGAATGTCTCGGCAGAAACACGACTTCCATCCTGATACACGCACTCGGATCTGACCAGTCCGCATCGCGGGTCGAGCGACTGACGAAAATCCACCGGTTTCCCCTCCGTCTGCACCTCCGTCAGGAAATATCCGAACGGGATCAGTTCTCCGCGCATGGTGTTGTAGCGATGTCCGGCCCGCCAGATTCCGGGAACGAGTTTTCCCCATCCGTCCTCCGTCTGTCTCTGCATTCCCTCGTAGTCGATCAGCAGAGAGAGATCCCCATTGCCGATGGCCGCCGGTGTATATCGATGATCCCGGGTTGTTTCCCGCGTGATAGAGATTTCCTTCATTGCCAGTCTCTTTCGTTTCTTCCAAGAGGTTTTTCGCTCCGTTCGAGCAGAAGAACACGCTGTCCTTCTGTTTTCATTATACGACATTTCCCGCTTGAAAACAAGATGCCGACAGGTTAAATTAATATGGATTATAAGACAATTTCATATGGATTTTCTGACAAAATGGCACGACAGAAAAAGCGAAATATCCAAATTTTCTCCGGAAATTTCAAGAAGAAGGAGATCGGCATTCTGAACTACTGGCGTCTGCCCGGCCAGCACTCGTGGCCGATCCGTCCGTTTGCCCATGAAGAGACTCTGCGGAGAGTCCCGATTCTCTTCCGCGAGGAATTCTGCCGCTATATGATCGTCGCCTTTCTCGAAGACGGGCATCTGGACTATTTCTGCGACGGGAAAGAATACCACCTTTCCGCCGGAGACCTGATCGTGATCCCTTCCGGAAGCACCTACCGCTTTCAGACGACTCATCCGCACTTCTATCACAAAAAAGTCATTGAGTTCAAGGGGGTGAATCTGGTCTCCATCTGCGAAACGCTGGGACTGAACAAAGTTCACTGTCTGTCACTGGATACGCCGGAGGAATTTCTCGGACTGTTTCACGAAATCGGCGCTCTGATCCAAAGCCGGGAACCGAAAAATATCCCGCTTCTGCTGGGGAAGTGTCACGAACTTCTGTCCTTTCTCTCGTTCCGCATCTCCGCGGTCCGGCAGACGCGGAATCTTCTGAACACCATCGTGGAACGTCTGGAACACTATCTGGACGAACCGCTTCCGATCCGGAATCTGGCCGCCGAGCTCCACATGAGCGTTTCCGGACTGGAAAAACTCTTCAAAAGGAAGTTTCGGATGACGCCCGGCGAATACCGTCAGAACTGCCGGGTCGAACAGGCGAAATATCTGCTGAAGCATACGGAAAATTCTCTGAAGGAAATCGCCTATCAGCTCGGCTATTGCAATCCGTATTATTTCTCTTCGGAATTCCGCCGGATGACCGGTTTTTCCCCGAGCAGTTTCCGCAAAACGAACTTCGATTGATCCGGATCTCCCTCACGGCTTCACCCAGGGAACGAAAATATCGATGGTCCCGGCTGCGTAGCAGTCGATTTCATACGGGTCGTAAATAAAATGAATTCCCCGGTCGTCCAGATAAAAATTTTCGGTCATATACGGTTTGAAAACGGAACTTCTCCGGAGATGCTCTTCAAAACTCTTCGCCTTGAAATGGCGGGCAACCGCCTCCTGCCAGAGACGTTCCACTTTTTTGCGGTCCGGCAGATCGGCAAGTTTGAGAAGGGCGCCATCCTGAAAGGTCCCGACCCGGGTATATGTCATTCCGTGAGCGCCTCCCGTGTAAACACTCTTCACGATCTGAAAACTGACCAGATGATCCGAAATGTACAGAATTCTGCACTCCTCTTCCTTCGTCCAATGGAAAAGCCCCAGTCCGGCAGCCTCCTTCTTTCCGTGAAGATTCCGGATTGTATCCAGATACTCTTCCGCCATCGTGGCCTCCCGTTTCAATCCGCAGGAACACCCGAAGCAACAGAGAAGTGCACCCCCAAGAACAATTTTCAGGAGCCTTATTTTCATTTGATCGCCTTCCTTTCTCTTTTCTGAATTCCGGGAAGTAATTTATCACTCTTTCCGGAAAAAGAAATCTCCCGATCCGGCTTCGGCAGTTTTTTTCTCCAATTCTTCCGCAACGTTCCCCTGAAAACAGGAAACACCTGCACCGCTCAGACTTGAAACATCAAATCAGTTGAAAAAGGAAGATCAAACAATAAAAAAGCCGTCACACGGACGGCTGAATGTGTAATTGGTAGCGGAAATTTCACGAATCTAAAAACGGTCTCCGTTTTTCAGCAAAATCCGCCATTTCGTCAGTCTATCCGTCCTTCTCCATGTATATCATAAATTTTTCATAAGTACTATTCATCCGCATATTTCACCTATCTCCTATTTTAGAAAAAC
>DDJH01000002.1 GCA_002338895.1 Lentisphaeria bacterium UBA1829 | reverse complement strand
CGTGTAGGCCGGACGGAGCACCACCGGATAGCCGAAATGACCGGCGATCTTTTCCGCCTCCTCCAGAGAGTAGCAGGGTTCGGATTTCGCCATCGGGATTCCGAGACTGTTCATCGTCTCCTTGAACGTGATGCGGTCCTCGCCCCGTTTGATCGCCTCAAGGTCCACACCGATCACCTTCACATGGTTCCGGGAAANNNGGGAAAGAATTCCCGCCTCGTCCAGCGCGATGGAAAGATTCAACGCAGTCTGCCCGCCCAGATTCGGGAGAAGAGCATCGGGCTTTTCTTTTTCGATGATTTTCTCAACGCTGTCGACCGTCAGGGGTTCGATGTATGTATGATCCGCCATGCCGGGATCGGTCATGATGGTTGCGGGATTCGAGTTGACAAGAACGATTTCGTATCCTTCTTTGCGGAGGGCTTTGCAAGCCTGCGTGCCTGAATAATCGAATTCACATGCCTGGCCGATAATGATCGGACCGGAACCGATAATCAGAACTTTGTGAATGTCCGTGCGCTTGGGCATTTAACTGCATCCTTTCCTGTTTTTGTATACAGTAGTCGGAAGTTCACTATACACCCGAATCAGGACTTTTCAAACTCCCTGTCTTATTTTTTCACAATTTCCGCAATCACGGAGTATGCGGACAGCTTCTGCGGATAGGTGAGTGCGGCGGCCGCGGGACTGGTCGATGGAAGGCGTTCGATTTTCAGCTGTTTTCTTCGGAACAGCTCTCCCTGATACCGTTTCAGAAAAAGATAGGCGGCGCTTCCGTTGCAGAAGATGCGGGTGATTCCCGGATTCCGGTCCAGAAGACCGGCGATGTCGTTCGGAACCGGTTCTGAGATCCGGGTGTCGAGACTTCCTTCCCTCCGGCAGGATTCCAGCACATCCCAGAGCGCCACGCCGTGTTCTCCGAGACGTGCGAGCCGTTCCCGGTACGGCAGCTCCCGCGGAAACCCGAACAGCTCCCCCATGATCCGCCAGAACGCGTTCCGGGGAAATGCGTAATACTCCTGACGGCGGAGCGACTCCTCGCCCGGCATCGACCCCAAAATCAGAACCTTCGCTCCGGGATACACGCTGGGAGCAAAGGAGTGTTTCTCCTCTCTTTCCTTCATCGGCCGACTGCTCCTTCCGTCCATTTTCCCTCTCTCATTTTATTTAAAGATAAAGAATCCATGCGGCGCCGAGGGCCAGAAGCACCAGAATCAGCGTCGGAATGCAGCAGAGAAGAATCAGTTTCCCCTCCTTCCCCGACAGTCCGACCGTCGCACACGCCGCGACCACTCCGCTGATCCGGATCATGCTTCCCGCGCCCCCTCCCACCAGCTGAAGCGCCACAATCGCCGCGGACGGCAGCTCCAGCAGACGGGCCGTATCATACTGAATCGACACAAACAGAATGCTCGACACCGTGCACGATCCGGAAAAGAATGTCCCGAGCACCCCGATCAGCGGCGCCGCCAGCGGATACGCCCCTCCCATCAGACTGGCCGCCGCTTCCGCCACCGTGGTCAGCATCCCGGGCAGATTCGAGGTATTGACATCCGAAAACACCATGATCTGCACCATCGCCACGCTGGCGGCAATCGCGATGGATGCGGACAAGATCTGCTTCCCCGCTTTCCCGCACAGCTCCAGCAGTTCCTTCCTCCCGAGTCCGAACCAGAACGCGGCCCCCAGCGCGACAAACAGAAACGGGAAAACTCCCGGATTGTTGAAAACCGCCCAGCTGAACCCGATTCCCGGAAGACCGGGAATTTCACGGATCTCAAGGCGTCCGAAGCTGTTCAGAAACGCGCGGAACGGCAGAACCTCCAGACGGGTCAGCACCAGAACCAGAGCAATCACCGCATACGGGGTCCATGCGCGCCAGACCGGGATCTCGTGCCGGGCGAACCGGGGCGGCGGAACCGCGGTCGCCCCCTTCTGGAATCCCCAGACATGGCGGGGCACCAGAAATCCCAGACGGATCGCCAGAATCACGATCGGAAGTCCCACCACCACGCCGAGCATGGACGGCAGCTCCGGCCCCAGAAATCGCGCCGTAAGATACCACGGCACCGTATATGCCGCTCCGCTGAACAGGCAGAACGGCACGATTTCCAGGATCGAACGCATCCGCCGGACCTTCTCCTTCGACGAGCTCAAGACAAGGAACGCCACCGCAATCAGCGGAATGAATGTGCCGCTGATCGCAAAAATTCCGGCCGACTCCGTCACCACCTCTTTCATAAACTCCGCGACAGGCACGCCGGCCTTTTCCAGATTGCCGGAGAGAGCCGATCCGACCGTCAGCACCGGCGTTCCGACCGCTCCGAATGTCACCGGCATCGTATTGCAGATCAGCGAAACCGCCACCGCGGCAAATGCGGGAAATCCGAGTCCCGCCAGCAGCGGAGCCGCCAGAGCCGCCGCCGCTCCGAATCCGGCCGCCCCCTCAATGAATCCGCTGAACAGCCATGCAATGACGATCAGCTGGATTCTCCGGTCTTCCGAAATCTGCGAGAAGGAGCGGTTGATCGATTCCAGCGCCCCCGTCCGCTGAAGAATGTTCAGGAGCAGAATGGCTCCGTAAATAATCAGAATAATATCGAGCGACTTCAGGACTCCGAGCAGGGAGACCTCCGTCACATACAGCACCCGCATTCCCCAGACGCCGCACCCGAGAACCGCCGTCCCCGCCAGTGCCAGCAGCAGCGAAACCGGCGGCGACACCTTGAATTTACTCATCAGAAACAACGCGGCAAAAATCGGCAGCAAGGCAAGAAGGGCGTACATAGAAACCTCTGTTTGGATTGGGTGTATCCGGGTAATATACCCTCTTCCGATGCCGAATGCAACCGTCCCGCGCCTCTCAGCGGGAAAATTTCCGGCGGATCGTCCTCAGGACCTGTTTCACCTCCCGGATTCCCAGCAGGAACGCCAGAACCGCAAACACCGCGCCGAACACACAGCTTCCGCAGAACCACGGCAGAAACTGTTTCGGCAGCAGATCGAATCCGGGCAGAGCGCAGCATTTCAGATAGACCCCATAACCGGCGAATCCGGCGAGAGCGGAAATCCCGGCGGTCAGGAAAAAGAGACGCGCCGTGCTTTTCAGCGGCATCCTCCCCAGCTCCTTCCGCAGGAGAGCAAGCAGAATCAGATTGTTCAGATAGGCGGTCACCGTTGTGGCCAGAGCGATTCCGCCCTGCTTCATCGGCCCCATCAGCGAGAGGCTCAGGATCACATTCAGCACAATGCAGAGAATCGAAACGCGGACCGGAGTTTTCATCTCCTTGCGCGAATAGAATCCCGAGACCGTCACTTTGGTTGCCGCGAAGGCGGGAATTCCGAACGCATACCAGAACAGCGCATAGGCCGAAGCATTCAGCGCGGTCTCGTCGAACGCTCCGCGGAGAAACAGAAACTCCAGCAGATTCCGTCCGAAAAAGACCATGTACACGCCGAGAGGGATCGTGATGAACAGCAGCTGACGCATGGAATCGAACATCATCATCAGCATGGATTTGAGCTGTCCGGCGGCGGCCGTGCGCGACATCAGCGAAAGGGAGACCGTGCCGAACGCCACAGCGAAAATTCCGATCGGCAGATAGATCAGCCTGTCGCTGTACGTCAGAGCGGCCGCCGCGTTGTTGTCGATGGACATTGCGATGGTCCGGTCGCACAGCACGCTGATCTGCAGAGCGGACATTCCGATCAGTCCGGGCAGTGCCAGATGCCAGATTTCACGGATCGCGGCGAAATTCAGCAGAGTCGTCCTGGAGAACTCCGGAATCATCCTCTGACGCTTCAGCAGCATCCAGAGCACGACAAGCTCCAGCACGCCGGAAATCAGCACCGCGACCGCCAGCACCCGGAGGAACCCGACTGCATCGCCCCGGAACGCCCCCGTCATCCCCCACGCCAGCACCGCGATCAGACAGATGTTCAGCAGCAGGCTCGCCAGCGCCGGAAGCACAAAACATCGCAGAGAATTCAGCAGCGACGTCACCACGCCGATCAGACAGATGAAAATACAATACGGCATCACCACCGGTGTCACCAGCAGCATCAGCTTCCACCGTTCCACCGTCACATACGGTTCGATCGCCAGAGCCGGCGCCGCCACCGCCACGGTGATTCCAGCCAGCAGAAACGTCAGCCAGATCAGGATCGTGGAGAACTTTCTCCGGGCGGCCTCCTCCCCCTCCTGCTCCAGCGTATGGGAGATCAGCGGGATCAGCGCGGTTCCGAGCGCCCCCTCCCCCAGAATCCGGCGGAACAGATTCGGCAGCAGGAACGCCGACGACCACGCGCTCATGACCAGTCCCCCCCCNNGGATCTGAGCGGAAAGAATCTCCCGGAACAGCCCCAGCACCCGGCTGAGGAAGATCACGAAGGAGTATCCCATCGTGCTTTTGAAAATTCCGCTTCCGCCCGCCATTCTTCCGTCCGTCTTTCTCAGACCGAGAAGCGGACGAACACCGAATCGCCGTCCTGCACGATATAGTCTTTTCCTTCGATGCGGAGTTTTCCGGCCGTCTTTGCGGCGTTCCAGTTTCCGTATTTCATCAGATCCTCATAGGAGACGATCTCCATGCGGATGAAGCCGCGTTCCATATCGGTATGGATCTTGCCGGCGGCCTGCGGAGCCGTGGAGCCGCGGGTCACGGTCCATGCGCGGGATTCGTCCGGTCCGGAGGTGAAGAACGTGATGTAGTCCAGCAGTTTGTATCCGGTGGCGATCACCCGCTCCAGACCGCTTTTCTCCACGCCGATATCCTCCAGGAACGCGAGAGCCTCCTCCGGTTCCAGCTGGGCGAGGTCCTCCTCCAGTTTCGCGCAGACGGGGACCACTTCCATGCCGTGTTTCGCGGCGTCTTCGATCAGTTTCCGGGAGACGTCGTCCTGTCCGAAGTTGCGGAAGGACTCCTCGTCGGTGTTTGCGCACACGAAGGCCGGAGTCAGCGTCAGCAGCTGCATGGATTTTGCGATCCGGTCGAGCTTCGGATCCTCGCGGTCATACGAGGGAAGACGTCCCTGCTCCAAATCCGCGATGAACGACGACGCCAGCTCCAGCTCCGCCTTCAGCTCCGGATCTCCGCTCCGCGCCTGTTTCTTCCCCCGTTCGATCTTCTTCTGGAGGAATTCCAGATCCGCGAGCATCAGCTCGGTCAGGATCAGTTCCAGATCGCGGGAGGGATCGACGTTCCCCTCCACATGAACCACATCGGAATCCCGGAACATGCGCACCACATGCGCCACCGCATCCACATTCCGGATATGGCCGAGGAACTGGTTTCCGAGTCCTTCCCCCTTGCTTGCGCCTTCCACCAGTCCGGCGATGTCGATGAATTTCATCGTTGCCGGAACCACTTTGGCGGAGTGTTCCAGCTTGGCGAGGTCGTCCAGCCGCTTGTCCGGCACCGGAACGACTCCCGTATTCGGCTCGATCGTGCAGAACGGGAAGTTCGCCGCAACGGCTCCTCCCTTGCACAGAGCATTGAACAGCGTTGACTTCCCGACGTTCGGGAGTCCGACAAATCCACAGGCAAATCCCATTGAAACACTCCAGTCGCAGTTAAAATTGAAAAAACAACAACGGGAAATGTACCATTTTATTTCATTTTTTCAACTTTCCGGCATTTAAAAAACCGGAAAACGGTGTAGATTCTCCGGAAATGACGGAACGGACGGGCGGACCTTTCTTTTCCGTAACTCATCCCCCGCCGCCCAATCCACGTTCACACGACAGAAAAAGGATTTCCATTCCAAGATGAAAAACAGAGTTCTGATCCTCGGATTCGGCATCAGCGGACAGGCGGCGGCACGGCTTGCCCGCGATCTGGGAAAAACACCGCTGCCGGTCGATGTCCGCACCGTCCCGTGGGATGGCGAAGCACTCTTCAACTGGACGCCGGGAACCGCTCTTCCGGAAGCCTCGCTGGCAGTCATCAGTCCCGGAATCTCCATTCACTCTCCAATGGCGCAGGCCGCACGCGATGCCGGGGCGGAGGTGATCGGAGAACTCGAATTCGCCGTCCGGGCGCTCGACCGGCCGTTCGCGGCCATCACCGGCACCAACGGGAAAACCACCACCACCGAACTCACCGCCGCGCTGTTCCGGGCAAACGGAATCCGCGCGGCGGCGGCCGGAAACATCGGGAACGCCCTCAGCGACGCCGTGCTCCAGATCCGCAGGCGGAACGATCTCGATTTCCTGATTCTGGAAACCAGCTCCTTTCAGCTGGAGAGCATCGCAGGCTCCTTCGCTCCCTCCACGGCGGCGTTCCTGAATCTTGCCAGCGATCACATCAACCGGCACGGCTCGCTGGAAGGGTATCGGAAGGCCAAGGAGCGGATCTTTTGCAACCGGAAAGGGACGGCGGTGATCCGGGCGGATCTTCTCGCCTCGGTCGATGTCGGAAAAGGTCCGGTTCTGACCTTCTCTTCGACAGACACGAACGCGGATTTTCATCTCTCTTCCGGATCCTTCCGCTTCCGGAACACTCCGGTTCTCGCACGCGCCGATCTGAAACTTCCGGGACTCCACAATGCGGAAAATCTCATGGCGGCGCTGGCCATTCTCTATGCGGAAGCGGGAGAAAAGGCGCTCTTCTCCGCCGAAACCGCGGAAGCGGTCCGCTCCTTTGCGCCGGACGCCCACCGGATGGAGCTCTTCGCGGAGGCGGGCGGAGTCCGCTTTTTCGATGATTCCAAGGCGACGAATCCGCATTCGGTCAACGCCTTTCTCCGCACGTTCGGCGGACAGAAAAACGTCGTTCTGATCCTCGGCGGACTCGACAAGGAGATGGATTTCTCCTCCATCCGTGACGATGCCGACAAAATCAAATGCGCCTTTCTGATCGGGGAATGCCGGGATAAAATCTTCCGGGAACTCTCAAACACCTTCCCCTGCACGCTCTGCTCCTCTCTGGACGAGGCGGCGGAACAGGGATTCCATGCGGCGGCTCCGGGAGATCTTCTTGCTCTTTCCCCCGCCTGCGCCAGCATGGATCAGTTCCGGGACTACAAAGAACGGGGCCTTCGGTTTCAAACCGCCATTCGCGCTCTGATCGAACACGCCCCCGCCACCTCCGGGAACGCCCGCTGATCCGGTTTCCGACCGGGGGAATCGCAACGGCTGGAGAGGGAGGCACACCTCCCTCCCCCTTCCCTTATTTCCGGAGATGCGACCGGACGAAACGATCCGCCGATGCCATCACGCTTGCTGAAAACTCATGCCCCATCTGATAGTGCACGGAAAGCTCCCTTGTTCCGGTTTTCAGCGAATTGTACGCGGCCATCACGCCGTCCGCCCGGCAGACCTCGTCCGCGAGGCCGAGCGCGAAGGAGACCGGAATTTCTCCGATCCGGGAACAGAAGGAACATCCGTCGAAATACGGCAGAGTGCGAAGCAGTTCCGGAGGAAGCTCCTTCTTTCCAGTGAGCGAATTGAACGGCCATCCGCCGGACGCCAGATCGCATCCCGCGGGAATCCAGACCGCGATTCCGCTGACCTGTTTCATCAGCGCAGCTCCGGCAAGACTCTGCCAGGCGCCCTGACTTCCCCCGCAGATCCACAGATTGCGGCCATCCCACTCCGGCATGGAGGTCAGGACTTCAAGCGCACGGACCACGCGGAGGAAGAGATCGCGCATATATGTTTTTTCCGGATCGCCCGTCTCAAACCCGCGGACGGGATAGTTTCCCAGCTTCTGGTTGATCGCTTCATACTCCTGCGGATCAAGTCCGTTCTTAATTCCGTGGGCATTGAGATCAAGTGCGAGGAATCCGTTTGCGGCCCATGCGGCGAACCGTGTGGATCCCGCCGACCGGACCCCGGCTCCATGCGGCAGCAGAATGGCCGGATGTTTTCCGCGCTGCGCGTTCACCGGACGCATGAAAATTCCGCTGACCGGCCGGTCTCCCGCGCAGGGAGCCTGAAGATCGAATGCCGCGACCGTCCCGGAAGCGTCCAGCGGCGTCAGCTGCGGTGCGACCGGAACGTTCCGCAGTTCCGCAAGCTGTTTTTCCCAGAAGGCGTCGAAATCCTCCGGGACCGGCAGAGTCGGACGCAGCACCTCCGGGCGGGCCAGCACCCCGATCCGCGCCTCCGCCACGGACTGTCCGTTCCGGAACGCTTCGAACACGGCCTTGTAATATCCCGGCCGGTCCGCGCGGAATACGACTCCGCCGGAATAGCGGGAGGAATCAAACTCCCCTTCCGAGAGCGTTTCCGCTCCGTTGAACACCAGTTTCCAGCGGATAAGTCCGCCGTAGGCTTTCCGGTTTGCGCAGGAATGCATCAGAACCGGGAAGAACGAAACCGTTTCCCCGACTTCCGCGAAGCCGTCCAGATGGGTTCCGGACGGCGTGAGAATATAAGAATCCGTCATCAGTCATCTCCTTTGGTTCCGGATAATGTAACAAAAGTCGGCGCAAATTTCAAGCGTCCGCACACTTCCGGAAGTTTTTTTTTGCAGAAAAGAAAAGGACCGCGGAAAATGCGGAAGTTTCCCTTCCACTTTCCCGCGGTCCCGTGAAGCGGAACGATCCGCTTACTTCTTCCGCTGCATCAGGCCGTATTCAGACGGCTTTTTGTTTTTTCCGATTCCGCCGGCCCACTCGATGTATTTGCGTCCGTTTCCATCGTTGTCGTTGATCAGGAAATTGAATCCGATCTCGTCCTCTTTCCCGGAGAGGGGATAGAGTTCGCGGAGAGGAATGCGGATCTCATAGACCATTCCGTCGGCGGTTTTCCGCACGGCGGTTTCCGCATCCTTCAGCAGACCGCGCCGGGTGATGTTTTCGGGCAGTTCCGGGGTCCAGTAGTTTTGATGCTTGAAGACATATCCCCGTCCGTCGGGATACTGGCCGACCAGAAGTTCCGTATAGCCGCAGCCGTCGTTGAATGGATCGATGCCGAACTGGATGGAGTCGTTCTGCCAGGTATCCTCCATCCGGGAGATCGGGACGGGAGCGGCGTAGCGGTCGTCGCGGACCTCGGAGAGCAGATAGAGATTTTTGCTGTCGAGCATCATCCGTGCGGAGCCGCTCAGGTCCGCGGGGCCTTTCCAGGGGTTCGGATCCGAATCGTTCACCACCTTGGAGGAGAGCTCCAGACGGATCAGCGGAACATGGGCCCACTCTCCGGTCTCTCCATCAATCCGGACCTCGCCTTTGGGAGCGGTGAACGATCCCCGGTTCAGAATCTTGGTGACGGTGCTGCGTTCCGTCAGACGGCCGACGGTCACATTGTCCAGATAGAGCGTCTTTCCGGTTTTGTCGCCGTAATTGGTCAGGATCGCAAAGCTCAGGTACGCGGCGCCGGGCTGATTGATCGAGATGATCTCGCTGACCCGCTTCCATTCGGGTCTTGCCTGCACGCCGAGCGCATTGATTCCGGGCTTCGCGGGGAAGATGGTTTTCCCTTTCTGATCCAGAATGGAGTAGCAGACTCCGGCGGAACCCTCCCCGCGGACATCGTACGCAATCAGATACCGCTCCCCTTCCCGGACCTTGATCCGGCCGGCCGGGCCGAAGAAGTTGGTTCCGACGGAGCGGACCGCCGCGGAATCGTCGAACCCGACCTTCGGGAGGACATCCCACTTCGCCTTGTCCTTCGGGAAGAACCAGAACATTCCCGATTTTTCAAAATTCCCGTTGGGCACGAGATTGCCGCCGTCGCCGGACGGAATTTCGAGAACCAGCGGAATCGCGCATTTCGTTCCATGGATGGAGAAGCGGAATGCGCCGTCGTAGAGACCCGTCGCCGCGTTGGTCGGAGCGGTCACCGTCAGACGGGAATTCGCGAATCCGCCCTTCCAGCCCTCCGGAAGAGAGAGCTCAACCGAAGAACAGGCGGAGGGAAGAGGCAGCTGCATCGAACGGGTCTCCCCCTTCTTCAGCTGCAGTTCCTTCGGCAGGAGATCCATGGCGCCCGCCAGGGTTTTCAGAACGGCGGGATCGCCGCCTTCCAGATACTGCGGAAGAGAGGTGGCAGCAAGTTCGACAATGCCGTTCTTCACAGGGATGGAACGCTCGACGTCCACGAGGTCGACCAGCGTTGCGCGGTCTTTTCCGACCGGCAGATGGATTTTTCTTCCTTTGTCGCTCCAGAACACGGTCACAGGGGTTCCCTGACGGTCGAACAGATACGCCTCGTATTCCGCACCGGAGAGATTGCCGATGTATTTCGATCTTTCCAGACGATGCGTCATCGTGCGATAGGCGGCAAACTGGGGAAGAGGATTGTCTTTTCTGTCGAAGAAGGAGTAATTCGCGGAGGTGTTGTCGTCGAACATCTCGAATCCGAACGTGCGGATCACGCCCTGCGACGCATCCCGGAGATGGACCTTCACCACATTGCCCGCAATGACCAGCGGGTCTTTCGTTCCGCTGCGCCAGCCCATATCCTCGGAGTTGACGAGGGTCAGTCCTTTTCCCATATTTGCGAGCATGCGGCGCCATGAGGCGGCCTTTTCACTGCCGCGTTTCTCGTTCCGCAGATAGTGGACGCTGAGAACGTCAAACGCATTGGCTCCGCCCTGACTGCGGATCGCCTCCTCCAGGAAGTCGATGTTCAGCGGAGCGCCCGGATAGACCGTCGCTTCCGGATAGACTTTTTTGATCGCGTCGTAGGCGGTCTTCAGGTATTTTCCGAATGCCGGAGCCGATCCGCAGGTCCAGAAGGCCGACGTGTAGCCGGGTTCGTTTCCGATCTCAAAGTGGGAGACCCGGTCCTTGTACCGCTTCACCAGCTTCGTCACATAATCCGCCCAGTCCTCATACTTCTGCGGCGGATAATACAGGTACGAGTAGTTGCCGCAGGCGGTCAGTTTTGTATCCTTGGATGTCGACGCCCACAGAGGAGTCTGCCCGATCCCGAGAAGAACATGCAGCTTGTACTTTGCCGCAAGAGCGAGCCGTTCATCCGCGCCGCTCCAGTCGTATGTTCCCTTCTTCGGTTCACGCAGAGCCCATGACAGACCGTGCATCCGGGCCCATTTGGCTCCGCCGAGAAACGCGCGGTGCATTTTCAGCTCCTCGCGTTCCGGCCAGCACCGGATGCGGTATCCGTCTCCGGCGAGCGCATGACAGCCGAACCGGGAATCCGCCAGATACTCCGCCTTCACCGGTTCCGTAACGACATACGAAGTCCGTGCGGAGGCGCCGCCATACCGGCAGTCCACAGTAAAATATCCTCTCTGTCCGGACGGCAGGGAAACTTGCGCTTCCCGGTTCCGGACCGGCACCTCGCCGCGCCGGACGACTTTTCCCCGGAAGTCGGAAACCGAATAGGAAGCCTTTCCGCCGTCGGCATTGAACACCTGGAGTTTCAGCTTCACCGGATCGCCGGGATGGGCAATTCCGCTGAAGGATGAGATCGTCGGCTCGATCACCGGCGGGAGCTCCACTTTGCGGTTAGTCCGGCTCAGCGTGATGCTGTCAAACGCCAGATAATAGTGCTTGGCAAGGGAAACGTTGCGGATCTCCAGGGTATTCTCCCCTTTGACCGCATCAAAGACAACGTCAAACGAAAACGGTCCGTTCTTCTGGAAATTTCCGGCGGGAAGATTCAGAACTTTCTTTTTGCCGCCGGGAAGCAGGATTTCGATCCCGTCGACCCCGTTGTGCAGATTGCTCCACTTGAAGCATTTGACCTGCAGGAGACGGCGTCCGCCCTCGCTCTCCTTCCAGCGGAGCACAAGGTTGCAGACGATCTCGTCGTTCTCCATCCACATCCGTTCGGAAAGAGTGTACAGACCGCTGACGACCGCCGGTTTCGGAAAATGTCTGTTTTCCGGAATCGTGTACCGGAACGTGTGCGCCTTGTGATCCATCGCCGGGGATTTCCGGATTGCCGGAGCGTTTCCGTATTCCCATGCCTGATAGGGGATCTGAAACTCGTTTGCGGATCCGTTGTCCGTACCCAGCTTCCAGACCATGTCGGTGGACGGCGCACAGAAAGCGAGAGTGCCCGCCCCCAGAACCAGCGCCGCTGTCAAAGTTTTTCTCATACACTAAACTCCTTGTATTGCTTCGTTATTTGCCTGCATAAAATACCAATGTATTTTTCTGCGGAATATTTTTCATGGTGAAACCGCCGACCACATGACCGTCCGCATAGAGGACATTCGTACTTGCTCCGCTGTGCCGGAACCAGTTGACCAGTTTGGTCTCGGTAAACGTGGAAAAGTTATTTGTCGTATAACCGAGGTCGACAAAAGGCCCGCCATAATAATCCATTGCCAGCATCGTTTCACTCAGTCGTTTGAAATTGCTCTCTTTTTTCTGACTCAGTTGAGGATTCATTGCAAAACAGCCATAGGTCCGCCGATCGCAGCCGCTCGGCTGAACCGCGGAGGAATTGGCATTGTAATCCAGAACAGCCGGACAGTTTCTCCGGATTTTATAATCTTCAATATAAGGGCAGAGCGTCCCAGTCCCATTGACAATCTTTGTATTCCGTGGTGGACCAGCCCATGTAAAAACATCTTCTTCCGGAAGCCATGGATCCGTCTTCATCCAAGTCCGGTCATTGTCCGCCAGATAGAATTCGAATCCCACTCCGATCTGCTTCAGATTGCTGACGCAGTTCAAGGTCTTGGCCTTACCTCTTGCCGAATTCAAAGCTGGAAGGAGCATCCCGGCAAGGATCGCAAGGATTGCAATTACGACATTTCTTTCANNATATTTTTCCTTTCTGCACTCTTGATTTGATTGATTTTTATACCGTCTGAATTCATTATACAACATTTTTCCAGAATGCGCAACGGGCTTTTTTTCCGGATTTTTACTTTTTTTCCGGCATCTGGACACCTTTTCTGAAAGAAACTCAGAAAATATAACCAGCTTACGGATTCGGCCGCGTCCGGAGA
>DDJH01000054.1:8800-9400 GCA_002338895.1 Lentisphaeria bacterium UBA1829 | reverse complement strand
ATATTCCCGGAGGGACCGCGCCGCTGGTCTCCACCGCGATTCATACGGTGGCGATCGCCCGTGCAGCCGGGGTTCCCAGCATCGTTGCAACGACTCCCGTGATGAAAAACGGGAAGGTCAATCCCTCGACACTCTACGCGCTGAAACAGGCGGGGGCGACGGAGGTGTGGAAACTCGGCGGCGCCTACGCGGTTGCCGCGATGGCCTACGGAACACAGACGCTGAAAAAGGTGGATAAGATCGTCGGCCCGGGCAACGCCTACGTTGCGGCGGCGAAGAAGGTGGTCTACGGCTCGGTGGCGATCGACATGGTCGCGGGGCCGTCGGAAATCATGATTGTGGCGGACAGCACGGCGAATCCGGCGTTTGCCGCAGCCGACATGCTCTCCCAGGCGGAACACGGAAGCGGACTGGAACAGGCGGTTCTGGTTGCCGACTCCGGAGAATTTCTCGACCGGGTGATGGAGGAGCTGAAACGGCAGTCGGCGACTCTGCCGCGTCTGGCGACCGTCAACCGGGTTCTGGAACACGGCACCTTCCTGATCGAATCGAAGGATCTGGAAGAGGCGGCGGAAATCGCCAGCGGCTACGCACCGGAAC
>DDJH01000054.1:0-8752 GCA_002338895.1 Lentisphaeria bacterium UBA1829 | reverse complement strand
CACCGGAACCGGCGGGCGATTTCACCGCCGGGCCGAGTCATGTCCTGCCGACCGCGGGGACCGCAAAGTTCTTCCACGGTCTTTCCACAATGGATTTCATGCGGCGAAGCAGTATTCTTGAATATACCGAAGAGGCACTGTGCAGAGAGATTCCGGCGATTGAATGTTTTGCATCGCTGGAAGGTCTTGACGCGCATGGAAGAAGTGCCACCATCAGAAAGGATTTCCGGAAATGAACGTCCCGAATGTCCGTCCGGTCATTGCCGAAATGACCGGCTATGTTCCCGGCGAACAGCCGAAATGGAAGAAGATCATCAAGCTGAACACCAACGAGAATCCGTATCCGCCGACGCCCCGTCTGAAAGAGGTGGTGACAGATGAGGTACTGGATCATCTCCGTCTGTACCCGGATCCGGTGGCCCAGACGCTCCGGGAGGAGATTGCGTCCTTCCACGGGGTCTCTCCGGACCAGGTGATCGCCGCGAACGGTTCCGACGACATTCTGACCATTCTCGCCCGCTGTTTTCTGGACGAGACCCATCCACTGGCGATGCCCGTTCCGACCTATTCGCTGTACCGAACCCTTGCAGAACTCCAGAATGCGCCGGTGATTTCCGTTCCGCTGGAAAAGGAGAACCATTTTGCCCTTCCCGCAGATTTTCCGGAAAGGATTCAAGGGGCGTCGATCGTCATGCTCGCCCGTCCCAACGCGCCGACGGGGAACGCATACCCGCTGGAAGCGATGAAACGCATCTGCGACACGTTCGACGGCGCCGTCCTCTTCGACGAAGCCTATGCGGATTTTGCCGAAGACAACTGCGACGCACTTCTGAAGGATCACCCGAATGCGATCATTTCCCGGACCTTTTCGAAGAGCCGTTCTCTTGCCGGCATCCGTTTCGGCTATGCGCTGGCCCATCCGAAAATCATCCAGGAGATGATGAAGGTGAAGGACTCCTACAACGTCAATGCGCTGACTCAGCTTCTTGCGCTGACCTCCTTCCGGGATCGCGACTATCTGGCGGAGACCACAGCAAAAGTCAAGGCCACGCGGGAGATCTTCCGGAAAAAGCTGGAAGGTCTCGGCTTCCGGATCATCCCCTCGCAGACGAACTTTCTGTTTGCCGCGCCGCCGAACCGGGATGGCAAAGGCTTTTTCGAGTTTCTGCGGACCCGCCAGGTCCTTGTCCGCTATTTTCCCGGCGAGATGACCGGGGAATTTGTGCGGATCACCATCGGCCTTCCGGAAGACATGGACTTCCTTCTGGAATGCGCCAGGGACTTCTGCGTGCAGACCGCCCGGGCCTGACCTGCAAAAAAATCGGAAAAACGGCACCCTCCCGTTTTTCCGATCGCGGGGATGGAAAACCTTCCGTCCCCAACAACTCTCCTCAATCTCAAACAACCCATTGATATTGGATCTGAAGACACCGGCAAATCGACCTTCTGTCGACGTGCCGTTACTAATTATATCAAAGAACCGTGAAAAAGCAATCCCGGAAACGATACGGAATCTGAAAAAAATCCAAGAAAAATTGCCTTTTTGCAATTTTTTGCTTATTTTTGATACTATTTCCTAAAAAAAATAACAATTCCTTTTTACAGAGAATCGGAAAGGGGACAGAAAAAGGAATTCGGAAGAGCGACGACGATTTTTCCGGGGGGACGGCCCTAAAATCCGCCTCAAAAAGAGAAGAATTTCAGGAAACTTCATTTTTTTTGGAAAAACGGATTGAAAATATAAAAAAACGATTTATTATTTCAACATAAAAAGCGAAGCAGAGAATTCGGAGGAATCGACCATATGAAATACTACTCGAAAGAACATCAGTGGGTCAAGCTGGACGGGGACGATGCAATCGTCGGAATCACCAGTTTCGCGGCGAAGGAACTCGGCGACATCACGTATGTGGAACTTCCCCGGGAAGGCTCTGATGTGATTGTCGGGGATTCACTCGGGATCGTGGAATCGGTCACGGACTCTTCCGACATCTACTCGCCGGTCAGCGGCACAGTGATTCAGATCAATCACAATCTGGATGACGATCCCGGGATCATCAACCGGTCGCCGGAAGAGAAGGGCTGGATCTGCAAGCTGGAAAACATTGATCTTGCGGAATTTGACGATCTTCTGGAAGAAGAGGATTACAAGAAATACCTGGCGACGCTGTAAGAGATCCGAACCCGTGAAGGATTTTTCCCTTGATACAAACTGATGTATCGGGATACTAAGCTGTAAGAGATCCGAACCCGTGAAGGATTTTTCCCGGGAGGAGATTTTCTCCGGAAACGGGGAAAAAAATATCGGTCCGCATCCGTTGAAATTTCTGGAAACTGCTGTATGTTATAGGGTTCTTTCCAAACAATTTTTCAGGGGATGAGGAGATTATGACGAAACACATTTTTATTACGGGAGGCGTGGTTTCGTCTCTCGGCAAAGGGATTACGGCAGCCTCCATTGCCATGCTTCTGAAAAGCCGCGGCTACCGGGTCGCGATGCAGAAACTGGATCCTTATTTGAATGTGGATCCCGGGACCATGTCCCCTTACCAGCATGGAGAGGTTTATGTGACCGACGACGGAGCGGAGACCGATCTGGACCTCGGGCACTATGAACGCTTCGCCGGAATCACCTGCTCCAAGGCGAGCAACTATACGACCGGACGGATCTACAGTTCCGTGATTCATCGGGAACGCGAGGGAGGGTACCTCGGGGGAACGGTCCAGGTCATTCCTCATATCACCAACGAGATCAAGGCGGCGATCGCCTCGATGCACGCGGATGATGTGGATATTGCCATTACCGAGATCGGGGGGACGGCGGGCGATATTGAATCGCTGCCGTTTCTTGAAGCGATCCGCCAGTTTTATCACGAGTTCGGGGAGAACAATTCCCTGTTCATCCACCTGACGCTGGTTCCGTTCATCAAGGCGGCGGGGGAGCTGAAGACCAAGCCGTCGCAGCAGTCGGTGGGGATTCTTCGTGGGATTGGAATTGTGCCGGACATTCTGGTCTGCCGCTGCGAAATCCCGATGCAGGAGGATCACAAGCAGAAACTGGCACTGTTCTGCAATGTGAAGCGGGAGAACGTGATTGAAGAGCTGGATGTGAAAAATTCGATTTACGAAGTGCCGCTGGATCTCTCCCGCCAGGGGGTTGACACCTGCATCCTCCGGCTTCTGAATCTTCCGGAACGGGAGAGCAATCTGACCGAGTGGAAAAAGATGCTGGAGACGGTGCTTCATCCGCGGAACGGCAACGTGGAAATCGCGGTGGTCGGAAAATACATTGCGTTGCGCGATGCGTACAAGAGCATCTATGAGGCGCTTTCACACGCGGGGATCGCGAATTCGGTGAAGGTGAGCTTCCGTCCGGTGGAGGCGGAGGAGCTGGACAAGAGACCGCACGACGAGCTATTCGAAGGGATCAGCGGGATTCTGGTTCCCGGAGGATTCGGGGACCGTGGAGTGCCGGGGAAAATCAAGGCGGTGCGCTATGCGCGGGAGCACGGGATTCCGTTTTTCGGGATCTGCCTCGGGATGCAGTGCGCGGTCATTGAGTTTGCGCGGGACGTCTGCGGAATGGAGAATGCGAACAGTACGGAATTCGATCCGCATACGAGTCATCCGGTGATCGACCTGATGGAATCGCAGAAGACGATTACGGCCAAAGGCGGGACGATGCGTCTGGGAGCGTATCCGTGCGTGCTGAAGGCGGGGACCAAGGCGGCGGAGGCCTACAAGGCGGGCGAGATTCAGGAACGTCACCGCCATCGCTATGAATTCAATACGGAGTTCCAGGAGGAGCTGGAGAAGGCCGGACTTACGATTTCCGGGACCTCTCCGAACGGGAAACTGGTGGAGATGGTGGAATTGAAGGATCATCCGTGGTTTGTGGCCTGCCAGTTCCATCCGGAGTTCAAATCGACGCCGCTGAAAGCGCATCCGCTGTTCAGCGGTTTTGTCCGTGCGGCGCTGGAATACCGGGATCGGGCCAAATGAGCTCAGAGAAGGCTGCGCCGGCGGATCCGGAGATGGACCGGGCGCTGTCGTCGTTTCTCTCCTATCTGCTGAATGAGCGGAATGCGTCGCAGCACACGGTGGACAGCTACCGGCTTGACATTCAGCAGTTTGCGATGCTGCAGCTGAATGCGGATGTGGAGACCGCGCAGATTGACTGGAATTCGGTCGATGTCTACACGGCGCGGACGTATATTGTCAAACTTCAGGAGGAGCTGGAGGTCTCCCGGACCTCCATTCTCCGGAAACTCTCCGGAATGCGCTCGTTCTACCGGTACATGCAGCGGGAGCAGCTGGCGCACGACAATCCGTTTTCCGGACTGATTGCTCCGAAGCGCCAGAAACTTCTTCCGAAATACATGACGGTGGAAGAGGTGGGGCGTCTTCTGGATACGCCGCAGCTTTTCTGGAAGGACGCCTATGAAAAGGAGATTGCCAAGGATGAGGAAAGCGCCCGCTTTTCCGCCGCGCGGGACGCGGCGATTCTGGAGGTGATTTACAGCGGCGGCCTGCGAATCAGCGAAGCGCTCGGACTGAACATGGAGGATCTGGATCTGATTTCGGGGGTCATGCGGGTCCGCGGCAAAGGGAAGAAGGAGAGGCTGTGCGGACTTGGGAATCCTGCGATCCGGGCGTTGCGGAAATACTTTCCGGTGCGGCGGATGCGTTCGGGGAACGAGCGGAGGAATGCCCCGGTCTTTGTGAACCGTTTCGGGCAGCGGCTGACAACGCGCTCCTTTCAGCGGAATTTCAAGCTGTATCTTCGGGCCGCGGGTCTTCCGCTGGACATGACGCCGCACAAACTCCGCCACTCGTTTGCGACGCATCTTCTGGATGCGGGAGCGGATCTGCGCAGTGTGCAGGAGCTTCTCGGCCATGCGAATCTGAGTACGACCCAGATTTATACACA
Source organism: Lentisphaeria bacterium UBA1829 (assembly GCA_002338895.1). Lineage (GTDB taxonomy): Bacteria > Verrucomicrobiota > Lentisphaeria > Victivallales > UBA1829 > UBA1829. Next base: position 3,822 of record DDJH01000054.1, on the reverse strand, counting down.
CATCAGCACGGAGCGGATGAAAGCGGTGTACAACAAAGCGCATCCGCGCGCCTGATTTTCATTTTCATTCACATTTTCTTCTATCGGAACCGTTTCCGGTACGCAAGGGGTGTCATTCCGGAGCATTTCCGGAACATCCGGACGAAATAGATGGCGTTGCAGAACCCGATCTGATCCGCGATGCGGGAGATGGAGAGATCCGTATTATCGAGCAGGAACTTTGCCTGCTGAATCCGCTGCGAGAGGATGAACTGGGCCGGAGAGAGGGAGTAGAACTTTCTCCAGTAGAAATAGAAGGATCGCCTGGACATGCCGCAGGAGGCGATCCATTCGGACAAATTGATCGTCTCCGTGCAGTGCGACTGGAGATAGGAAGCGGCCTTCCGGATTTTGCGTTCATTGAAATCGGGTTTCTGTTCGATGGTCTGGCGGGAGAGGAAAAGCTCCAGGAGGATCCGTCAGAAGATGGAGTCCAGACGTTCCGGCATTCCGGGGAGATGAAGGGAGGAGGCGTAAGAATCGACCTCATCGAAGAGCGCACGGAGTTTTTCCGTGCAGGAGATCGGCCAGATCCGCGGGGAGAAGCTCATGCCATAGCGTTCGAGGACCATTCTGCATTCCGGGGGATAGTGGAAGAATCGAACCATCCGATCCCCTGTGGAACAGAAGCTGTGGACGAGATCAGGAGTTTTCAGCATCACATGGGGAAAGGGAGTGATCCACTCTTTTCCATCAATGCGGTCGACGGCATATTCGCTCTCGTCGCCGAGCCGGATGCAGATTTCAAGATCGTCGATTTTGTGGCTGGTCCCTTTTCCGGAAAAGGTTCCGTAGCTTCTGACCGGCAGTTCCGTATGATAGCGCCGGAGTTCTTCCGGGATGACATATTCCTGCAGCATGGGATGCGACTCCTTCCAGAGAAGATGTTTGCGAAACCATACTGCCAAATTGCCAGGAAAGCAAACAATTCTGCACAAAAAGATCATTTTTCTGCACCTTTTGTGATTGAAGCCCGGGGAGGAAACTGCTATAATTAGTTTCAAATCCGGGAAAAACAGGAGGTATTGGATGAAGGATTTACGGAAAGGGGAGAGGAGAGATTTTTCGCTGATTGAACTTTTGATCGTCATAGCGATTATAGCAATTCTTGCAGGGCTTCTTCTTCCTGCGCTGAACAGTGCGCGGGACAAAGCGCGGCAGGTTTCGTGCTCGTCGAACGTCAAGCAGTTCGGTGTAGCGCTGATGCAGTATGCGGGCGACAACGAGGATTACCAGCCGAGTTTTTCCAACACGCTGGATACGACGATCAAGATGCGTCCGAACTTCATCTCCAAACTGTACCCCTATCTTGCGACGGGGGATTTTCCGAAAAGCGGACGTCTTCCGGGAGTCTACTACTGTCCGACCGCGGAGGAGAACAGCTGCTGGTGGGGAGCATCCGTCGCCGGACGGGGACTCACGACCAGTCCGCTGAGTTCCTATGCGTGGAATGCGTTTGCCGGCAAGGAGGAGATTCCGGATAAATACGCGCCGCGGCGGCTTTCCAAATGCAACCGTCCATCCGGGACGGCGATCATGCGGGATTTCAACTATTCGCTGAATGCGCTCTGTTATGAATACACCTCTCAGGAGGGCACATATCCGGAGATGAACATCTCCAACGCCACGAATCTGAACGCCTACACGGGCTACCGCCATTTCCTGCGGGACAATCTTCTGGCGGTGGACGGACATGTTTTTCAGGAAAGATTCGGCAACAACACCTATGCCGATTATCTGCTCGTCTGGCGGTTTGGAGTCATTGTCAATGGCGACAGCCGCTATTATCCTTATTGGCCTCAATAAAAACACAGGGAGTTGCATGAAAAAGATCTTTTTTTCCGCAGCTGTTCTGACCGGAGTTCTGTCGGCACTGTCCGCGGCGCCGGAGATCCGGAACGGCAGTTTTGAGCTGGGGAGCGACGACTGGACCGTCGTCCGTTTTTCCCGGAAGGACCAGTATTTCCGTCCTGCGCAGCCCGATCCGAAACAGAGGATTCATGGCCGGCAGAGCCTCCGGATCGACAATCCGAATGCGGATTCCGTCGAACTTTCCGCCGTCCGGGTCTTTCTGCGCAAAGGACAGACATACACTCTTTCGTGGTACGCCCGGAGCGACCGGCCGCTCCATCTTCGCGGCGCCATGATCTCCCAGTGCGACGACCGCTGGTACGTCCCTGCCGCTCATACCACCGTCACCACATCCTGGAAGCGTTTTCACTGCACGTTCCGCGTTCTGGAGGATTCGGACTTCCTCCCTCGCTTCACCTGGGGAAACTGGGGCGGGAAGGCGAATCCGGCCACGTTATGGATTGATGGAGTCCGCCTGGACGAAGGCGCTCAGCCCACCGAATTGTCTCAGAATGACAGCGCGGTGGATGTTTCCGCCACTCTGAACGATCGTCTTTCCGTGGACAAGCAGCCGCTCACGCTCACGGTACGAGCGTTCAATCACACGAAGAAGGAAAAACGCATTTCTCTGAATTTCACTCTGGAAGACACCGTGTTTCCGGAATATTCGATCGAGCTTCCGCCCAAGGTTCTTTCCGTTCCGCCGGGACAGCTTGTCGAATGGAAAACATCCATCCGTCCGACTCGGTTCGGACAGATGAAGCTGCGGGAAAAGAGTGCGCTCTTTCCCTCGCTTTCCCTTGCGGTGATTCCGAACGCGCCGAAGGACCATTCTTCGCTCCGAACTGCGCATCATACGGGAGTGGAATACGATTTTTCATGCCGGGAACATGAGCAGAATGAAATTCCGCATACATTTCGTCTTCCGGGAAGCGGAGTGGAAGAAAATCTGGCGTTCTACCGGAAGGCGGGAATCTCTCTTCTGCGGGTCGGAAATCTGGGAACGGCGTTTTCCTGGAAAAACATTGAAGCGAAACCGGGCGTTTTTGACTGGTCGGAAGTTGAACGGCAGATTCAGCTGGCGGAGCAATATGGGTTTCATTTGATGCCGGTTTTCGGCAACATGCTCTATCTGCGGGACCGGCGGGGAAAGAAGCGGCACTGGTCGCGTCTTCCGGAGTTTGTGATCCGGAACGGGAAGCGGTACTGCAATCCGAAGCAGTCGCGCTGGGACGGCGTCCTGCCCTCGCACAGCGACTGGAAACGATATGCCGCCGCGTTTGCCTCTCACTGCAAGGGAAAAATTGCCGCGTATGAGATCACCAATGAGCCGAATATTGTCATCCCTGCCGAACATTATGTGGAATATGTGAAGATTGCTGCGGGAGAAATCCGCAAAGCGGATCCCTCTGCTCTGGTGATCGGCGGCTGTCTCACAGCGGATTACGATGGGAAGCTCGGGCATTATCTTGCGCTTCTGAACAGTTCCGGAGCGCTGACAATGTGCGATGCGCTGAGTTTTCATCCCTATTCCTCCCGGCTTGACACAAGCCGTACCACTGCGCAGACAAATATTCATTATCTGCGAGAGAAAACACATGGAAAAACACTCTGGAACAGTGAACTGTATTATTTGTGGGATCCTCCGAAAGGGAGTTATAATAATGAAGTTGTACTGTTTTCCGGCATGCGTCCGCACCATCTTTTCCGGCGTTTCACAATTGATTTCGGAGAAGGCGTCATGCAGAGTATTCCTCTCTCGGTGAATCATCTTCTCGGCGTGGATGGAGATTTGACAAACTGGAAGGGATCGCCAGTATTTCTTACGGGACCTCTGATTCCCAATGAGATGTATGCAACCTATGCGGCCGCCTCCGCCCTGTTCACCGGGAGTCGAGGTGGAAAAAAGGTTCAGACTCCGTCTTTTGTCAC
>DDJH01000126.1 GCA_002338895.1 Lentisphaeria bacterium UBA1829 | reverse complement strand
CCCATGATCGGAGCTGAACAGCAGATCCATCTCCGTCTCCCCCGCGGACGCGGAAAAGAAAAGAGCCAGAAAAAGAACGGATAGAATGGTTTTCACAGAGGATCTCCCTTTTGCGTTTTTCAATACCACGACAGATAAGGATGAGCGGCGGAAGTCGGATTTCCCGCGGAAAGAATCTCGCTGAAGCGGAGCATTTTCACATGTCCGTCGACAAACAGAGTCCCGGCGCCTCCCGGATGCAGCAGAAAGCTGTAATCGCTCCCGCTTCCCGTTGTTTCCGACATGGCAAACTTGTTCGGCTGCGTCCAGTCCGCTCTTCCGCTCTCATTGTTGACAAATCCGTTCCGGTTTTCCGTCCAGTAGACAATCCCCGCCGGACGCCGGATCCGTTCCAGCCGCGCAGGAGTCGGGAAAACGGTGTTCCAGTTGGCGCCCGTCGCACTCCAGTAACTTCCGTTATAGCTCAGAATCCCCGCCATGTTCTGCGTGACATGATAGCTGATGTTCGTATAGCAGAGATTGTCCAGAATGGAGGAAAACCCTGTGCGCGGTTTCAGATCCGCGGGACAGCGGAAAAAATTCTTTCTGTTCAGATATCCGAGATTTTCATACGGCCATCCCGGATCCTGTTTCCCGTGCCAGCCGAACAGGAGAGTATGCGGTTCCGCCGCGCAGGAGGTATTGTCGCCGGCATACTGGAACAGCGCCACCCCGATCTGTTTCAGCTTGGATGTGCATGTGATGCTCTTCGCCGCCTCCCGCGATTTGTTCAGAGCCGGAAGAAGCAGACTCACAAGAACGGCGATGATGGCAATGCAGATGAGAAGTTCTATCAGTGTGAAACCGGCACGCACGATCCTCCGGTTCCGGATTCGACCGTCTCTCAAAACGGCTGTTCCTCGACTTTGATCCATTGCAGACTCCCTGTGTTTATTTAGGATAAAACCATTCTCCGGAGCTCTTCCGGAGCGATCACGATCTTCACGCCTTCCGGCGCGGAATACTGAAGATGAATCCGTCCATCCTCCCCTCTCCGCGCCTCCAGATGCAGAATTCCGTGCGGAGTCGGAAAAGTCCCCCGGACGAACTGAAGATCGCCGAGACGGGGCGCCAGACGGATTCTCCGACAGCCCGGCTCCTCCGGATGAATCCCCAGAACCGATTCGGCAAGAAACGGAACCGGTCCGCACGACCACCCGTGACACAGACTGTTCCGATACCCCTTGAAGCAGGACTCCCCATAGCTCCCATGCACATCGATTTTCCCCTCCGCGGGAAACTCGGTGATCGGCGAGGCGTTTTCCATCCATGCCAGATCGAAGTGTTCCCAGAAGGTTGTCGCGCCGAGGGCGAGCATTCCGCCCCAGTATTTCCGGAGCACGTCGAGCGCGCCGGCGAGATCGCCTGCCCGCGTCCGCGCCGTGAGAACATACCCGCCGTGAAACGTGGAAAGCCCCCGGAACGGATGGACCGCCAGTTTCTCCCGGTTGACCATCACCGCATCCGCCAGTCCTGCCAGGACCCGCAGCGCGTTGGCGGACTTTCCCCCGCACTCCGGCGGCGTATAGCGTTTCAGGCGCTCGACCGCATCCCGGCAGCGGCGTTCCTGTTCCGGAGCCTCCAGAAGAGCGCAGAGCTCTCTTCCGGATTCGAACCCCCAGACCAGGAGTGCATGAAGACCCGCATGAATCGACCGTTCGTCGTGCCGGGAACCCCAGTCCAGAATCCGACAGCCGCCCAGCTGTTCGGAACCGTCCTCCCCGATCTGGCTCTCCAGAAGTTTCAGAAGCTCCAGCAGATACTCCCTGTGCGACTGGAGAAACTCCCGGTTCCCGTTTGCCAGGAAAAAATCGCGCAGCGCAATCACATACCAGACCGAATAACTGGAGATGCCGTTCATGAAGTTCGGCAGAACGGTTTCGTCCCGCATCCGGTTCAGACTTCTTTTCACGACGTCTGTCTCCCCGAAGAGCACATTGGCAGCCGTGATTTCCGGGTGGAGNNACGATAAAATCGAGGCTGCGCCGGATGATTTCCTGATCTCCAAAGATGGTCTGTATGCTGGAAATCTCCGGGTGGAGATCGCCCATCCAGATCAGGCGGTCGCGCTTGGCGCCGTCCCAGAGATAATCCTGCATGCAGAGCTGGAGGGTGTAGGATGCGGTCTGAAAAATCCGGTTCAGCAGAGGATCATCGCACGCAAACGATCCCTTGTAATCCAGATCGCGGAACAGGAACACCGCGCAGATTTCCCGCAGTTCCAGCTCGTCCTCCTCCCGGTTGTCGATCCGGACAAACCGGAAGGCCGTGTTTCCATATTCCGTTCCGCCCATGGTCGCCAGCTCGATGACGGTATCGTGCATCGCGTGATCGTTATCCGGCTCCGACGTGGCCTCCCCGACGGATTCCCCGAACCGGATCCGCACCTTCTGCGGCCGTCCGGACGGGAATCTTCCGCTGATCAGCCGGACTCCTCCATGCAGCTCCCTTCCGAAATCCAGCAGAAGGGATGCGTTCTTTTTCAGGAAGGCGCCCGGTTCCGCCCAGATTGTCGCCTGTCCGCACCCTTTCCGCAGCAGTTTCTCCAGTCCGCGGCAATTCCGGGACTCCACGATCCGGACCGGCGGAACATAGTACCGGACCCGGTCATCGGCAACACTTCCAGCTGGACGCATCATCTTCATGGGAACTCATCCTTTTTTCTGCAGAGCGCTGCGGCGCGCATCAATGCGTCCGATCAGTTCCTCCCGTTCCGGCGGGAATCCGTCGTCATGTCCGCAGACGCACCCGCCGCGGCACTGGAAAGGAACCGTTATCATCCAGGGATTCTTCCGCCCGGAAAGTTCGATCTTCACCGGAATGAACGCAAGCACCGAATCCCGGAACGAACCGCTCGTAATTTGGAAACTCGAACTGCTCTGAAGCTGGGCCATCAGCACAAGCTCCTGTTCCCGGGAGGGAGAGATATCCCACCCCTCCGGGAGCATCCACTGCAGACGCACCGGAACGGAGTCGTGAAACCGGGAAAAAAGACGAAGCGAAATTCTCTGTGTCGCAGACGGCTCCATCACCGGACCCTCCTCATAGGAGATCATCAGACGGCCCCAGGGGAAATCAAATGTCAGAGTTTTTCCGTCGCACATCTTCCAGATTCTTTCCGCCTTTTCGCTTCCGGCGCAGATCGTGTTCCATTCCGGATTCACGCGCGTTTCGGCATCCTCGATGCGGACCAGGAGTCCCGAATGCTCCATCTGAAGCAGCTCCCGGCACGCGGCGGTCCGGGCGACCAGTTCGGAGAGGGTTTCCGGAATGTGGGCCCGGTAACGCTTCACCGCAATGGTCTGAATCGTCTCGCNNCGGTGCAGTCGGTGTCGTCGCCGCAGTTGACCGCCGCGCAGACCGTTTTTGAAAAATCGCCTCCACCGTACAGAAGGGCAAGAACCACAAATCCGATATGGGCAGGCGCCTGAAAGTATCCGTCCCATTGCGGATGACCGAACTGTCCTCTCCGGGCAAGAACCGCATCCCGGGCCGTTTTCAGGCTGCTGCCTTTCTGAAACTCGTCCACGGCGCACCGGACGCACTCCGCCGTCCGAGAATTCTCCGGGATCTTGGAAAGCGCGATGCGGATCAGCTCCATGATGTTCTGTTCCACATAGGCGGCACTTTCCAGCGCGACGGTGAACAGTTCCGCGTAAATCCCCTCTCCGGAATGGTCCACGCAGGCGTCATACCACGCGAACTTCAGAGCCTCGTCGGGGTCCCCCGGAAAGAGCGCCGCCCAGATCTCCGACCGGATCCATGCGCCGTTGCTGTTCTTCCACGCCTCGTTGTTGAATGCTCCGGAAAGCGGCGGAAGAAGTCCGTTGGCAATGTTGCTCTTTGCCACGCCGTATTCGTTCCACGGTCCGGTGATGTGGGCGAGCCAGTAGTCGCCGAGCACGCGCTCGTTGACCTGATAGATACCGTTTTCCTCAATCGCCTTGAGCCAGATAAGCTGAAGGTCGAGGTCGTCGTTCGGCGCGGGTTCTCCCTTGAGGTCCTGCGTATAGAACGAGACGTCGAACGGACCCTCTTTCCATTCAAACGGCGCGCCGAGCGTCCCGCCAATGTTCTTGCCGGTCCAGCAGCCGAGCACCTTGTCGCGGTAAACTTCGCGGTTCAGAAAACTTGTTCCGGGGTTCGATGAGTGAAACATTGTCAGAAATCCTTTGGTTGTGCGGAAAGGTTAAAGAAGCTTGATTGTTGTTCCGTCAAGCTTTATATAAATGAGTCTCAATTCGCGGAAAGTCCGGATACCTGGGTTGCTTGCGTGACCATCCGCCCACAGTGTTGAGCCAACACCGCCATGATGGAGGCTGAGCGCTTTGGCTTCACTCGTTGTACTGAAATAGAAGTCTGAAACATTTTTCGGGNNGGCGATTGAAGTCTGAAACATTTTTCACATCTCCGTAATCATAACTGGTATCACTGAACAGCGGGAAGCGTGAACTGTTCCTGATTTTTTCCGGAATGTAACACATTTCAGGGTTACTGCTGTTTACGACAGGAATGCCCGCTACGTAGGAACTGAATTTCCCGAAGAGAGACTCTGTCTGCGGCCAGCAGTTCCAGTAATTGGGGTCATGCAGGCTACCCTGCGGAGGCAAATTGATTCCATAGACATTCTGTTCTCTGTTTACCCATGCTGCAGGGGCTTGCGACGGGCAGCGTCCGACTTTCAGCGGAATATATCCGTGACTTTTCGGTTCTCTGCCGTCCTTGTAGATTCCGAACGCATACGACCAGGAGCCGTTGTAGTTTACGGCGAGATACCCGTTGTTGTCGTTCGTGTAGAGCGCTGCCGCGGTCCCGACCTGCTTCATGTTGGAGGTGCAGTTGATTTTCCGCGCCGCTTCCCGCGCCTTGTTCAACGCAGGCAGAAGCATGCCGGCGAGGATGGCGATAATCGCAATTACCACGAGGAGCTCTACAAGCGTAAATCCAAAACATATCGCATCGCGATACCATCCAAAAATCGGCTTAGATATCTTTTTCATATTAATCCAACCTTCCTTCTTGTTCATTCAATCCCGCGGGGCTTGCGCCGCTTTCACGGTAAACTGAATGGTGTACTCTTTTCCGGCTTCCGCGTTTTTGATGACGAAAAGACCGGCATTGTCATGATTGACCAGAATTGCACCGGAACCGTCGATGCCGCCTTCCGCGACATAACACGCCTTCTTGCTGAGCCAAAAATCAACGGGCATGACTTTGCCGTTTTTCAGTTTGTAGGTTTTCTTGAAACTGCCGTTCGGAGCAAGAACACCGTTGATGTCGATGTGGTCGATTAGAACCCAGCCGCACGCCTCCGGAGTCCGTTCCCATTGTCCCATCAGCCCGATCCGAAGATCGCCGTCTTCCGACGGGGTCACGGTGTAGCTGAACTCTTTCCATTCGTCAGAGAGCTTGGGTGTGACGACGCTCAGAGTGTACTTCCTGTCGTCTTCGTCACGGACATTGGTCTGGCGTCCGACTTTCATGGAATCGGATTTGCCTTCCAGCTCGATTCTGGATTTGACGCAGTTGATGTCGGAGCGGAAAAAGCAGTTCGCCGCCTGTACGGAGAACAGAGCTGCCGCCGCAAGTGTAAGAGTCATGAGGTGTTTCATTGTAACCGTCCTTTCTTGTTGTTTTTTCATAATGCTCATTTGAAAAGCAGTTTCACTTCGCGGATGGAGTAATCCAGCGATTTGTCCGCAGGGCCCATCCCGATCCGGATTTTCCGGATCTGACTGAAATCAATGTCTCCTTGCGGAAAATAAACGGAACGTTTCTGCCATTCCTCAGAAGGAGCGGGGAAGCTGAAACCTTTCCAGTTCCCGGATTTTTCCGCAAGATGAACTTGAACATGGAGATAACGTTTTCCCCCGTTCCCCTGTTTCGCTTTGATTTCAAAGGCTATGCCGACCGCGCCGCTCAAATTTTCCTTGTCCGTCAAAATGTATTCCGGATAAACCCAGCCGCCGCCTTTTTCCCACTCCGTCCGGAAGCGGATTGCGTTTTCCTCCGGAACGGCGGAAATACGCATGCGTCCGTTTGAATTCGGTCTCCAGCGTACAGCATTGTTCAACTCCAGAGCAACCGGTTTCATGCTGTTGCGGTTCAGGAAATTCATGCTCAGCGGATTTCCCGATCCGGCACGATCTTTCAATATTACGGACAGTTCCGCGGCATTCGAGCCACGCGGAACCGTCAGCGGCGTTGCGCTCTCAGGAGGCAGAACGATTCTGCCCGGGCGCTCCGTCCGCACCAATTTGCCGTTGTTGTAAAACGAAAGCTCCGGTTCAACGGTCTGCGGCTTTCCGGAGAAATTGAACATCTGAAAATCCAGTTTTTCCGGACAGGCCAGATAACTTGTCGCGGTTCTGTTCGCACATTTCCACTGTTCAAACAGGAAGACAACCGGTGAAATTTTTCTTGCTTCAGGCTTGTAGCTTTTTGCCAGCTTCCAGTATTTCATATGCTCCGTATCCGGATTGACAAGCCCGGCGAGCTTTTCGGACGGCACAAGCAGATAGCAGAGTCCGCCATCCGCCTTCAGGTTTCCGCCCGCCTCCGCCTTGATCGGGGTTCCGTCAATCGCGAAAGCCTCCGTAAACGGAATCCCCTCCGTGCTGATCCAGCGCGGTTCAACGGTACCGGTATAGAGAACAATGACACTGTCCGCCCCATTCGTAAAAACACGTGCGGCCTTTACCGGAGCGGGCTTCTTCTTCAAATCTCCGACGTACTCTTTCCCGGAAAGGATCAAAACAGAGTTGAAATATGCATGGAGGGAACGATGCGGCGTTCCGCGGAAGTCCGTCATGCCAAAATTATTGACCCCTTCCGCAAAGAAACGCAGACAAAATGGAAAGAAACGTTCGATTCCGGCGGCTTTGGCTTCAACGCCCTTCTGAATGTGATTGAAAACCGGAATTGAAAAATATACCGACCTGTCCGTAAAAAAACTGTTTATTTTGGGCTGGAAGGACATATGGAAAGATTCTCTAAAAAAATCCCCCAAAGTTTGATATTCTCTTTGGGGTTATGGGTATTCTGAAAAATGCTTCTGAGATTTTGAAACGAATTTAAAAACGTTTCAGAAATAGTATGCGCCCAGCGAGCCCCAT
>DDJH01000062.1 GCA_002338895.1 Lentisphaeria bacterium UBA1829 | reverse complement strand
AGATGTATGGGACGGCAGTGAAACGGATTTTCACTCTTATGGAAATGCTGGTTGTGCTTGCCATCATCATGATTCTTGCTACTCTGCTTCTTCCTGCATTGAAGAAAGCCCGGGAACATACGAAACTGACCACCTGCACCAGCAATCTGAAACAGGTTTTCCTGAGCCTTCAGAGCTATCTGAACGACTGGGACAACTACTATCCGAACTGGGTCAGCTGGGAAAGTGATCTGGATTTCTACCGCTATCCGAATGCCAAGGCCCGTTATGACGCTTATGTCGCGGATAAAAACATCATCCTGCGCTGTCCTGTACGCAAATGTTCGAACCAGAAATATGAGACCGTCAGCGGATTAGGCGTCGGCTGGATCATGTATGGCACAAACTATCAGAATGTCAGCGCATCGGGACCGGAAAAAATCCTGAAGATCGTCTCGCCATCCCGCAAACTCTACCTCGCGGAAAATTCTCCGGAAAAGGGTGCGGGACGTGTCATCAACGCCTACACCGAAAAATACAATCCCTATCCTCGGCACGGTGAACGGGATGCAAACTGTCTCTGGCTCGACGGCCATGTGGCAAAACGGCCTGCCGCACAGCTGATCGGCTCCACCGCTTCCGCAACCTATTACAACATCAAAAAATAATCCGAGGATCTGCCCCATGAACCCCTGTCTCGTTTCACTTCTGATCGCGGTATCTGTTTTAACCGTCCTGAAGACCTCTGCTGCTCCTGTCTATGAGTGGAAACACGGCGGAGAATCCGGATTTTCCGCCGGATCCGGTGTCGTAATCCGCCATGACAAGGAAAATCTTCTTTCCTTCCGCACGATTCCGGAAAAGGGAGGACTTCTGACCGTCTCGGGGCCCGATCTGACGTTCGGTGCGGCGGAAAAGTTTGAACGGTCCTTCCGCATACGGACTCGCTATCGCGTATCCGGGAAGACGGACTTCGCCCAGTTACGGATCCGGGCGAAAAATGGACGCTGGCTGGAAGGAGACCGGAAAATTTCCGAAAACGTCTATTTGCTTGCCTTTCGCGACGCAGGGAAAAACGGAGAATGGATCACCGAGGAACGGACCTTCTATCTTCCGCCGGGAGAAACAGAGGGAAAGGTTGTGATTTTTCTCTCTCCGGTAAAGAATGGAGAGCTGCAGATCCGCACGCTGAGCATTGAGGAAACCGATCTGGACCGGGTTCACTTCATTCCGGAGGGCGGAGATCCCGTTATTCAGGCGGAATCAGGACGTGTGACCGTCCGGATCCCGGATCCGGAGAATGTTCTCCGGGCGACGCTGAGCGCAACCGACGAAGAAGAGCATCTTCTCTTCACAACCATCCTTCCCGCAGGCAGTCCGACCGGTTCGATCGTTCTGAAGGAACGGGGATTCTACACCCTCCGATGTAATCTTCTCCGCCGGAACGGAAAACGGAGAAGCGACACCGCCACATTTGCCGTGACCGGTCCTCCGCTTTCCGAGAAAATCCGAAAGAACTCGCGCTACGGCATCTGCCTTGTCTACGCAACGCCCGAATGGGGAAAGAAGCACAACTTCTCGATGCACTACAACAGCTGGAATCTGAGTGAAATCCAACGGAATCCGGACGGTTCGCTCCGCTATCAGCGCAATCCGGGACGACCACTCAACTCCCAGGCGCTCTTCCGCCACGCGGCGCTGTTCGGGCTTCCCAAATTTCTCAACGGCGGGAAATCGGACGGGGGAATCTATCCGCCGGACGATTGGGAGATGCTTTCCAAAGCGGTCCGCCTCTGGGTGCGCTACACGCCCGATCTTCCGGATGTTGTCAATGTGTTCAACGAACCCTCAAGCCGCTGGAAGGGATCGCGCGAAGAGCTGGTCAGATTTCACAATGTGATTTCGGAAGCAATCCGGAAGGAACGGCCGGACCTGAAAATCGGCGGTCCGAGCTTCTCCCGGATCAAACTCGAAGAGTTCAAGCCGTATGTGCAGGCGGGAATCCTCAAAAACATGGATTTTCTGATCATGCACGCCTATGTCTACGCCACGCCGCCGGAACAGGAGTTCATCCGGAACATTATGGATCTCCAGGATTTTATGAAGACGACCCCCTGGGCGCATCTTCCGATTGCCTTCACGGAATTCGGATGGTGCAGCGAACCGGGCGACTGGCAGAAACCCGTCGACGAACTGACCAAAGCCCGTTATCTTGTCCGATCCATACTCCTCTGCACAGTGCGGGATATCCATCATCTCATGTACTTTGCCGCCAAATATTATCCGCGCCGGAACCAGTATGCGTACAGCATCGTAAAACCGAATCTCTCCCCCCTTCCCGCGATGGCGAGCTACCAGGCTCTGATCCAGGAACTGGCCTCCGTCAGAGGAGGCGGACAATGGATCCGGATGGCTCCGGACGTTCATTTCTGCACCTTCCGCCGCGGTTCGGAGACCGTTTCCGCCGCCTGGTGTATGACAGGAAAACGGGAGCTTGAATTTCGGGGAACCGCGCCCGTCCGCCTCCGCTCCATGACGGGGACTCCGCGTAAGACGGTGAAAGGGAAAATCACGCTCTCCCCAAGTCCGCTCTATGCCGTTTTTCCGGGAACGGAACTGGCGGAAGCACGGGAAAGCGCTGTCCGGAAACTTCTTCCCGAAACCGGATTCCGTCTCGACGGGGATGCGCTTCTCCTGCCTCCCGGACTGCACAGCCGCGAAGACGGCTCGTTCGTTTTCCGCCGTGGCGTCCCATTCGGGGAATACGCAGTTCCCGTCCGCAGAAACGGAACATGGACCATCCACCGCTTTGAACTGCTGGATCCGGTCCGCTGCGAACGGCTCCATGTTCTCTGCACAGAGCGGACAACCGAACTTTCATTCCATCTGGCGACCCGTCTTCCGGGGAAGATCCCCGCCGACGTCAGACTGACTCTGGACAGCGGCCGAGTCCTCCCCGCAAAGACACTTCTCTCTGCGGAAGGGACCTCTGTTTCCTTCTCTGTTCCGGATCTCCCCAACGGACACCGCCAGACAGGAACGCTGAGCGTGTCGTTCCGGGAACCGATCGCATGGACCTTCTCTTCTCCGGTGGATTTCACCCCGCTGACGGCGCCTTATTTTCAAACGCCTCCGACCGACCCGTGGAGCTCTTTGGAACCGATCCCTATCCACCAATGGGGACGGGATGAAATCAAACCGGAAGAACGCTCCTCCGCCAAGGCGTACTTCAAGCTCTGGGCGGAGGAAAAAGGAATCCATCTGCGGGTGTGTGTCGAGGACCCGGTTCTTGTCCGGAGCAAAACGTGGGGAACGCTCTGGAAAGAAGATTCCATTCAGGTCGCTTTCGATGCCGATGCGGATAAAGAATGGGACCCGAACAATTTCTTTCACTCCCTCAACGGACACCGGATTGTGGAATTCGGCGCGGCATTCGACCATGGAAAAACGCTTCCGGCCATGCTCTATTTCCTCCGGCACGCGGAAGATCTGCCCAAAATGCCGTTCGGAGTCCGGAAAAAAGGAAATGTGCAGCGGGATGAAAGTTGCGGACAGACCGTCTACACCCTCTTTTTTGAGTGGAAGTTTCTCGGCATCAAAACGCCTCCGGAACCGGATTCCCATCTCGGTTTTTCCCTCCTGGTCAACGACCGCAATCCGGGAGAACAGCGGAAAGTTCTGAACTACTTCAACGGAATTTTCCGCAAGGATGCGACACGTTACGGCAAAGTGCGTCTCATCCGCCCTTCGCCCTGAACGGAACACTTCCTCCGGCGGAACGTCCGGTGACAGCGCAGATCCTTATTTCAGGATTTTCTTCAGGGCCGGGACCAGCTGTTCCATCATGCGGACGTATCCCATATCGCTCGGGTGGACGCC
>DDJH01000104.1:277-12087 GCA_002338895.1 Lentisphaeria bacterium UBA1829 | reverse complement strand
CGTCGGCCGCCGCTCCTCCGGCAGATAGCTCCACAAACGCTCCATCAGCTCCGTATACACCGGCTGATCCATCGACACGCCATGTTCGAGTTTCCCGTCCGCGGCATAATGATTGATCATCATCGGCGTGATCTCTCCGAACGTGGCGGTTCCCCCCATTCGTCCGTGCTGTTCCGCCAGAACCGTGGAAGCGCCCTCGCGCGCCGACATCACCGCCGCGCCGACTCCTCCGGGTCCGCCACCCACCACCAGAACATCCGCTTCCGCAACAACCGGAATCTCCTTCTCCGGCGAAAACTCTACCGTTTCCATTTCTCTTTTTCTCCTTATAAATAATAAAAATCCTTAATGGAACTTCCCGACAAAATGTCTCCATCCGGATTTTATTATATCCCCGTTCCTCCGAAAAAGATAGATCCGATTCAGCTGTTTTTCTTGCATTTCATGCTGTTTATGCTATCTTTCCTGCAGAAGAGGATTGTATTTCATGTTGAAAATTCCGGAACAGGCGATCCAGTGTTTTGAAGAACTGACGGCAACAAGCGTCAGCTGCTATGTCCATACGCCGATCTTCTCCCAGGCGATGCGCTACCGGATCCACACCAACCGGATCTGCAGCGAAGTCAAGCAGATCTCCGGAACGATGTGTTCCAACTTCGACTGCCTCGGATTCTGCCGGGACGCATGGAAAATCCCGGAAGGATGCGTCAAGCTCTGCCATGCGGGAATTCTGGAGTGGGTGTTTCCGGTGATGCGGGACGGCAAGCTGCTCTGTCTTCTGACCGCCGGAATCCGCCGGCCGCCCGAACAGGGAATTCCTCCCGAACTGCTTCAGATTGCATCGCAGGAACGGGTTCATCCGCCGGATCTTTCTCCGGTGCGCCGGGCCTCGCAGGAGGAGCTGTTCCGGACACTCGAGGCGCTCCGCCAGCTCGGAGCAAGACTGCTTCTCTGGTATGAAAAAATGATCCGCGACGATTTTCCCCCCTCCGATCTCTCCCGCGAAGACCGGATCCGCTTTCTCATCAGCCGGGAGGTTTCCAAACCCATGACGCTGAACGACCTCGCGGAAAAAATCCATCTGAGCCCCAGCCGGACCGCACACCTCGTCCGGGAAAGCACCGGAGAAAGTTTTACGGAACTCCGGATGCGAAACCGTCTGGAATACGCCGCAGACCTTCTGAAAAACACGATCCGTCCGGTCTCCTCCATCGCCCTGGACTGCGGCTTCGGCTCCACTGCAAACTTTCACCGGATGTTCCGCAAACACTACGGCATCACACCGCTGGCCTACCGGAAAACCCTCTCCCGTCCGATGTTCCGGCAGAGAAATCCGTAAAACCCCCTCCCCTTTTCCTGTCTCTGAAAGCAGGCGGGAAATCGAAATCCGTCCGTGAGCCCGGTTCGGACAGAAAAAAAACGNNCCGTAAAACAGAGGTGCTCCGTATCCGATCGAACACGCTTCCCGGAAAGGGAAGGTTCGCTGCGTTTGTCAGATCCGGACCGGTTCGCCGCTTCCGGCGGACTGATAGATCGCATCCAGAATCTTCATGACGGTCACGCCTTCCTCCGGCTGAACAAGGAAGGGGGTGTTGTCGCGCACGGAATCGGCAAACAGCTGGAATGCGCTGGGCATCGCGTGCGCAGTATGCATTTTGCTGTCGAAGGCGCGGCCGGCGATTTCGGAATAGTATTCCACTTCGTAGGTGTAGCCTTCGTTCAAATTGTACTGGTACATGCCGCCCTTGTCGCCGAGCAGACGGATGGTCTGCAACTCGTTTTCGCGGATGTTGGACGCCCAGGAGGCATCCAGCTCCAGCGTGCATCCGTTCTCGAACTTGATCATGGCGCACGCGAGATCCTCGACGGTGTAGCTCAGGCCCTGCTGTTTCGCCAGACGCGGTCCGAATTTGTCGTATGTGCTTGCCATCACCCAGACCGGCTTCGGATATCCCATCAGCCAGAGAGCCAGATCCAGACGGTGCACGCCGAGGTCGATCAGCGGTCCGCCTCCGGACTGCGCCTTGTCATAGAACCACGATCCCATCGGGGATCCGGAACCGGTATTGAAATTGTTGGCGGCAAGTCCGGGGATTCCGCGGCGGCGGAACCAGACGCTCCGGGCATAGTAGATCTCTCCCAGCGCCCCTTCCTCGATCATCGACTTCATCGCGCGGGACTGCGGATTGAAGCGGTAGGAGAAGTCGATGCCGAGTTTTTTCCCGCACCGTTTCGCGGTGTCGAGCATCTCCTGCGCCTCGGCGGCGTTCATCGCCATCGGCTTTTCGCAGAGGACGTTGGCACCGGCCTCCAGACCGGCGATGGTCAGTTCCTTGTGCTGATTGTTCGGAACGGCGACCGAGAGAATGTCGAGCTTCTCATTGCGGATCATGTCGATACCCTCGTGATAGACCTTTCCCTCGAAGGTCGGCCACTTTTCGGGCAGCAGCGCCCGACGGTCCTCACGGCGGTCCGCGATGGCAACCACCTCGACATCCGGATGGGCAAGATATCCGGCCAGATGTCCGCCGCCCATTCCGAGTCCGATCACACCGGCTCTCAGTTTTTCCGCCATGTTATTTTCCTCCGTTTGCAAGTTTCTCTTCGATCTTCTCCGGGGAGTCGACCTTGCGGCAGCCGGCGGGGACATTGACGCGGGCCGCGGTCCATCTCGCCGCATTGATCAGGACCTTCTGCACGTTCGGATCAAAATAGATCGGGAAGGTCTCATGGCCGGGAGCGAAATAGAAGATGCGTCCGTTTCCGCGGGTGAAGGTCACGCCGCTTCGGAAGACCTCGCCGCCCTCGTACCAGGTGATGAACACGGTGTCGTCCGGACGGGGGATGTCGAACCGTTCCCCGTACATCTCCGTATGCGGCAGTTCGAAATATTCCGGCAGTCCGGCTGCGATCGGATGGGAGGGTTCCACCACCCACACGCGTTCCCGTTCCCCGATTTCGCGCCAGCGCAGATCGGCGGTTGTTCCGAGCATCCGCATGAAAATTTTGGATTTATGGCCGGAGTGGAGAACAACCAGTCCCATGCCGGAGAGGATGCGTTTCTGGATCCGGTCGACGATCTCGTCGCGGACCTCTCCGTGGGCGCAGTGCCCCCACCAGAACAGAACGTCGGTATTGTCGAGCACCTCCTGGGTGAGACCATGATCCGGCTCTTCCAGCGTTGCCGTCCGGACTTCAAAATCCCCTTCCGCGTTCAGGAAATCCGCAATCGCCTGATGGATTCCCTTCGGATAGACCGCCTGTACAGCGGGACTTTCCTTCTCGTGCCGGAACTCGTTCCATACTGTGACCCTGATTTTTTTGCTCATGACTCTTATTCTCCTTTTCGTGACTGAAAAAACTCCGATTATCGTTAATATAGACGCTTGAAAATTTGCGTCAAGAATGTAATAGTACACAATATGTGATAAAAACATTACACTTTGTGAGCGTGAATCATGAGGCTTTGGCAAGTTCGTTTTCAAATCCTGAAACCCATTGAATCCCTGCCCATTCCGGACGAAATCGTCCTGGAGATCCAGAACTCCCCCTCCTACCACATGGAAGGGTCGAAACGCCAGGTCGAGGAGGGGTGTGCCCAGATTGTCACAACCGTCTCCGGAGAAGGCGCGTTCCGCTGCGGAAATGAAATCACCCGCCTGACTCCGGGGAAGACCTTCCTGGCAAAACTCTGCGATCCGGAGACCTCTTATTATTATCCGGGGCATGCGTCCGAACCGTGGGTCTTCATCTGGATCTCCTTCTACGGAAAGTACATGGAGGAGATTGTCGATGATCTCAACGCCCGGTACGGATACACCTTTGATCTGTCGCTCGACAAGGGGTTCGTCAAGCATCTTGAATCGTACAAGAGTCAGGACAACACGTTCCAGTTTCTTTCGCCGACGGCCGGATCGAAAATCGTCTTCGACGCCCTCGCCCTCTTCGGAGAAAGTATTGAATTCAAAGACAGTTTCTCGCCGAAAGCCGAACTGGTCCGCTCCGCGCAGGAACTTATCTCGGCCAATCTGGAACGGGAGCTGGATATCGCGGCAATCGCGGAAAAGCTGCATGTCTCCCGGGAACATCTGACACGGGTCTTCCATGCGCAGACCGGAATCACGCCGGGGGCGTTCGCAACGGATGAACGCATGCGCGTCGCCCGCCGCCTCCTGCGCGACAACACTCTCACATGCAAGGAAATCGGCGAACGGCTCGGCTACGTCTCCGCCACCAGCTTCGCGCGCGCGTTCAAAAACTATCACCATTGCAGTCCGGACAGTTACAAAAACCGGAAAGGAGTCGAAGCATGAGCTTCAAACTGCCACTGGTCCTTCTTCTTCTCGGTGCAGTTCTGGCGATCCCATTTCTGCTCCGCCCCTCCGCGCCGAAAGGAACAATTCCGGAGGGGGAGACGGAACGGCTCGTGATCCTCACCCCCCACAACGAAACCATCAAAACCGAATGGGAACAGGCGTTCCGGAAACATTACCGGAAAAAGTACGGCCGGGACATCGTCCTCGACTACCGCGCCCCCGGAGGCACCTCCGACATCATGCGCTACATCGCCGACCGCTATCAGACGGAGTTCCGCCGCTACTGCGAAACCCGTCATCTGCCCTGGAACGACCGGATCGCGGGAGCGTTTTCCCGGGATCCGGCACCGGACGCCCCGGAAGAGGTCAAAACGGCGCGCCGGGCGTTTCTGGATTCCGACGTCTCCATCGGCGTCGACCTGATGGCGGGCGGGGGCGTGTTCGAGCTGGCCCGGAATGCGGCGGCCGGATTCGCGGTCGATGCGGGAATCCGGGAAAAATATCCCGAACTGCTGCGCGAGGAGATCATTCCGCAGTCGTTCGGAGGGGAACTGCTGTACGATCCGAAAGGACGCTACTACGGGCTCTGCCTCTCCACATTCGGACTCTGCTACAACACCGACCGTCTCCAGGAGCTTGAGGACAAGACTCCGCCGCGCCGCTGGGCGGATCTGGGCGAACCGCGGTTCTTCAACCGGATCGTCATCGGCGACCCGAGCAAGTCCGGCTCCATCAACAAGTGCTTTGAAGTGATGATCCAGCAGAAAATGGCGGAATGCAATTCGCCCGAAAAGGGATGGCGGGACGGACTCAATCTCATCAAACGGATCGTCGCCAACGCCTTCACGGTCACCGACAGTGCGGGAAAAGTCACCCGGGATGTGGCCTCCGGCGCCGCGGCGGCCGGAATGGCGATCGACACCTACGGACTCACCGAACGCGAATGGAGCGGCATCCAGTTCCGCGGCAGACCGCATTTCAATTATGTTCCTCCGGAAGGCGGGACGGCGGTTTCTCCGGACCCGATCCAGCTGCTGCGCGGAGCGCCGAACAAACGGGCCGCCGTGGAGCTGATCGCCTTTCTGCTCTCGCCGGAAGGACAGAAACTGCTGTGTTTCAAACCGGGAACGCCGGGGGGACCGGAACGGAGCGCCCTGCGCCGTCCGCCGATCCGCCGGGACCTCTATGCGCCGGAGTACGAGAAGTACCGGTCCGATCCGGACTACAATCCGTATGCGTCCGGTTCGTCGTTCACCTACCGGCCGGAGTGGACGGGACGGTACTACACGCTTCTCCGGGTTCTCCTGCGCACGATCATGCTGGACTGTCAGGACGAGCTCCGCGCGGCCTGGAAGGCGATCCTCGATGCGGGCGGACCCGAGGCGGTCCCCGAAGCGATGAAGTATTTCAACGCGCTTCCGTTTGAGTACCGGGATGCCGACAAGGCGGTCCGGGCTCTCCGCCGGAGCGGCACCCGCTCCGCCGTCGACATTGCCCGTACCAAACGCGAATGGCGCGACACCATGCGGGCCAACTACCGGAAAGCCGCCGAACTGGCGCGAAAGAAAGGAACCGGACGATGAAACTTTTCCGTTATCTTTTTGCTCTTCTGATCACAGCGTTCCTGGCTCTTTTTCTGCTTCTGCCGATCTACACGGTCGTGGCGGAGGGACTGAATCCGGGACTGATCCGGGAGGTGTTTTCGAACTTCATCTATCTGGAGGGGCTGCTGAACTCCTTCCGGATCGCCGTGGTGACGACGATTCTGGTGTTTCTGATCGCCCTGCCGATGGCGTTTCTGTATGATGCGTATGATTTTCCCGGGAAAGGGATCACGAATCTTGCGGCGATGATCCCGATGATCCTGCCGCCGTTTGTGGGAGCGCTCGGATTTCAGCAGATTCTCGGACATTACGGAGTGCTCAACACGATCCTGGTGCGATGGGGATTCGAACGGATCGACTTTCTGGGAGGAGACGGACGGTTCTGGTCGATCTGTCTGATCGAGGCGCTGCATCTGTATCCGATTCTGTATCTGAATCTGGTGTCGTCGCTGGGGAACATAGATCCGGCGATGCGGGAGGCGGCGCGGAACATCGGAGCGGGATTCTTCCGGAGGCTGTTCCGGNNCGGATCACGCTGCCGCTGCTGAAACCGGGAATTCTGGCGGGAGGAAGCATCGTGCTGATCTGGAGTTTCACGGAACTCGGAACTCCGCTGATGTTCGGATACAACCGGGTCACACCGGTGCAGATCCTCAACGGACTGACGGAACTGGAGAGCAATCCGGAACCGTATGCACTGGTGACGGTGATGCTGATTCTCTCGTCGCTGATGTATCTGCTGGCCCGGTGGATCCTGCGGAGCTCGACGGGGACGGCGGTCAAAGGGACGGTGCAGGGAGCGCCGGTGCGTCTGACGGGAATCCGCGGGNNTGCCGCATCTGTTTTTTGTTCCGGTGACTCTTCTGGCGGCGCTGCCGCACATCGCGCTGGTGCTGACGGCGTTCTCGCTGAACTGGTACGGGACGATTCTGCCGGAGCACTGGTCGCTGCTGAATTTTGAGAATGCACTGGGGAACAAGCTGGTGGTGCCGAGCATTCTGAACAGTCTGCGCTACTCGTCGCTGGCGATGCTGGCGGCGCTGGCGGCGGGANNNNATCGTCCAGAGATGGAAGCTGCCGTTCGGATGGATGCTGGATGCGCTCGGGATGCTGCCGCTGGCGGTGCCGGGAATCGTGGTGGCGTTCGGGTATCTGGGGATGTCGGTGGAGTACCGGTGGGCGGCGGAGATTTTCAATCCGCAGGACAATCCNNATTGCATACGCGGTCCGCCGTCTTCCGTACGTGCTGCGCTCGGTGAGCGCGGGGCTGGAGCAGACGCCGCAGGAGCTGGAAGAGGCCGCCCGGACCTTCGGAGCCGGACCGGTCCGCACACTCCGGAAGATCACGCTGCCGCTGATTGCGGCGAATCTGGTGGTGGGAGCGCTGTTTGCGTTCAGCTTCTCGATGCTGGAGGTGTCGGACTCGCTGATTCTGGCACAGAAGGCGGATTATTTTCCGATCACGCGGGCGATTTTCGATCTGTCGCAGATTCTGGGATCGGGACCGTTCACGGCGTGCGCGTTCGGAGTCTGGACGATGGTGTTTCTCGCGGCGACCCTTGCGGCGGCCGGCGTGATCCTCGGACGGAAAATCGGCTCCGTCTTCCGGATCTGAAACGGAAAGCGGAGAGGCACGGATTCTGAAAAACCAACGTTGTTTTTCCGCGATCCTGTGCTATATTGCATCCCGGAAGAATCAACACGATCAGCGAAGGAGAACGATCATGGCATTATGGGGCGGAAGATTTTCCGAAAACGCGGCGAAAAGCGTTCAGGATTTCACGGAGTCGATTTCATTCGACAAACGGCTGTACCGGCACGACATCATGGGAAGCAAGGCCCATGCGGCCATGCTCGGAGCAACCGGAATCATCCCGAAGAAGTCCGCCGAGGAGATCATCGAATATCTCGACAAGGTCCGGGAGATGATCGAGGAAGGAAAGATGAAATACGATGTCGCTTTGGAAGACATCCATATGCATATTGAAACCGAACTGATCCGGCTTCTCGGCGACGAGGGCGCACGGGTGCACAGCGCCCGCAGCCGGAACGATCAGGTNNTCCTGGCGGATATCGATGCCGGGCAGGTGGAGTTCTCTCTGGAGAACGAGGACATCCACATGAACATTGAGACCATGCTCACCCAGCGCATCGGGGATACGGGCAAGCGCCTGCACACTGCCCGCAGCCGGAACGATCAGGTGGCGCTCGACACCCGGCTCTATCTGCGCGACGAGATCGTGGAGATCATCGACGGCATCCGGAACCTTCAGCGCGCCCTGCTCGGCCAGGCGGAAGCCAACAAACGGACCATTCTCCCCGGCTTCACGCATCTTCAGCATGCGCAGCCGGTGCTGTTTGCGCATCATCTGCTGGCGTACGTGGAGCAGTTTGAGCGGGACATCGGCCGTCTGACCGACTGCCGGACCCGTCTGAACGTGATGCCGCTGGGGTCCGGAGCGCTCGCCGGATCGACGCTGCCGATCGACCGGGAATTCGTCCGCAAGGCGCTGGATTTCCCCGCCTGCACACGAAACAGCATGGACTCGGTGGCGGATCGGGATTTTGCCTGTGAACTGCTGGCGGCGCTGGCGATTTTCTCGATGCACATTTCGCGCCTGTCGGAGGATATTATTCTGTGGATGTCGCAGGAGTTCCGCTTTGTGGAACTTTCGGATGCGTTCTGCACGGGATCGAGTCTGATGCCGCAGAAGAAGAATCCGGACATTGCGGAGATCTCGCGCGGGAAAACCGGACGGATGTACGGGAATCTGACCGCGATGCTGACCATCTGCAAGGGGCTTCCGATGACCTACAACCGCGATCTTCAGGAGGACAAGGAGCCGCTGTTCGATTCGATCGACACGGCGAAGGGGATTCTGTCGGTCTACCCGGCGATGATCGCGACGATGAAGACCCGTCCGGAGCGGATGCTCGAAGCGGCGTCCGATCCCGGACTGATGGCGACCGATCTGGCGGAGGCGCTCGTCCGCAAGGGAGTCCCGTTCCGCCATGCGCATCACAAGGTCGGGGCGCTGGTCCGCTTCTGTGCGGAACACGGGAAGGAGATGAATGCGCTGTCGGTGGAGGAGATGAAGTCGGTGATCCCGGAAGCGGATAAGTCGATGCTGGAGCTGTTCTCGCCGGTTTCCGCGGTGACGCTGCGCAAGTCCTATGGAGGAACGGGATATGAGCAGGTGGCGTCCCAGCTGGCGTTCTGGAAAGAGAAACTCGGAGAATAAGAACTGATG
The DNA here is from genome assembly GCA_002338895.1 of Lentisphaeria bacterium UBA1829. Taxonomy (GTDB): domain Bacteria; phylum Verrucomicrobiota; class Lentisphaeria; order Victivallales; family UBA1829; genus UBA1829. Next base: position 2,916 of record DDJH01000104.1, on the reverse strand, counting down.
AATGTCCGGACGCCGCTTCTGAGTTTCGTTCTGCTTCTTCCGCTGCTTTCCGGAGTGGCGGAAGAGGGCCGGGAACAGTCGCTGTACGAGCGCCGTCCCGCGCGGGAAAGCTATGTGGACGAAGAGACCGGCGTGACGCTTCCGCCCCGGATCGGGCGGTTCAGAAAAACCGAGGTGGTCAGAAACTTCAATCCGCTGATCGGGACGGTGGTGCGGTATTCGGATCCGGACGGGAACTGCGGAGATGTTTATATTTATTCGCTGAGCGGCGCGGAACGGACTCTTACGCAGGCGGACGCCCGGGCGCACTTCCGGACGATCCATCGCGCCATTGTGAATCTGCCGAAGAAGAGTTCCCAGGTCACGGAGGTTCTGCCGCTGGAGGAGAAGGATCTGAACGAGCCGCCGAACGTGTTCGGGCGCAGCGCACTGTTCCGGATCAGGATTGCGGGGGATTTCCGGACATCGGAGCTGACGGTGTTTCCGTTCGGCTCGAAAATCGTCAAACTGCGGATCTCCTCGTCGCCCTACGCGCCGAAGGATGAGGATCTTTCCTACTTCACAAAGGCGGTCTGCACGGCCTTCAACGCGGTCCGGTAGGATTCCGGAGCAAACGGGGCGGAATGTTCGTTTTGTATAAAAAGTTGTTTGCTTCCTATATTTGAAAATCGTGTTGCGGGAGTATATTTTCTGAGGACCGGGAAATTCCGGGACCGATAACTGAACAAAAAAGGATCGGAGAAAATGAAACCGTCGCAACTCGGGGCACAGATGTACAGCTTCCGCGAATTCATCAAAACGCCGGAAGAGGTCCGCAGCACGCTGCGGGAAATCAGAAAAATGGGATACGAAGCGGTACAGCTTTCCAGCTCCATCGCACCCATGCCGAACGCGGAACTTTCCGCCATGCTCAAGGAGAACAATCTGATTCCGTGTTCCAGCCATGATCCGGCAGACCGGATTCTGGAGGTGCCGGAGGAGATCGGGAAACGTCTTCAGGAACTCTCGTGTCCGCATTGTGCGGTGCCGTTCCCGCCGTATACTTTTCCGGCATCGGAAGAGGAGGTGGTCAATCTGGCGAAGAAGATCAACCAGTCCGCCCAGGTGCTCCGCCGGTTCGGAGTCACACTTTCCTATCACAACCACAGTCAGGAGTTTCAGCATTTCAACGGGAAGCGGATGCTCGACATCATCTACGCAAACGCACCGGACATCCAGGCGGAACTGGATACCTTCTGGGTTCAGCGCGGAGGGGACAATCCCGAACGCTGGATCCGCCGTTTCCCTGGACGGACCGACGTGCTGCATATCAAGGACTACGGAATCGTCCCGCCCAACGAGATTGTCATGTGCCCGATCGGCGACGGCAATCTGGACTGGGATGTTCTTCTGACCGCGGCCGAACAGTGCGGCGTCAAATACTATGTGGTCGAACATGACGGGAACTGCCCCGATCCGTTTGAATCCTTCCGGAGAAGCGCGGAGTTCCTGCGGAAGAACTATATCCGCTAATTCAAACTTGGGAGAGAAGGCGATGAGAAAGATCAAAGTCACGATCTGGAACGAATACGTCCATGAACAGAGCGAAGGTCCGCTGGGGGACTATATCCGGAAAATCTATCCGCGCGGGATTCACGAAGCCCTGCGGGAGGCCCTGCAGGCGGACGATCTGGAGATCCGGACGGCAACGCTCGACATGCCGGAGCAGGGACTGCCGGATTCTCTGCTGAACGATACCGACGTTCTGCTCTGGTGGGGTCACTGCGCACACGAAACTTTCCACGACGCTCTGGTGGACCGCATCCAGTTCCGGGTTCTGCATGGAATGGGACTGATTGTGCTGCACTCGGGGCACATGTCGAAGATTTTCCGGCGGATGATGGGAACCGCATGCCGTCTGCACTGGCGGGAGGTCGGGGAAAAGGAGCGACTCTGGGTGGTTGATCCGACGCATCCGATTGCCCGCGGCGTCCCGGAAAGTTTTGTCATCCCGCATTCGGAGATGTACGGAGAGAGGTTCGACATTCCCGACGACGGCAAGATCGTGTTCATGTCCTGGTACGAGGGCGGGAACGTCTTTCGGAGCGGCGTGGCGTTCCAGCGGGATTACGGGAAGATCTTCTATTTCTCGCCGGGACACGAAAGCTATCCGATCTATCACGACGTCCACGTTCAGAAAGTGCTTGCCAATGCGATCCGCTGGGCGGCGCCGGCGGACGGTGTGCTTCCGGACCGCGTGACACCCCAGCCGGAAGCGCCGGAGAAAATCACAACGGAAAATCCGCTGCGTGCGCTGGACACTTCGGAAATTCATAAAATTCAATAAGAGTTCAATTCAACAGAAGGAATTGGGAAGATCATGCAAAAACTGAAGGTAGGAATCGTCGGAGTCGGGAGAATCGGCGGGAACCATGCGGAGGAGATCGGGGGAATGCCGGACAAATTCGAACTGGTCGCCTGTGCGGATCACGATCCCGAGCGTCTGGTGAAGGATGTTCCGGAACAGCTGAAGAATGTGGCGAAGTATCCCTCTCTGGAGGAGATGCTGAAGCATCCGGGGCTCGACATGGTGACCATTGCGGTCCGTCATCCGGATCATGTGCCGATGGCGATCCAGATTCTGGAGGCGGGAAAGATCG
>DDJH01000104.1:0-272 GCA_002338895.1 Lentisphaeria bacterium UBA1829 | reverse complement strand
GTGGAGAAGCCGGTGGCGACCAGCGTGGCGGAGATGGAACATCTTCTTGCGGTGGCGAAGAAGCATCCGCACAAACTCTTTCTCCGTCACAACCGCCGGTTCGAGGCGCCCTTCATCAAGGTCCGGGAGCTGATGAATTCGGGCCTGATCGGGGAAGTGCAGTACATCAAGCTCTACCGCAGCGTCGGATTCTGCCGCCGCAACGACTGGATGACCATGACGGAATTCTATGGCGGACTGCTCTCCAACTGGGGACCGCATCTGATTGATCA
>DDJH01000161.1 GCA_002338895.1 Lentisphaeria bacterium UBA1829 | reverse complement strand
AAAGCCTGATGTATTCTTTGCTTTCCAGACAGTGCCGCATGGCGATTTTCCAGACATGCGCGTCAACATCTTTTCTCAGTCGTTTTTTCATTCTATGGTCAACCCGCCGATCGTCTCTTTGAGCTTCCGTTTTTCGCGGTCTGATCGCTCACGGACATGATCCACTCCGCCCCGCTCAAATAGTTTGGCTCCATCCGTAAGCGGCGGATCCCGCCATTTGCAGTACATCCCCTGCGAGATTCCATGCTCATTGACAATTCGCTGATCCGGCATTCTCCTTTCAGTCCCTCAAGCACTAGCGCGAGCTTTTCCCTGCCTGTCCATTGTTTTTTCGTGGCAATGATCTCTCCTTTCCGATGACTCTCTTAATTTAGCACTTCTTTCAATGGGAGCAATATAAGGAATCTGCGGATACAGCTTACCCGTCTCCGGAAGGCTCTGGAACAGAAGAATTTCTCTCCTCTGACACAACTGCATGCTCTGCAACTGATCCTTCAAGTTCTGATTCATCTTCATGAACGTCTCCACCTGGTTCCGGTGGATCCCCGTATCTTCCAGGTCTGCGAAGCGATGAAGAACGATCCCGCGCGAAGCTGGTCCAATGCGGACGGGGCGAAAATGTGCGGACTGGCGGTCAACGCCTTCATCCGGAAATTCCGAATGGAAACCGGAATGCCGCCCTACCGTTATCTCACTTGTCTGCGTTATTCCATCGCGGCCAATCTGCTGGAGTCCAGCGGAATGGGGCTGAAGGAAATCTGTGAAAAAATCGGTATCAAGGATCCGTTTCATTTTTCCAGGGAGTTCAAACGCATCTATGAACGTCCGCCCTCCGTGCACCGGAAGCGGCGATACATTCAAAAAACGGATTCGAAGGAGATGGAACAAAACTCTTCCGGGAAAGATTAACATTGCTTCCCATCCCCGAAAAATTCACTCTTCTCAAATGGAAATGACAGGGAACCGTCAAAAGTCCTTGTTTTCCGGAAAAACTGCGGTATAGTAGTCCCTGCTCCAAACAAGACAAACTTAAAAATTTTACTATGAGGCAGAGCCATGCGCGGAATACTGGAAGATTTTCATAAACTCGCCAATCAGACTGAAGACTGGATGCGCGACCGTCTCGACCGAAAGGCTCCTGGCGCAAAGGAAAAAGCAGAAAAACTGATCGCGGAACTCAAAGAAAAAATGGAGGAACTGCGCAATCTGCCGGATGATCCGGAACGTCTGCGCAGAGAACCGGATTCCCTGGAGGAGATCCGGGCTCTGCGGCCGGCAGCAGATCACTCGCCGCGACCGGTGGAGCCGAAACAGCTCGCATCGCGAATGGCGGGCGCTCTGAACGGCCGTCTCGCCGGATGCACACTCGGGGCGATTGTCGAAATGTGCTCCGTGGAGGATATGGCCGCTCATGCAGAATTCGACCACATGAACTTCCCGCCTGACGATTACTGGCGCACCGCCGGACAGCCCTCCTGGCAGAGACGCTATCTGACCGGAATCCCCGAAACCTACACCCGGGACAAGATGCACGGCGTGCCGGTGGATGACGACATTGCCTATATCCAGCTCGGACTCCTGATCCTCGAAGAGTGCGGACGAAACTTCTCAACCGCCGATGTGGGCCGCATGTGGTTGAAATATCTGCCGATGGCCTGTACGGCGGAAGAGGTCACGCTGAAGAATCTGAAAGAGGGGGTCGCCCCCGAACTCGCCGGTCGGATCAACAATCCATTCTGGGAGTGGATCGGTGCAGATATCCGTTCCGATGCCTGGGGATATGCCGCGGCAGGAAATCCTGAACTCGCCGCGGAATGGGCCTGGCGCGATGCAGTTCTGAGTCATCGCTGGAACGGAGTTTACGGAGAAATGTATTTTTCGGCGGCGATCGCGGCGGCGTTTACCGTCGATCATCCGAGAGAGGCGCTCGAAATCGCTCTGGCGGAAATCCCCGCGGAATGCGAAATGGCGGAAACCGTACGCTGGGCTCTGGAGCGTTCAGGAACCATTCGGAACTATCGCGAGGCGCGGGAAGCTGTGATGGAGCGATTCGGTGACATGAGCTGGGTTCATACCCTGAACAATGCCGCTCTGACGGTATTCGGGCTCACGATCGGCGGACGAGACTTCAGCCGCGTCATCGGCGAAACGGTCGCCATGGGACTGGACAACGACTGTACCGCCGCAACAGCCGGAAGCATCGTCGGCGCGGTGATCGGCATCGAACAGATCCCTTCGCACTGGACGAAGAATTTCAACGACACATCCTTCTCCTATCTGAACGGGATCGAACGCTTCTCCATCCGCGACATGACCGACCGGTTCCTGCGTTTTGCCCGCGGAGAACAGTAATTCCGGAGGATCACGCATCCGGCGTTCCGTCCGCAGGATTCCCGGAGAGGATCACCTCAAACATCGGAGGGTTCCTATCCGGGATCTCGCAGGAAAGAAAAAGACGGAATCCGTATCCGGATTCTCCCTTTTCTCTGGAGAGGAACCCGGCCTGGTATCCGATCGGAATGCCGTCGGTCGAGCGGGGAAGCGATGGGGGAAGAAACGCCAGCGACGCAGGCAGTTTTCCGCCATGCGTCCGGCGGTATTCCAGGATCTCCACGGCGATCCGGACCATCTGATGATACGCCTCCACTTCCGTCCGGATGAAATGAACCAGAAAAAGGTTTTCTGCCAGCGTTAACTTTGTCCAGTTGAAGTATTTTTTCCGGATGGTATCCTTGTCGACACGGGCTGTTTGCATACGTTCCGGCAAAGGCATCTTTTCCGGGAAAAGGAAAAGTTCCGCCTGCATCCGGAACTGCCGGAGGAGGTACAGGTGATCCCGCAGGAAATGAACCCGAANNGAAGCGAGCCGCGGATTCCAAAATGCTTTGAAAAGGCTTCCACCATTTCCAGACGGTCGGATAAAGAGTCTCTGGAACGGAAACATTCATCCCATACGGTTGTTTCCCAGCCCATGGCGCGCGCAAATACGCGTCCGAAATTCGGAGGAGCTTCTCCCGCAAGCTGAAGCATCTCTTCCCGCGAAAACGCCCCGGACGCCAGAACCGGAGAGAGGGAGTTCAGACGCAGGACTTCCATCCGGTCCGCCAGAAGTCTGGCAAACAGGGTATTGCCGCAGAGCATCCAGTCGCGCAGGCGCTCCAGTTCCGCATTCGACCGGAAAACCACCGCTCGATCGGATGCGTTGAGCTGCAGTGTGAAACCGGAATACAAGGCGGCGATCCGAAATGCTTCCATCTCTGACAGCTGCATATTGAACAGCATATCCCTTCCGGGCCAGTCATGGACAATGTTCTGCGGCGGCAGTTTCAGCAGAGCCTCTCTGGCGGCGAGGAACGCCGGGGTTTTCTCCAGCTCCGCCAGACACCGCATCATTTCCCTTCTGCCGGGACGGTATTTTACCGGCTTCACACTGTCCGGAACGGATGCAATCAGCGATTTCAACGGTTCGGCTTGAATGGAGATTCCCGTCTGCTCCCGTTTTCGGAACTCCGGTAACTCAACCGATTGTCCGAGCAGACGGGAAAGCGTGTTTTTTTCCCCGGTGATTTTTCCCTCCAGGATCTTCTCACAGACCGGAATTCCGAGCAGCAGAAGCACCCAGCATCCGATCGGGAAAAACACGATCCCCCTCCGTCTCCCGCCCCCTTCCCGGATGCCGAACGCCGAGAGAAAAAGCAGAATCTGTCCGCCGAAAAAAAGAATACCATCCATCTGCGGCGAAAACGAATACACCATCGGGATCACTTCCGCGCAGACGCCGGTCAGAGCGCAAAGAGCGGAAATCCATCGTCGTCTCCGGAAAAGGAATGGAGCCAGCGCCAGTCCGGCCAGGGGGAACACCAGCGCAAAAAGCCAGACTCCGTATCGGAAACGGCGGACGAGCGGCCACTCTTCGGCAAGAGAGAAAAGAGCCTGTCCGAGAAGAATGGATCCATACGCCCAGCTCCCGACAAAAAGAATCCCTCCGGCCGCGGCACACGCAATCGCGGGAATCTCTCCATTCAGAGTCGCCGGAAGCGGATACATCAGCAACAGCAGGAAGAACATCCACCACAGCAGAAGTCCGCTTCCAAAGAGAAAGCCCTCTCCGGGCGAATTCCGGAAGAGAATCCGGGAGACCATGGTCCGGTCTTCTGTCTGCATAAAAACACTCCATCCTGCCGCGAACACGGGCGTTTTTCTGAGTTTTTTATATGATATAATACACGTCGTCCGGGGAATTGCAAACTGCGGCAGTCTCCGCTCCGGACGTCGTCATTCCCAGTGGAGGATTTCCGGCGCGCAGACGATCCGGCGGTCGCAGGCCGGATCCGTCATGACCTCCTGAAGCAGAGAGACCGCCGATTCCGCCACCTTTTTCCACGGAAAATCCACACTGTATCCATGATACACTTCCCGGTGAAGCGGATGGTCATATGAAAGCGTCACCACGGATTCAGGATATTCCGCACGGATCTCCTGAACCAGCCGGGTATACTGATTGTAATGGACCAGCAGAACACGTTTTCCACGGCTCACCAGCTTGCGCAGACGCTCTTCGAATCCGTCCTCCTTGACATTCACTTCCAGGATTTTCATTTCCGCATTTTCCGCCATCAGTCTTTCCCCGAGCAGATGGAGCGAGTCGTCCGGGGTTTCCGCCCGGAGCAGAAGATATTCCGAACACGCCTCCTCCCGGAAGAGTTTTGCCACTTCGGAAACGATCATCTCCTCCCGCAGGAGAACCGACGGAAGCCCCGGATACGGCGTATTTCCGATGGCGACAACCGGGATCGTCTCCGCCAGTTTCAGCAGTTCCGCATACTTTCCCTTGAACGAGACCAGCGCATCCAGCCAGGAGAACTGCAGCATCTGATCGGTCTGAATCTTTCCGGCGATCCCGTTCTGATGCAGCCGGATGTTGTATCCCCGCTCCCCCAGACAGCTCCCGAGTGAGGAGATGATCCGCCATGAACTGCCCGTATAGTAAAACGCATCGCCTTCGTAGAAACAGATTCCGATCAGCGGAGGATGTCCCTGTTCGGGGAAGAAACTGCGGTGCGGATTGGTATATGTCCCGCTTCCCTGGCGGGTGATGATATACTCCGCATCCAGCAGCTTCTCGAATGCCTGATTCACGGTCGAGCGCGAGATCCCGAGAATCTCTGCAAGCTGGCGCGACGACGGGACCCGGACCACCTTCCCCGGATTGTGATAAATAATATTCATCACATAGTTCCAGGCTCTCTGGACCAGCAGTCCCTCCGAGGCGTTTCCGCTGGGACGTCTCACATTCTCTGATTGGGCAGCATTCATTCAGATTTCCGGAAAATGACTTTCAAATTCCGTAGTATATCACTACGGGCTCTTTTTGTCAAATGCCTTTGCCGGACTTTCTCCGGGCCGGAACGGGGAGTCCGTCCGGAAGGGGCCGAGCGGCAGACNNGTGAAGACGTTCGCATCGCCGGGAAACGCATTCCAGGCATAACGGACCACGCGGGGGGCCCGGACTTCCGGAGAGCGGACCACGATGCGCTTCCCCTCCTGAATCTCCGCCTGCGCCCGGTGCATTCGTCCGTCGGCCCCGGCAACGACAAATCCGCCGACAGGCCCCCGGGAGACCAGCCCGGAACCGACATTCTCAAATTCCAGCACCGCCGTATCTCCCTGAATCCTCATGCCGCGGAACCGGGGTCCTGCCGAAAGAGCGTCTCCTCCGTAACAGACCCGGCGGGCTTCGCGGGCCAGGCGGAATCCCACCTCTTCTTTCCGCTGCGGATGAATGTCGGACTGATCTCCGACATCAATGGACACAGCCATTCCGGTATCCGGCAGCGCCAGCGTTGCCGCCTGCACCTCCCGAAGAAGAGTGAATCCACCTCCGCTTCCGGGAGCCTCCCTGCGCCAGGCATCCTCCGGCAGACGCTTCCACGGCGTGTGACGCGAATACGAGGAAAGCTGTACAAACAGAAACGCCAGATGCGGATTTCTCCACTGTCTGCGCCAGTCCTCGATCATCAGCGGAAACAGTGTCGCATACCTCTCCGGTTCCGACGCGTTCGATTCCCCCTGATACCAGATCACTCCGCGAACCGGAAGAACCGTCCACGGCGCCACCATTCCGTTGAAAATCGCCGACGGCATGTCGTGCCCCCGGCTGGAGATCGGATCCGGACGCCGACCCGTTTTCGCCGGATCCGAAACGAATTCCGCCTTCTGCTTCCACTCTCCCGCAAGAGAAAGACTCCTGGCCCCGTTTTTCAGGCAGAGCTGATCCGCGGGAGCGGTGAATCCCCCCTCCCCGGTGTAATCAATCACGCGCACCGCAACAACATTGCGTCCGCTCCGGACGATCCCGGCGGGGACCCGGTACCGGCGCGGGACCTCCCAGTGCGAACAGATTTCCGAACCGGTTGCACCAACCCGCACGCCGTTGAACCAGGCTTCATCACAGTCATCGATCGTCCCGAGAGAGAGGAGCAGATCCTTTCCCGTCCACTCTTTCGGGATCTCCACGCTCTTCCGGTACAGCACTGCGCCGTCGATGCGGTTTTCCAGCGGAGAGGAGGCGGGAAGCGTGACCGTCTCCCACTTCCGGTCGTCGAACGCCGGATTCTGCCAACCGGCGAACTTCCCGGGCTCGGACTGTGCAAAGAAACGCTTCTCCCACGCACAGAAACGCGGTGTTTTCGGCCAGGTTTTCAGAGGCGCTCCGCCGTTCGCGTGCAGCGTATCCAGAATCCAGACCATGTCGCACTCTCCGGAAGAGCGGAAGGCCTCTTCACTGATCCACGGTTCAATCCGGCTCCCGCTCCAGTAGCAGCCGATCAGACCGACCGGCACCTGGAGATCCCGATAAAGCTGGCGGCCGAAATAAAAACCGACCGCGCTGAAATCGGCAATACTCTGCGGAGAACAGACCTTCCATGCACTCGGAACGATCTCCGAATCCTTGCCGGTCTGCGATGTCTTCCGCGGAGTGGAGAGAAAGCGGATANNATACGCGGGAACTCGGCGGTGCGGACCGCCTCATCCCCGCCGATGCTCCGCCAGAACTTGCTGGAGCTCCAGAGCGGATACTCCATGTTGGACTGCCCCGCGCAGATCCAGACTTCCCCGATCAGCACATCGGAAAGCGTGATGCTCTTTTCCTTACCCCGAACGGTGATCGAATACGGCCCTCCGGGCGGGAGCGCGGGAAATTCCAGACACCAGTTTCCGTTCTTATCCGCCCGGGTCACGGACCGGGATTTTCCCGAGATGGATCCGGAGAGCTTCTCGCCGGGAGCCNNCCGCCGATCCGGCGATCCGGATCGGCATCCCGGTCTGAAGGACCATGTGATCGGAATAGATCGAACGGAACTTCAGATCCGCCGCGCCAAGCGGCAGAATCCACAGCAGAGCAAGGAGTAGAAACGATCGGTTCATCGGAAGGAGACCTCGATCCGGTTTTTCCCGCTGGAAAGGGGAACGACGGTTTCGACACCCTTCCGGGAAGTCTTGACCTCCCTGCCGTTGACCAGCAGACGGACAGGCGCTTTTTCCGACGCGATCGTCAGTTCCGGACGTTCGAGCGCCTCGCATTCCACGCTCAGACGGGCCGTAGCGGGATCATAGACGGCTTTTCCGATGTTCAGATTCCGGCTACGGGTCAGAGCGATCCGTCCGTCGTTTCTCCAGAGGATTGCACCGTACTCTGCGCCGAGACCCATTCCGGGCCAGTCGTAGATTTTGACGTTGTTTTCCCGTTTCTTCATCTCATTTCCCCACTCCGTCAGCGGGAGTTTCCCCTTGTGGAAGTAGGCGAAGGGTTTGAGATAGGTGTGGCGCAGATTGAGTTTGCCGTCCTTGACGAGTTCACGGAAGGGTTCGCCGGAAAGATAGCGGTCGGTGTCGTCGGGGATCCAGGTCTGGTAAAGACGGATCAGCGGACCGGGCATGCCCTGCGAGAAATCCCACATGTCGTGCGCGGAGTAGAAGTTCCAGTCATTCTTGAAGACCGAGATCGCGGCACCGTACTCCGAGAATCCGCAGATATAGGGATTTTTCGGCGTTGCGGGATCCAGGGACTCCAGATAGGACCCGAAGCGGAAGCGGCAGAGCGTCGGGAGAGCTTTCCGGGCGGCCCGGTAGAGTCCCTGCGCCTCGGCCTCGCGGTCGCCGGCGATGCGCCCGAGACGGGAGAAGAAGATCATGCCGGAATACTCGCAGTTGAGCATATCGATCCATGCGCCGACCCCGTCGTCGGAGAGCGAGCCGGACAGCGACGCATAATCGTCCATCACCAGCGAGAACGACGCTCCCCGGCGGATCGAATCCCAGTTCGCCCGGACCAGATCCGGACGTCCGAACCGGTTCCCGAGCTGTTCCATGACCCAGAGCATCGACGTCACAGCCTCGTTGCAGTCGCCGGACATCGTCGACGTGCCATATCCCGGAGCAAACGCGGTTCCGAGCGTCCGGATGGACTTGATCAGCACCTGATACCGGATTCCGCTGAACGGCTCCTCCCGGAAATCGGCCGCCAGTTTGTACTGCCAGAGATCAAACGGACGGGCCGCGACCTTGTCCAGTCTTGTCATCAGTTCGTTCCGGTTCCCCTCGTCCAGCATGTGTGCGCAATTCAGCGCATTTCCCAGTCCCGAGAGCCAGCGGAACAGGCAGATGTTGCGGAACCACGGCTGTTCGTTCGGGCCCATCGGCTTCTCCCCGTTGAACGAGGTCCAGAAGTTCGCGCCGACCGTCCGTTTCACCGCCTTGCGGAAACAATCGTTCACATAGACCAGATCCGAACTTCCCACAACCGCGGGAAGATGGAGATCGCCCCGGTCCGGCGCTTCGAAGGTCCATTCGATCCAGTTTTTCCCGTTCACGCCGAAAACCGGTCCGTGATTGGCGCGGATTCCCGTATCGGCAAGCGACTCTCCGCACGAAACGGTCAGCTTCTCCCGCAGGGCGAATCCGACCATCGGCGGAAGGGCGGCCCAGGGCGTCATCCGGACTTTCCAGTCACTTTCAACGGGATCGTAGCGGAAGACGTTCCGAACGGTCACCCGTCCGCTTTGCGGATCGATCCGGAACACCTCGTCGCATCCGACCGGGAAGTTCAGCGCCGGCTGCAGAAGACGCTCCGCCTGCGCGACGATTTCTGACGGAAGTTTCTTTTCCCATCCATTCGTCGCCACCTTCTTCGCGCCGAACAGATATCCGGCGGAAATGCGGTCCAGAGAGTTCTTTGCTGTGATCTGAAGAGCGGAAACGCCCGCGTTTCCTCCGCGTCCGGTGATCTTCGCCACAGGATGTTCAAACACGACCAGCAGAGGCGCGGAAGGAGTCGACGATCCGGAGAAAAGAAGCATCCACGGAGCGCTCCACGCGCCATCGCGTCCGCTCTCATAGCTCTGCTTCCGGAAATCGATGATCTTGATTCCGTTTTTCTGCGGAATGGCGCCGTAGCGGAGCGAATTTCCGTCCGAATTCAGCTCGACGGAGCGGCGGCCGGGGAAGGTCCAGCGGACAAACGGAGTGCCCAGGGAAAGACGCAGCTTCCGAAGGTTGTTGCCTTTTCCGATGGTGTATTCCTTGGAGAAATAGTTGATGTCGGTCACCCGCAGTTCATCGGGCTCCTGGAGTTCGGCGCTGCCGATCTGGAGGAGCGGAAGCGTTCCGAATCCGGCTTCGCCGCGGAGATTCCGGACCTCGACAACCAGACGGTTCTTCTCTCCGAATTTCAGCACATTTTCAGGAATCCGGTAATTGCGGGGAGCCTCCCAGTAGTTCGGAGTTTTCTCGTCGGTCCGGCCGACCTCTTTGCCGTTGACGAAGAATGTGTCGGTATCATCAATACCCTCGCGGACCACGAAAAAGACCGGTTTTCCCTTCCATTCCGGCTGCAGTTCGACATCCATCTCAAAACGGGCCGTTCCCGCTCCGAACCAGCGGGTCAGCGGATTGATCGCCTGTTCCGCACCGGCGGGAAGCTGAACCTCCCCGGTCGTCTTTGTCACTTTCCAGCTGTTCAGCGGGATCTCGGCCGGGCCGCCGGTGGCAAATCCGAAAAACTGTGCGCCGAGCGAACAGGTCAGATTGGTCTCCAGCGTTCCGCTCTGCAACCCCTCCCGGATGCTCCATCCGAAACGGCCGAAGTTGTGGTCGGAAACGCCGACATGCCAGTCGGAGGAGACTCCGGCTCGCTGAAGGATTCCCTTCCGCCGGGCGGCCTCCTGCTCTTCGAGAGTTTTCTTGTAACGGGAAAGCGCGGTCTGCCGTTTTTCATCCGGCCCGAGAATCAGACGCAGCAAAGTCAGATCGCGGAACGGACCGTTGTCGATCAGGCTTCCGCCGATTCCGTTCACACACTGGACCACCGCGCCCTTTTCCGCGATCAGCGGAACGGAGCCCGGCATTCCGGAAAGGAGAATCCGGCTTCCCGGAGCGACCGGGCCGACCTTGTAATGATTTCCGGCGGTCGCCCCGTTTCGGAACGCGTCGGGGAAACGCGGATCGCGTGCGGCGACCGGATTCAGACGCGGCGCCGTCGTTTTGTCATCCAGCAGACTTAGGGACAGCGGCACCAGCGCGCGGACCGCCGGATCCGGCGGATTTCCATAGACGATCAGCCGTTTTCCCTGACGAACCGCCTCGGGGATGCGCGGATCGCCGCCCGGAATGTTGCGGGCGTAGACGATCACATCCGCCTCGGTCGGAGAGGAGACGGACCGGACGAACCCTTCCGCCCGTTCCAGCAGATCATCCCGGAAACCCTGATAATCCCGATAGATCGGCAGGAAGATATTCCGTTTCTGATAGTCGCGGAACATCACTTCCCGGAGAAGATCGCTGTTTTCAAGTTCGAAAAAGACTTTGACGGCGTTTTCTGCACCCTCCGGCCGTTTTTTCCCGGGGGCGACGACCGCATAGTTCACGTCTCCGTTCAGCTTGGAGAACGGAGCAATCCGCAGGGACTGGCAGAGGAACTGCGCACCCGGTTTTCCCTTGAATGTCCACGAGAGATTTTTCAGCCGTTCCTGTCCCTTCCACTGGAAATCGCGTCCCAGCTGCAGAATCAGACGACGCGCAACCGGCTTGGCGGGAAGGTCCAGCGGACAGCGGAAAGTTTTTCCGGAAACGGTCGTCAGCACCAGTTCCGACGAAAGGGAATCCCGGCTGTCGCACTCCGCCTGCAGGAGATGAGACGGAATCGCCTCCATTGTGCATGCGGCCTTGATCTCCGCCTTTCCTCCGGCATCCAGCACGACCTTCCGGTTCTGAAGCACGACATCCGTCCCGGCCTGGAGCGTCAGAGACAGCACCATGCCCGCGACAGCGGCAATTTGAGTCAGACATTTCTTCATTCGATTTTCACTCCTCATTCTCACCGGATTTCCTCTTTGAACTCATAAGCCGCCGTATTCACTCCATACGGAGCTCCATGACCAAAATTCTGATTCACCTTCATGGTCTTCGGCCCCTTCAGATTCCGGAAGAGGATCATCTGTCCGGAAGGCGGGCAGATATAATCCCCGAGGCCGATTTCCATGCTCACCGGACATTTCACCCGGGTTGCCAAATTGGCGGTGTCGAAATATCCGAGCGTCTCCGTGAAAGCGGGACGCCATCCGCCCATCCGCTTGAATTTTGACTCGCCCGCGAGATCCGCAACCCACGGAATTGTCGCCTGACAGCGCGTCACATCCGGATCCAGGGCGGCCAGGGCCACCGCCTGGAATCCTCCCATCGAACCGCCGGTCACAAGAAGGCTTTTCCCGTTCCATTCCGGACGGCTTTTTGCATACTGAACGGCCCGCAGATTCCGGATAATCATCTGATAGAAGTCATTTTTCCGTTTGTCGTTGTTATGACGGAAGCAGAAGTTTTTCATTTCGTTTTTCTTGAGCTTCTCATAATATTCCGGTTCGCGGATCGGGTCTTCGCCCTGACGGGCGAGTGTCATCCAGATGTTTCCCTCGAGGATCCGGCTGTTGGTCACCCAGTACCGTCCGAATCCGTAGCCGATCGTGCTGACGATCAGCGAGAGGGATTTCGGCTTCGCGTTGACCGGATAGCCGATCAGTCCGGTTGCCGGCCGTTCGCCGGGATAGGTGGTGATTTCAAATTTGTATACGGCGATCCGCTTGTCGCGCCACTCCACCGGAGTCAGCTTCACCTGATAGGGCTGAGCGAGGAGACGTTTGACCTCGGCGTCCCAGAATGCGTCGAAATCGGCAGGTTTGGGCCAGGCGGGAATTTTTGCGACATCGGCTCCGGCTCCGCCGTCGAACGAGTGCTTTGCGCCTTTGACGACCTTGCCGGCTCCGTCGAGGACATTCACGGTCAGACGGACAAATCCCGGCTTGCCGATGGAGGTGCGGACCACCAGAGGCTGATCGGAAAGGGCTTCTCCGCTTTCGGTTTTTCCGTCATCGCCGCGGCGGACCCATTTCAGACGGCGGCCGGGAACCGGTGCGTTGTTTTTGTCGCGATCGACCAGAGTGACCGTGAAGCGCATCTCCTCGCCCGCCTTGTAGAGCAGAGGATTCTTGTCGGTCGTTCCGGTGAAGGTCAGATTCTCGGCAAGGCAGATTCCGGACAGCAGAAACGCCGCAGAGAAACAGCTGAAAAGAAGTTTTTTATTCATGGAAACCATCCTTTTTTGTATGATTGATCCGGATTCCTTTGGTCTCACGATTCGTCGCCATAGGACCCGGGTTCTTTCTGAAGTTTAAAGAGACTCTGGCGGGGATACATGGTCTGCGGAATCCAGGCACTGACCCCCAGAATATTGGTAACGGTCTTCATCCGGGACTGCGGGATCAGAAACACCTGGGCGTGCCCGTCCGCCATCACCGTATTGGCATTCATGTTGTGCAGCACGCCGAGACGGCATCCGTTGATCAGCGAGCTTTCGAAGTTGGTCGGCCAGTTTCCGGTATTCTGTCCGCAGTTTTCAGAAAACAGAACCCGCATCGACGGCATCCTGAACGATCCGTCCTTGACATGATGGATCGGCGCATAGTCGGGATCCGACCAGCCGAAGAAAATATCGCTTCCGCCGCCCCACTCTCCGGAGATCAGATAGTTGGTCTGCACCGCGCTCCCGCCGTTCATAAACCGGAGCGCAGTCGGCGACGGACAGAGAAACACCTTCCCCCAGAATGCCACCGTGCTGTTTCCTCTGCTGGTATCCAGATTCGGATTGACGTACGGTCCGCTCTCCTTCGCCCACAATCCTCCGGGATAATACCCCATATCCGCCACATACTGCATCGCGCCGATTCCCAGCTGCTTCAAATTGGAAAGGCAGAGCGTGGATTGTCCGGCGACCCTTGCCTTGTTCAAGGCGGGCAGAAGAAGCGCGGCAAGAATCGCAATCACCGCAATGGCGACCAGAAGTTCGATCAGAGAAAATTTTCTTTTCCTTTCTGACACAGAAATCTGTTTCATAAGAAACTCCTGCATTGAAAAGTTGTAACGGAACCATGAAAGAGGCACCGCCGTCCCGCCCCCTCTTTCGGGACGACCGCGTTCCTGCGCCTCACTCCGGTTTGACTCGAAGCGAAAGATTCCGGACCGCCCCTTCCCCGTCGATCAGGCAGGAGACATGGGATCCGACCACCCAGGCGGGCACCTCCACGCTCCACTCATACTTCTGGAACTCTCCGGACTGGAACGGAATGGAAATTACAACATCCTTCCGCGCCTTCTTTGAATTTTCGTCGCAGAAATGAAACACGAGGACAAATTTCGCCTTCTTCCCGTTGAGCGTCTTTCCTTCCAGGGAGAACGTGTTTTTTCCCGGAGTGAATCCGGTCAGGGAACTGATGTAGAAGAGGGATCCTTTTCCGCTCTGTTCCCCGTTTTTCAGTGTGGTATCTTTGCCGATGACGTCGTAGCCGTCCGGACGGCCGTCCTTGTTGCGGTCGCACGCGAGGGAGGGGAAAATGTTCCAGGCCGGATCGCTTTTCCCGTCGTACAGGACATCCGCCCACTCCGCCATGTTCCGGACCGGGATCTTCTCCTCCTTGACCCAAGCGAGAAATTCATCGTACCGCTGCAGCAGCTTGTCGAAATCGTTGTTCAGATTATGGAGCCACATGTGACTGATGACGGGAATGACGGTATTCTTTGCCAGCAGATCGGCAAACGCCTTTTTCTCCTTTTCCACATCCAGATTCTCCAGGGAGTTCCAGTACGGCGACATGCTGAAACGGTGGAAAGGACGCCCGCTGTATGTCGAACTCCAGTTCGGATTGAACACATCGCCGGCCGTATAGCCGAACTGCTTGCCGTAAACGCGGGAGACCTGCTCCACAGAAGGATACAGCCCCCATCCCCCCGGTGTGATAAACGTCCGCGGAGCGGGAAGATTCATCTTCCGGAAGAGCNNCCTGCGCCAGCGCACGGTCGTCAATCCGGAACGCGTTCCGGCTCGCGATTGTGACCTTCACATTGTCCATTTTCGGAAGATTGACCTTGTCTTCTCCGAACTGATTGAGCAGAACCGGCTGATTCCCATGCAGGGCAAACAGATAGATCGTTCCATCGGGGAAAACCACATAGCGGCTGGCATCCGAACGATCCCACTTCCCTTCCGTGACCGTCACTTTCTTCCCGTCGGCGACCGAAATGGTCCACGGACGGCAGGAGGGGTGGTTCTTGTCGAACAGGAACTTGAAATAAACCGTATTGCCCGAAACATGGTGGACATAATCCTCTTTTGCCAGTTTTTCCGCCTCTTCCCGGTGGACGGCNNCGGAGTATGGTCCATCACCTCGTAGCCTTTTTTCGCCATCTTTGCGAGGAACTCCGCATAGGCGGGATTTTTCGAGGCGTTCAGGGAATTGATCGCCATACTGAAGCGGTATCCATGTTTTTCGAACACGGCGGCCATTTTCTGCCAGCGTTCGATCGGCTGATTGTCATCAAACCGGAAAGCGATTCCGGCGACTTTCGGCGTTGCGGCCGCACCTTGAAACAGGATTCCGAACATGACGGCCGCGGCGGCCGTCCACAAAGTTTTCCTCATCTTTCCCGACTCCTTCCCTCTCTGCTTTGATTCATCTTATTTCCCGGAGGCCAGGTCTCCTGGGAGTCCCAGTCTTCCTTTGCACCTCTCTCCGGACATGGTTTCACCGGAGGTCTTCAACAATTCGAACGCAGAAAATTCTACTCATCTCTCACGGATTCTCTTCGCCCCGTCCACTGGACCGGATCACCTCCCTGAACTGCCGTTTCTCCGTTTTTCCCCGGAAGAACACATTGTTTTTCCTCTTTCAATCTGAAGTTTTTTATTATAATCATACCAGTTACATACCACTTTGGAAGTTATATTACANNTTTTCGGAATGTCAAGAAAAGATGTGGAAAATTTTTATTGTCGAATCTTTTTGAGGCGAAACCGGAGATGAAAACAGATAATGAATATGATGAAATAAAGAAAAATTCCTCAAAAAGTCATTCCCGGGAGGGGAAAACCTTTTGAGAAAAGATTCTTTCCTTCCCGGGAGCGTTCTGACCCAGACCGTTTCGAAAGCACCTGAATTCAGGGAGTTGCGATGAATTCAAAAAACGGGGTCGGTCCATTTTTCAACACGGAAGTGTCCAGAGAGAATGTCCATTTGCCGTCGGAGGGGGAAAGAGGAAGCCTCTCTCGGCGAATCCCGTTGACGCTCAAGGCGTAACACGTCCAGTTTCCCGGAGGGAGATTCAGTTCGGCAAGAAGTTTTCCAGTCTGAAGAAGAACGGGATTTGCGCCTTTGTCGAAGATGGTGCTCTGATCGGCGCTCATCCGCAATCCGGAGTTCAACGCGGCGGTGGAGTAGACCAGAACCATCCGGCGGCTCTCCGCAAGAGGCGCGCGATCGACCGACGTCAGAAACACGCAGGCGTTCCGGCTGGTGGAGCGGACATGCAGCGTTTTCAGTTCTGCCGACTCTCCTGCCAGCAGCGAAACGCCTTCCGAGCAGGCGGTTTGAACGGAGAGTCTGCAGCTCTGTGTATTCATGAGGAGCTCTCCGGTATCGCTTTCATAGATTCCCGCATCGGGATCTGTCCGGTTTCCGGCAGGGAGGATTCCCCGTTTCTTGAGATCCGCGATCACAGAGGCGAGTTTTGATTTTCCCTTTCCCCGGACAATCTCTGCAAACATCGCCTCCTGACGCACAGGCGAACCGGGAATGGAGGAGAATGTCCAGTCCGCCTTTTTTTCGACCCGGGGAGGATCCAGAACCCGACGGCCCGGAAACGAGGTGACAAAGGTGGAGACGAGTCCCAGTTTGCAGAACTCTTCGCTGACCATGTTTTCCAGCTCCAGAGGATGCCTGTCGAGATACTCTCTGGGCATCCGCACCTCCAGAATCCTCTCCGCCGGACGGACATCGCCGCGAAGGAACAGCGATGCAAGCATGAAATGGGACGCCCGCATAATCGGATTCCATCCGATGTCGAACGTCCACGGTGTTTCGATTCTTCCGTAGCGGATCCGGGAGGGCGCGGCGGCCCAGGTGTGCCCGATCAGTCCGCTGTAATTCTGCAGTCCGGCATAGGCGCCCCAGAGCAGACCGTGCTCGTGAAGGAACGGATTCGGATACGCATGGTTGAGCTCCGTCACGATGACCGGACGGTTGGCCAGACGCATGCCCAGTCCGCCGCGCAGCGATTTGGCCGCCTGTCCGATGTCGCTTCCGGTCTCCATCCGCGTCACCCCCTTCCCGCTGAGATTGTCCGGGTGGGCGAAATACTGGTTGATCGTGGTCAGAGAGTTGCTGACCGTGCGGCCGATCCCCATTTTCATCTGTTTTCCGTTGTTGAACTGCGTGATCAGTCCCCGGTATCCGCTTGCGCGGACAACGGAATAACAGCGCCGGGCGAACTCTTCGACCAGTTTCAGCTGAAACTGATAGTATTCTCCGCGGAAGGCATCCGGTTTTTCATACAGATCGGCGGTGATCTCCTCCCAGGCCGCGGCGGGAACGCCGGTCCGGCGGGAGAAATTCTCCAGCGTGGAAAACTTTGTTTTCAGGTGCGTCTGCCATGCCCGGTTGAACCGTGCCCGCGTCTCCGGAGAAACCCGCGTGAGGCCGAAACCGAGAACCTGCTCATTGACATATTCCACGGAAAGAATCGCCGGATCATCCTTGTAGGCGATCCCCGTGTACGGATTGACATGGTTCATGAAATTGCGGACGGTGTTCTCCCAGAAACGTGTCACCGCGGGATCGTTCAGAAACAGGAGGCACTTCCAGTTGTAGGAGAAATCCTGCGTAAAGCGCCTGCGGTCCCGCGTGCCGAGCGATCCGCAGTCGAACGAGATCATCATATAAATTCCGTTTTTCCGGTATTCGGCGAATGCGCGGTCGAACAGATCCAGTCCTTCCGGATCGAAGTCACCGCCGCCGTTTTTCTTCTCCGTCGAAATGCAGACCGGGTACATCCGGACGACATTGAATCCGAATCTCCGCAGATTGTCCGTGTAGCGCCGATAGAACTCCAAATCGGACGAACAGGGAAACCCCGCGACGGTCCGGTTGTCGCGGATGTTCCAGTAGTTCTGCACCGGCAGAACCGCAAACGTTCCGGCGGTATCCCCGAAGAAGCGCGCTCTCTTCCCCGGGAGTTTTTCGAATTCCAAAGTTCCGTCCGCGGCGGCGCGCNNCACCCGTCCGAACGCACCCGCCGGCGCCGCGCTCCGCAGCGACGACCGGTCCAGCGCCGATCCGGGCACGATCATCAGATCGGGGAAATCCGCCGTCTTCCACTCCGGTCCGATCACGAACGCATCCAGTCTGCGTTCTCCGCCGACCGGGATCTCGCGATTGGAAACGCTGGCGCCCAGCACAATCCAGACCGCTTTCCCGGAGGTCTCAAACTCCACCTCCCTGAGCGGCCGGCCGGGACGGAGCGGAAGACGGGTCATGAAAAACCCCCACTCCCGATTTCCCCGTTTCGACGAGTAGGCGACCGATCCCTGAGAAAGGCTTTTCACATCCCCCCAGTCCGCCAGATGCACCCCTTCGCGGAGCTCGACCGTCTCCGCCGATCCGTCCGCGTACCGGAAGCGGACGGTCCCGACCACCGTATTGCGCGGCATCCAGCATCCCGTATTCAGCAGGTAGAAGAATCGGCCGGCCGGCTGCTCCCGGGAAAGATCGACCTTCACCTTCCGCAGTCCGGTTTTGCAATAGAGTTCATGATGAAACGTCAGCACGGCTTTCCCGTTGTTTTTCCGCGGATCGGGAATGCGGAAATCCATGCCGCAGAAGCTCTGCCAGCGCGGATCGTACTGGCGGAGATCCTGGATGCCCTGATCGGACCATCCGCCTTTCCCGTCTCCCGCGACCTCGTCGCGGAACCCCATGTTTGCAAAGGGCGCCAGATCCAGTGCAAAGACATCCTTCTTCGGCGTGACAGGTCCGCATCCGATGCTCTGCAGCGAAATCTCCACAGGCACATTCTTCTTTCCCTCCAGCGGGATCCGGATCGAGGGGTTCCAGCCGAAGTAAACGCACTGTTTCCCGAAGCGGACCACGCCCGGATCCTTCACGATCTGCGATTCGCGGATTCCCTCCCACGGATTTTTTCCCTTCCAGCCTTCCGCGCCGTTTTCGAAATCGCCGTTCGGGAGAAGTTTTCCGTTGATTCTGATATTGTCGATGCACATGGCAAAGCGGCACCCCTTCCAGGTGTGTCCGCCGAGTTCCAGAAGGAAACGTCCGTCGGCGTCGGGGGTGAAGGAGAAGCGGGTCTCGCGCCAGGAGACCGTGTTTCCGGGAGCGCGGATCGTCAGCCGNNTTCCGATGCGTCCCCCCCAGAAACTCGATATCCCCGGAAAGATCCTTCCACTCCCTGAATCCGGCGGGGGAGTCCATGATGACGCTGACAAACGGAAACGCCTCCACCTTCGGCTCATAGCCGGAAAGAGTCAGACAGATCCAACACAGAAAGCTCCAAATGAGATATTTCCTGTTCCACACCATTTTTTCTTCTTTCCCTCTTTCTTCCCTTATTCATTGATCATGTCGAACACTTTTCCGAGATACGGCCCCTTTGCGATCTGTGCATGGAGATCCGCATACAGGAAACAGGCGGTCCGCCCGCCGTGCCGGATCCGGACGCGGAACTGACAGGTGTTGTCCTCCGCAAAGGGATCGTTCGACGGATTGACCCATGCGCCGAAATAGCTTGCCGCCGCATCGGCGGNNGGACCGATCCAGAGGCTTTTTTCTCTGTCTTCTGCAGATCGGCGAAACGGGCTCGATGCTGCTGGTACTGAAGAGCGCCCGGATCAAGCAGGGGGACGGCGCTCTCGCCGGAATTGGTGTGGGAAACGCCTGCACCGCATCCGCCGAGATGTCCGTTGAGTCCATAGCTCCAGCGGTCCATTCCGGTCACATAGGACTGGGAGGGACAGACGAAGATTCCATTCTGTCCCGACGGTCCTTTCAGATCCTCATACTGGCGCAGTTTCTCTCCGGTATACCCGAGGAGACGGAATTTCCGCCACCAGTAATAGACATAGTAGTTGCTTGCTTCCCCGTAATCGCCCTGTTCGCCGATGATCCAGTCGTCGAAATCGGCCGCGTAGAGCGAGTGACAGTTTCCCTGCTGCTTCAGATTGGAAACACAGCGGATGGCCTGTCCCTTCTGCCGGGCGCTGTTCAACGCCGGAAGGAGCAGACCGGCAAGAATCGCGATCACCGCAACCGTAATCAGGAGTTCGATCAGCGAAAACATTTGTCTCATCATATCAGGTTCCTCTTTTCCGTTTTTCCATCCATTGTTCTGCAATACATTATATCCGATTCATCCGGGAAAAACTAGAGAAAAATTGTGGTAAAGCATGGAAAAATGGAGCAGAAGAGCTTTTCTTTTCTCCAATTCATGCTATCATAAAAGGAAAAATGGAGCGGAAAAGATGAAAAAGAAAAAAGACTTTTCCTACACGGTCAAAGGCTCTCCGGTCCTTCCGGAGATTCCGCTTCCCCTCTATTTTCATTCGATGGGGCATGTGATCCGCCATTTCCCTTACAGGGAATACACCGGAAAGAACAATGATTTTGTGGAACTGTACTGGTGCATTGCCGGATCGGGGTGCTTTTTCCTGGAGGGAGGAAAAGAGGAAATCATGGGGCCGGGGGATATTTTCTACCGTCTGCCCGGCGAGATCCACCACTCGGAGATCCGGAAGGAACCCTGGGAGTTCCGCTGGCTGACCTTTAGCGGTCCTCTGGCGGAATCGTTTTTTCTCTCCTACGGATTCCCCCATCGCTGCCTTCCGGCGGGAATCTGTCCGCAGGAGCTGTACACCCGTCTGGAAAATCTGATGCGGGAACCGGAGGAGTGGAACTACCGGGAGGCGGTTGCGGTGATCGCCTCGATTCTCGCCCGCGCCGGAGGAGGACGCTCCGTCCGTCCCCATACAAGGGAAATGGTCAACGAGGCAAAAGATCTCTGCGCGCAGAACTATCAGGATCCGACCTTCGACATCAACACGCTGGCCGCGATGATGAAGACCAGCCGCTGGACCCTCCGCCGCCTGTTCCGGGAAAATCTCCGGATCACGCCGAGCCGTTTCCTGATCGACATGCGGATGAATTATGCCATCCATCTTCTGAAGGAGACCCATCTTCCGATTGCGGAAATCGCCCGGCGGAGCGGGTTTGCCGATCCGGAATATTTCTACAAGGTGATTCGTCAGTATACCGGGATGAGACCGTCGGAACTTCGCCGGCTCTGAGCGGATCCTCCGCGAGGTGATGAAACGTCCGGGAGAGGTGTTGTTCTTCTATTCGCATCGGAAGTCCGGATCCGACTCCGGGTTCCGCGATTCCGCCACCGGGCTCTCCCCGGGGGAAAGAGGCCCCGGGAAGGAAACCGGATTGCCGGACTGCTGGCGGAGACGGAAATCCCGGGCGCTGACTCCGGTTCCGCGACGCACAAAACGGGAAAAGGTCTTGGTATTGCGGAATCCGCACTTCACGGCGATTTCCGCAATGGACTGGTCGCTCCCGGCGAGAAGTCCCATCCCAAGCCGGAGACGGCGGTCAAGGATCAGACGGCCCGGAGAACACTCCAGCTGATTTTGGAATACCCGGTTCAAAGTCGCCGGCGAGATCTTCAGTCTTTCGCAGAGGAAATTGACGCCCAGTTCCGTATTGGCAAGATTCTGGCGGATCAGCGTCAGCGCATTGTCGACGATCCGCAGATTCTCGTTGACGCTGGGATCGTCGCCGGCCGCATACGCGAGGATCTCCAGCGCAATCGCCGCCTTGACCCGCGTCGTAAAAGGAGAATCATTGTTCATCAGCGAATCCAGACGCCGGAACAGGGCCTTCGGGTAGGGATGACGCGCAATCTGATGACGGGAATAGCGGTATGAATGCAGAATGGCGTCTGCAAACGGACCGGAAAGCGCCACCCAGCGGAACACGCACTCGTCCGACACAATCCGATGCCAGAGATTTTCCCCCGACAGAGAAAAACAGACATGGTTGCGTCCTGCCAGAATCCGTCTGGGTCCGTCGTAGATCTCCATCTCTCCGGAAAGGATCCACAGGAACCCGCAGGAAGGATTTAAACTCCCCCTCTGTTGTTCAATCTTACCCTTTTCCACCAGCGTAATTCCGCTTCCCTTCACATAGAACGGAAGTGGAATTTCCGATTCCACAAACTCGGATTGGGCAAAATAATAGAAATCCTTCCGCCTTCTCTTCTTCTGATTCATCATCACCCCTTCTGATTGAAAACAACCCTTGTTTTTCCGCGGATACTATACTATAATATAAAAAGGAAAGCAACCTTT
>DDJH01000097.1:7800-7963 GCA_002338895.1 Lentisphaeria bacterium UBA1829 | reverse complement strand
TTCCCGGAGTTTGACGATGCTTCCCCGCGCCGTCTTTTCCGTCGGGACAAAGACAAGATCCAGAGCGGGAAGCCATTGCGCTGCTCCTTTTTCCCGGAAGAAAACGGATCCCCGGAACTGCTCCCCGGACGATGAGGAAAGAGAATTCAGATAGATGCTGCAG
>DDJH01000097.1:0-7719 GCA_002338895.1 Lentisphaeria bacterium UBA1829 | reverse complement strand
CCCGGATTCCTTTGTGCTGAACGCAACGGAAAGGGTCCGGCTGAACGCCTGGTTGAGCGGCGAGGAGAAACGGCGGATTTCCCGGTTTCCGCGGAAAAGTTTGACCGAAAGGTAAGCCATTCCCGCCCGGTCTCCGGAAACCCGGGCGGAAAACACATACTCCTTCCCTTCCGGCAGAGTCAGCATCTTCTGATACGCTCCGTGCTGATTCTGTTCCGAAAGGACACGGATCCGCACCGCCTCGTTCTCCACCTTCACATCCGATTCCTTCGGCGTGCCCGACTGCCAGTTCCCACTCAGAAGCGGAGAATCCGCGATGCCGGGAACGGCAAACAGAAAAACGCTCAGTATCAGACCAAGCCGGTCAAATCGGTTTTGTTTCATACAAAAAAAACTCCTTTCTGATTTTCAGCCTCAACGGTCCGCAAACATCTGCGGCTGATAGTTGAATCCGCAGAGATATTTCCGGAATTCGGAAAGAAACCCGGGGTCATCCGCGGGGATCAGGAGAACGCCGGCGCTTTCCATCCCCGGGCACATGTAGCGGACATTCAGGGAATCGCACGCCGGAAGATCCAGCGCCTCCATCATCTGGTATGGATAGACACCGGAAATGGTATAATCCCACCGGAAACGCCAGAGCTGCTGTTCCACCTTGTAGAACTCCGCCGCATTGTTTGTCTTGTGCACCAGAACCGGCCCCGGTTTTCCGTTCCGCAGAAGACGGACCAGATTGATCAGATGCGTTCTGCGCGGATTGCGCCCGAGATGAAACACCATGTATTTTCCGGGACGGACCGGATCGAACGGCCAGACAACATCCATTCCAGCCCGTTTGGACCGCAGCACGGTCATGGTTCTCGTTTCATCCGGGGGGAGCAGCTCCATTCCTGTCCGGAAACGCATCTTTTCCGCGGGGATCCAGCGTGCGCCGGGCAGAACGGCGACCGCAAGATGCTTCTCCCGTTTTCCATCCCGGAGAGTCATCCATCCGATCCGTTTTTCCGTCCGGAGAGCGGAAAGGCGGATCGTGTTTCCGTTCCGTTCCGCACGAAGTCCCTCCGAGCAGATCAGTTCCGCTCCGTTGCTCAGACCGGAAACGGAGATCGCATACGGAGTTTCCGGATTCAGCGGAACCATCTGTTTCTCCTCTCCCGGGATCGCGCCCCAGCTGAGAACATTGTTCAGGACAATCTCTCCGTCGTCCATCCGCCAGGAGTATGTGATCTTCGCATTCCCCGGCCGGTCGCTGCGGAATGCGATGTCATTCTCTCCCCGGAGCAGAGCTCCCGTGAGGACCCGCGGATTCATCTGCACGCAGGTCTCCGCCTGAAAAGTTCCGTCGATCTCTCCGGAAACCCGGAAAAGAAAGCTGTTCCGGGCACGGACTTCCAAAGTCAGACGGCAGAGTCCGTCATCCGCAACCGGCACAGATCTCCAGGTTTTTCCGTTGTCATAGGAGAGTTCGCCTCTGAGATTTTTCCCGCCGGAACGGAAGGTCGCCGAAACGATCGGATACGGCAGCTTCACCCGGTAGGTGAACGACCGGCCGGAAACATTGGAAAAGGCTGGATTTGCAGCGGAAACATTTCCGCGGAAACGCAGAAACGCACTGGAATAATGGGGGAATGGGCGATCAAACTGCCGGACCGACTCGCCGGAACGGACTTTGCCGACGCCGGTTTCCGCAGTTACGTCGCGTCCGCTCTCCCGCATGCTTCGTCGGAGGCGCGGCTGATAGCGCTGGAGATCGTTGTACTCTCCGTTGTTCTGCCAGTGAATGCGGAACGACTCGCCGGGACGAAGGGTATAACTCTGCCGTTCCTCCTGCGAGATGCCCCACGGCGATGCCTCCCGGGCGCAGAGACGATAGAAATGATACCCGTTGTTCCGCCCGAGCAGCGCCGGATCCTCTTCGATCTCCTCCAGAGAAGCGGCATCCGTCTTCCGCCGCGACGGGAAATAGGTCCGAGCGGAAAGGTCGAACAAGCGCCATCTCCCGTCGTAAAACACCTGTTCAAACAGATGGAAATTGCCGTGGGTCATGCATGCGGGAAGTCCGAGAACCCGTACAAACATGTTCATTGTCAGCGTGTTCAGGGGTCCGCATTCGAATCCGCAGTAACTGATCATCTGGCTGAGGCCTCCGTATTCCGCGCCCTGCAGAGTGTTCTGTTCATCGATCCGCGCCTGATGCGACATGAAGTAATCGCTCGAGCGGATCATGAACGAAAACATCCGGATCGCCCGCTGATGATCGGTCAGCTTCCCGTCCTCCGGAGGAAACAATGTTGCGGCGATACGGCTGTACGAGCGGACATCGACATCCCCCCGGTTCAGCAGAACCGGTCCGACCAGCGAACTCCCGTTTTCCGGACAGGCGATCTCCAGCCAGTTCATGTATCCTTTTTCCGGGAGAGAAATCCGAATCCGGTCACCGGTTTTCACGGAGAACGAGCGGACTTCCGTCCGGCGGGCGGCATGGAAATCCTCCACCGACGGCACTTCCGGATAATTGCAGACCGGCAGCGTGTGCGACGGACGGTTCTCCAGCGGGACCTCCTTCGGAACCACCCGGATCTTCTCCGATCCAATGCGATTGCCATCTCTCGTTTCCACCCTCATTGCATCAGCATACGGAGAATCAAGGGAAAGCACGCTTCCGGCGATGAACCGGTCGCCTGCGCCATGAACGCCGTCAAACGAGGTCTCATAATCAAACAATGCGCAGGTCCGCTCATCGTTCCGGAGATTCTTTTCCGGTTCGAAATCAGCAGAATAACGCGCTCCGACCGAGAAGCGGACCTTGTCCAGCGCTCCTTTGAGGAACTGTTCCGAACGCAGGCCGGCAGGCATGCTCCGCACCGGTTTCGCCGCGATGCCGAGACTGATGTTGTCGGGCATGATGCTGTCGCACCGTTCCGCCTTTTCCAGCTCCGCCGCCTGAAAGCGGAACGCGGGATCGGCGCCGATTTTCTTCCCGTCGAGAAACAGTGCGATCCCCTCTTTCCGGCTCCAGCAGACGGCGAGGTGACTCCATTTCCCCGCGGGAAGTTCCGCATCGGCCGACAGACTCGTTTCGCGATCGCCGAAATCCTTCATTTTCAGGATCAGGTGTTTCTCCTTCGGCCGGTATGTCAGAGTCAGCAGATTCCTCCGGTAGTTCTGATACACGTCGACAATGGTGTTTTCGCGGTCGGCGGATGTGAATTCCGGTTTGATCCATGCTTCGAATGTTCCGTCGCCCCGGCTCCAGTGATATTCCGTCTGAGCGGTCAGTTTTTCCTCACCCTCCGACCAGACACACGGAGGATTCGCGTTGAAGAACGGCGCACGTCTCCCATCCAGATGAAAGGCGCGGCCGCCGTCGATCCCCTCGGTGAAACACGCCGGATTCCGGCCGGGAAACGGAATTTTCTGCGCGGTCCGCAGCTGAAGCCGGATCAGCAGAGCGCGCATTCCCTCCTTCCGGTATTCGGGAGCCTCTTTTCCATCGTTGTCAAAACGCGAATACGGGACCGTTGCCTTCCATTCCAGATGGATCGCTTCTGCCCGCGGATCAAGACGTCCGAAAACCCGGTTCGCAACCGTTTTCCCGGAAGGGAGATAGAACGTGGACCAGCGGGGGTCGGTCGCACTCGATGGAAGAATCTTTCCGGCGGCATCCAGCTGCCGGACCCGCAGCGAAAAATTCCAGGGAAATCCGGAGAGAGAACGGAGTCCGAAATCCAGAACCACCGGTGCTCCGGGAATCGTATCCGCCGGAAGCGGAAACGTCCTGCCGATGATCCAGGAACCGAACTGCGGAGCGTGAAACAGCAGTCCGCCGTCCTGCGTCCGGAGATTCCATTTTCCCCGAACGGGCTTCCAGTTCTCCGGCGAAAGAGCGTCGGCAATCAGATCCCCGGACAGGGACGCCGTCTTTTCCGGAGCCCCCTTCCCGCCGAAGTAGAGAACCGCTCCCGTGGATTTTTCGGGCAGGACAAAGCGGATGTGAAGGATTTTTCCTTCGCGTCCGGTCAGCGAGAACGGAAGTGCCGTTTCCCCCTTCGGAGTCCGCGCGGCAAGACGAATGGAGCTCGTCTCCGCCGGAACCTCCCGCTTTGCCAGACGGGAAAGAATTTCAAAATCGATCGCGCATTCGCATGCGGAACCCTCTTGGGGATTCCAGTCCAGAGCGGTACGATGCGGCATTTCCGCAAAGGTCCACGCCTCCGCCGCACCGCAGAGAAGCTGTGCGGAGACAAGCGATGCAAAAAGTGTTTTTTTCCAGTTCATTTTCATTTTTCATCCCATCCTTTCAATCCTGCCACAAACTGGAGGATCCCCAGTTGCCCTGAAATCGTTTATATCCCCACTGAATCCAGCAGTGGGCGTCCAGATGATACACCTTGACCGGATAACGTCTGGAAGGAAGCCATCTGGCATGCCCGTCCACATAGGCGATGTTGATTCCGTTGCTGTGCCGCATCATGCGCTTGTGTTTTTCCAGATCCGCATTGTAGGGGTTGATGTTGTAAATGGCCGACCAGTAGCGGTCCCCGTACATGAAGACCTTGGATGCATGCTTGAATTCCGTCAGCTTCATAAAAATCACCTGTTCCGGATTGTTTTCCGGAAGCTGATAATCCATAAAATAATTCACGCCGTAATCGGATGCTTTGGTCCTGGCAGAGCTGTTCCCCGGATAGGTCGTGCTGGAATGCGGTTCCGACGGACAACTCAGGGACGGAACCGGAAGAAGTCTCTGATTCCTGGCAACTCCATCGTAATCCTTTGTCGGGGAAAGATATTTCAACCGGACAAAATTTTCCCAGAAGTAACCGGACCACTCGGAAAACGCAGGAGCAAAGTAATCCTCGGACTCCGAGGCATAGCTGATCGCGGCGAATCCTAGGTGCTTCAGATTGTTCACGCAGCTGATCTGATGCGCCTTCGCCCGTGCGCTGTTCAGCGCGGGAAGGAGAAGAGAGGCAAGAATTGCGATCACGGCGATCGTTACAAGAAGTTCTATCAGGGAAAAACAGATGCGGAGCACCCTCCCTTTCCTTTCAGATATTGTTCTGTTCCGATGCAGGAATTTCATCGTCGAATCGCTCCTTTTTTAATCAGTTCTGCCATTTGCTTATGGAAAACCAGTATATCTGTGCGGTTTTGTATCCCCAGTGGATCCAGCGCCATGCGGAGGGAGAGAGGGGATTGCTGTCATCCGGATACAGGCGGCGCGAACGCCATCCGGCGTGTCCGTCCACATAGACCAGATTGATCCCGTTGTTGTGCCTTGTCATTTTCCGGTTGGTCGCCGCATCGGTCCAGGGGGAGATCGTATAGGAAAGCGCCCAGCTCCGGTCGCCGTACATGAATACTCGGGAGGCATGTTTGAATTCCGTCAGTTTCACGAAAATATCATAATTCGGATCCTCGAGAAGCTGATAGCTCATGAAATAATTCTGTCCGTAGTCGCAGGCCTTCAGACGGCTTGTCCCGCTTCCGCCGTCCGCCTCGGAATGCGGTTCCGACGGACAACTCAGGGATGGAATTGGAAGAAGTCTCTGATTCCTGGCAACTCCGTCGTAATCCTTTGCCGGGGAAAGATGCTTCAGCCGGACAAGATTCTCCCAGAAATACCCGGACCACTCGGAATACGCGGGAACAAAGTAATCCTCGGAATCCGAGGCGTAGTTGATCGC
Organism: Lentisphaeria bacterium UBA1829; assembly: GCA_002338895.1. Lineage (GTDB taxonomy): Bacteria > Verrucomicrobiota > Lentisphaeria > Victivallales > UBA1829 > UBA1829. The sequence continues at coordinate 2,029 of DDJH01000097.1, read as the reverse complement.
GGCGAATCCCAGCTGCTTCAGATTGTTCACGCAGCTGATCTGATGCGCCTTCGCCCGTGCGCTGTTCAGCGCGGGAAGAAGAAGAGAGGCAAGAATTGCGATCACGGCGATCGTTACAAGAAGTTCAATCAGAGTAAAAATCTGTTTCATTTTCAGCCTTCCATGAATGCGGTTCCGGCTCACCGGTTGTAACTTTTATAGAGACGGGTGAAATCGCGCCGATGGTTTTCCATAATGGTGATTTTCTTCCTCAGAAGGTCGGCAATATCGGGGCCGTAGACCATCACGCACTCAAAATCCCGGGAAGGAGCCGTCTGGAGAATCGGCTGTTCCGCCTGCTCCAGAAGCGAGAGGATTTCCAGCGTGTTGTCAATCTCCTCCCGGAGAATCTCGTTGATCCTGAACAGACGGATATCGCCCTGTTCGGCGATCACCGGAGTCCGGTCCATCGGCGGCGTGGAGTAGTCGGTGCGGTCGAGAATGGTCTGAAATCTGCAGACATTGTTCGCATTGCAGATGATGCAGCGATAGAGCTTGAGCTTCAGAAGCTGCCCTTTCAGATAGCGGTGCGCCTCCTCTTTCCCGGCCGATTCCGACAGTTCCGTGAACAGCTCAATTGCACGGTTCAGACAGCGCCGCGCACCGTTGATGGATTTCTCCAGGAGCACCTGTCCGGAATAGCCCCCGATCCAGCGGTGCGCCTGCAGATCCAGCATGTTGTCGGCATCCGCCTCGGTCTGCGCCTGGAACTGGAATTCGCGGTAATAGTTTTTCTCTTCCGGTTTAAGCTCGCCGGGGAATGCGACAAACGGACGGATCAGCCAGCGCTGATGCACAGTCCCGAGGACAAAAAGATGTCCGCCGCTTTCGAGATGATCGAGCCGGGCGTTGGCCCGTTCGATCAGGTCCCACGCCTGAACGAGCGTTTCGGCCCGCTCCGAACCGACAAAATCCGCCGCCATCTCTCCAAGCGCCGTATAGCGTCCGGCGATCCCCTCCGGCATTTTCCCGAGGAACTTCCGGAGAAACGCGATCGTGTCGCATTCATCCATCCCGCGCAGTCCGATCACGAGATTGTGATCCGGCAGATGCTGCGCATTCTGCATCTGTTCGGCGATCGCCCCCATCCGGGTGAGACGCGCAACCGGCGAGGTGAACTCCTTGTACGGATCCCGGAAGCCGATCATCTCCGTGGACACCTTGTGCTGAAGAGTCCGGTTGTTGACGGACTGTCCTTTACGGAGCATCGGCAGCACCGCCGGAAGATCGCGTTCCAGAATCTCCCGCACGTTGACCTCCGCCTCATACCCGGCCATCCGCGCCCCCTCCTGAAAAATCGAAAGGAAGTTCGCCACCCGCTCGCCAACCGGAATGTGCCGACACGCCGACGGCCCGTTCGTTCCCGGATAAAGACGATCATTCCAGCAAAGTCCTCCGCCCGAATCGTTGGTCAACAGCTGGAACTCCTCAAACGGCGCAACGCGGCAGAGCTCCGCCACGGTATTGACATACAGTTTCCGTACCTCCGGATTGTCCACGCACGGCGCATAATATTCGGTTCTTGCCCGGCGCGCCTGATCGCAGCGCGGTCCGCGCCACGCCGGATGATCCCGGTACACCGCCTCCGGCAGATACGCCGGCTCCATTCCCGTGAACGCCGCTTTGAGTCCGAACTCCCGGAGAATCTCCACCCGCGCCGCAAGGACATCCAGATTCCGCTTCGCATACTCCGACGGCAGATACGGCTTCAGCTCCTCCGGCACAATATACTTGAACAGCGACGGACGATGAAGACTCCAGTTCGGATAGGGATCATACCGGTTCACGTTCCACTGCCACATGCTCGGCTCGATCTGCGATGCGGAAAGATGGGTCGCCCCCAGCTCCGCCGCCAGTTCCGCCAATCTCCGATACTCCTCCAGATTCGCTGTCGGACATTCCAGTGTGATCTTTCGCATTCTCTTCTCTCCTGTCTATCTCTATGAAATTTTTTCAGATTCTGCCGGTTACGGCCAGCGCTCCACATCAT
>DDJH01000266.1 GCA_002338895.1 Lentisphaeria bacterium UBA1829 | reverse complement strand
GCGAAGTGGATCAGATGCTGCTGGAGTTCCCGATCATGGCCGATTTTTCCACGCTCTTTGCCGACGGATGGAAATTCTTCCTGACGCACGGCCATCACTGGAACCCCGCCGTTCCGCCTCCGGTCGGGAAAGGGACCGTTCTAGCCTATGGTCACACCCATCTGCCGCAGCTGGAAAAGCTGGAGAACGGACTTTTTGCGTTTAATCCGGGATCCATCTCTCTGCCGAAGGGGGGAAATCCCGCTTCGTTCGGATGGTTCGACGGTGGGGTCCTGCAGGTGCTGGAGCTGGAGTCCGGTCGGGAGATGATGCGTCTGGATCTGCGCGCCTGAACAGGGGAAAACGCCGATTCGCCGGCGGAGCGTCGGCCGTTCAGAGACTGGAGCGCGGACATGGAAATCCGGAATCCGGGGAGAAGGGGAGTTTGAGAATGCGAATTGGACTGACGATGGAATATCTGCGCGGCTGCGTGCGGACNNGCAGAGGCTCTCGCCGGAAATGATGAAATTCTGCCGGGATTTTTCGGAGCATCGGGAGATCCGGGCAAGGTGTCCGAGCGGCGTTCGGATTGTACTTCGGACCGATTCGCCGGTTCTGCGTCTTCCGATCCGGTTCGGGCGCGCGGCAAGACCGTTTTTTGAATGCAGCGTCTTTCTGGACGGTTCGGAGATTCCCGCGACGGTCAGGGACGGGAGCCTGGAGCTGAGGCTCGATGGCAGGTTCCATTGTCTTGAAATTCTGCCGCCGCATCTGGTGGAGTGTTTCTTCGGAGAGCTGGAGATCGCGGACGGCGCCCGGATCGAACCGCTTCCGAAACCGGAAAAGCGATATCTGTTTCTCGGAGATTCCATTATGCAGGGAATGACGGTGCCGCTGCCGTCGCAGGTGTATGCGGATCGTCTGGCCCGGGAGCGGGGGGCGGATTACTGGAATCTCAGCGTCGCGGGAATGACCGCGTTCGGAGTCCTCGGGGAGTTCGCGGCAAAGTATGAGTGGGAGACTCTTTTCCTCTGCTTCGGTGTGAACGATTTCAACACCCGGCGTCCCATTCCGGAATTTACGGCCGATATGGAGAGAATTCTCGAGTCGGTGAAGGGGAGAGATATTGTGCTGATTTCCCCGATCCATCAGCCGGGAAGCGGACCGGTCAACGGACGCGGTGACGCTTTTCAGGATTTCCGGGAAGCGGTGCGTTCCCTGGCGGAATGCCGCTCGAACGTCCGGTTCGTCGACGGGACAAAACTGCTGCCGGACGAGGGACGCTGGTTCGTCGACGGCATCCATCCCAATGAGGCCGGAGAAGATCTGCTGTATCAGCATTTGACAAAGGAGCTGCAATGATGAAATCATCTATTTTGTACACGGTCGCCGGAGTCGGCGGCGTTCTTCTGCTCGGAATCGGATTTCTGCTCGGACATGTCACACAGAAAAAACCGGAGGTTCTGCCGGAGGCGGAGCCTCTGTTTCAGACGGAGCTCGCCCGCCAGGGCGCGGAATATCTGACGGACCTCGGCGTGCAGAGAATGCAGACGCAGTCCGATATGAACCTCTGCACCATCACGGCTGCGGTGCTGCGGGAGGCCGAACTGTTCGGCGTTTTCCGCTCGTACCTGGCTTCGCTGCCGGAAGCTGAACGGCCCGCCGCGATTTGGCAGCAGATCGAATGGCAGAAGAAATACCGGGAGGAGATCGCAAAACCCTCTCCGTATGAAGGGGGATCCATGGCGCCGATGGAACGGGCTCTCACGGCGCAGAGCAAGGTCTCCGACCGGATCGCATGGCTGACCGCCTCTCCCGAAAACCGGGCGGCGTATGAACGAATGAAAAATCTTCCGTTTGTCGCTCCGGACAAAGTGCAGCGCAAACTGACCGACGGCGAATTTTCCGGCGTCTTCCGTGACGGGGAACAGGAGTATTTCAAGCTGCTTCCGGAATTCTGCCGCGCGGACGGCGACTGGCTCGCCGGGCTGATGGTCTGCAACATCCCGGGACGTGAATCGTTCCGCATGATCACCATCTGGAAAAACGGAGAGCAGAAGGAGAAGATCCGCGTTGCCAGAATCACCCGTGTCGACACTCTCCGGTTCCAGGATGGCCGTCTGTTCGTTTCCCACACGAAACCGGACGGATCCAAGGGCTCCATGAGCATTGCGCTGGGAGAGTGAGTGCCTCCTTCGGAATGCCGTTCCCGCGTTTGAACGAACGCGTTTCTTCGGAGGGAGCCGCGCGGACCGGGACTCTTCCCGGGAAGACGCGGCATCTCCCGTTCCTGCTTTTTTCGGGCCGCAAGATTGAAAAAATGCAAAAGGATGATATATTGTTTCGTCTTGATTCGTTTCATTGATTGGGAGTTTTGCCGGAAACGGCGTGTATGGACGGTTATTTACTGCTTTCGCTGGAAATCGTTCTGCTGGTGGTGCTGATTTGCGGATCGGGATTTTTTTCCAGCTGCGAAATGGCGTTGTTTTCTCTTGGCCGGGCCAAGGTGATGGCGTACAAAGACGATCCGTCGCCGACGAAACGGCGGATCTATTTTCTGCTGGATAATTACAACCGGACACTGGTGACGATTATCCTGTCGAACATGTTCGTGAACAGCTGCATTTCGATGCTGAACGACACGGTGATCCGCCATGCGGGTCTGGAAGGTGCGGCCGCAACAGTGGCTTCGGCCGTCAGCGGAATCCTGCTTCTGCTTCTCTTCGGCGAAATCACGCCGATGACGCTGGCGTATGTGTACTGCGATCCCTGGTCGAAAATCGTGGCGGCTCCGGTGTGTTTCATGCGGAGTGTGCTGTTTCCGGTGGTCTGGTGCGCGGAACAGATCTGCAACCGGATCCTCGATGCGCTCGGACGGAAGAAATCGGTGCCGCTGACGCATGAGGAGTTCGATTCCTATATCGAAACGTGTACCCGGAACGGCGCATTCTCTCCGGCGGAACGGGAGCTTCTGAAGGAGTCGCTGGATTTCTGCATCCGGGAGGTCGCGGAGATCATGCAGCCGATTCATGAGCTTGGATTCGTCCGGAGGGATTTCTCCGCGCAGAAAGTTCAGGATTTGATTTTCCAGATGAAGAACATGTATTTTCTGGTCGGGAACAAACGGATCGAAAGCGCGGCGTGTCTGCTCTCCAGCCGGGAGTTCTTCGCGCTTCCGAAGGAGAAACGCGAACAGTGGAACTCGTGCGGAATCGTCCGGTCCGCCGTGTTCATTCCTGAACAGACCTCCATTATTCTGGCGCTGCGGACCATGAATGCGGCAAAGATCTCCGCGGCTCTGGTGACCGATGAATACGGGGCGACCGTGGGGCTGATTTCCAGACCGGGAATCTATGCGGCGTTGACGGGGTGCTCCATCGCCGGAGAAAAAAGCGCACCGACGGAACCGCTGATGTCCCGCCGGAACGTCTGGCTCTATGAAGGGCTGACGCCGGTGGCGTTCGTGATGGAGGATACCGGGTGGAAGCCGGAACGGGAATTCGAATCGACAACGCTGAACGGCGTCTTCTGCGAGCTCTCCGGCGCGCTGCCCGCAAAAGGGGATGAGGTGGAGTGCGACGGATTCCGGATCCGGGTGCTCGAAACACAGGGAAAACGGGCGTCAAAACTTGAGTTCTCCCGGATCTTCCGGGAGGATGCGCCGTCGGCGGATCCGCCGGAGGAGGCGGTGATATGCTGAGCAGTCTTTGTCTGCTTCTCTTCTTCATCCTGATGCAGGGGATGTTCGCAGGACTCGAGACCGGAATGATTTCCATCCGCCGGCCGAGAATCGAACATGCCTGCGAACAGGGAAGCCGGGCGGCGAAGATGATTCTCTTTTTCATCAACCGGCCCGGAGTGATGATTTCAACGTGTCTGCTGGGGGTCAATATTTCGGTGGTCTGCGCGTCGCTGTCGGCAAAGAGGTTCGCGGAGTCTGCCAACCTCTCCTCGCCGGGAGGCCTGCTCGGAATGACCGCCGTGCTCAGCGTGTCGATGCTGATCTGTGAAATCATTCCGAAAAGCTGGTTCCGTCAGGCGCCGTGCGCACGGTGCTCCCTGTTTGTCTGGATCCTGTACGGAACGTTTTTCGTGCTCTATGTGCCGGTGCGTCTGTTCGATTCGTTCACGGCGTTTCTCAGTCGGAAGATCGCCGGGAAATCCGAGTCCGGAGAGGCCCGGTCGGCTCTCATGCGCGAGGATCTGAAACTGTTCCTGCGGGAAAGCGAGACCGGCGGAGAGATTCCCGCCGAGGCCGCGTCGCTGCTCGACAACGCCATCGGATTCCATTCCGCCACCATCGCCGGCATCATGAAGGAGAAGGCGAAAGTGGTGCAGATCGCATCCGGCTGTTCCGTTCAGAACGCCATGGAGCAGTGTTTCCGGGAGAAGATTTCCAAATTCCCTGTCTATGACGAAAATGCGGGGAAGTGGATCGGCGTTTTTTCCTCCCATCATGCGATCTTCTCGCTTCGGGAAGAGGTCTGGAACGAAAGAACTGTGGCGGAATGCATGCTCCCGATTCTCGAAATCCCCGCCACCACGCCGATCGGCGAGGCCCTGAAACGGACCAAAGGCGCGGACGCCGCCATGTTCGCCGTCCTCGACAAAAATGGAAAACAGAGCGGAATTTTCACATCAACCGACATCGCCCGGAAACTTTTTGGGTGAAAATTCCGGAAAAAATTTGAAATTCCCCTGAATACGTTTATCTTACCTTCTTAAACCGAATTTTATGATTATGAAAGGGAGAGAGTTGCATGTCCGTTGAAAGCGCACGCGCATTCTGCATGAGACTGATGGCCGATGATGAATTCCGCGACAGTCTCGGAAAAGCCGCCTCGCCGGAGGCAATCGCTGAAATTATGAAAAAGGAGAATTACGATTTTTCGCAGCACGATCTCCTCAAAATCGTTTCGGAACTGACCGGAAAGAAAATGAGTGCGGAAGAACTGGAAAAAGAGGTGGTCGGCTTCTATCGCGACGAGGTTGCAGCAGACAATCCCGCCGCGGTCGAAAACGTCACCGCCTGGTTCCGGAGTCTCTGATCGCGCCATGAGAAAGGTTCCCAAGGTCGTTTCTCCCGATGAGGCGGTCAGCGTCATTCAGTCCGGCGATTCCCTCTATCTGAGCGGATTCGCCAACTCCCCCGAACTCCTGGTCGAGGCCCTCTGCCGCCGGGGCGACAGAGGGGAACTCAGAGATGTCCGCATCATTCAGCTGATGACATTCGGAAAGGCTCCCTACACCGAGGAGCGCTACGCCGGAATCTTCATCCCGAACGCATTCTTCGCCGGAGCAAACAACCGGCAGAGCATGCGGGAGGGAATCAGCGATTATCTGCCGGTCGGACTCAGCGACACCCAGCAGCTCTACCGTTCCGGAACCTTCCGATGCGATGTGGCGCTGATCAAGGTGACAACTCCGGATGAACACGGATATGTGTCGCTCGGAGTGTCGGTCGACATCACGCTCGCCGCCGTCGAAACGGCCAAGATCGTGATCGCGGTCGTCGACGAAAAGGCGCCGCGGACCCTCGGAGATTCCCTGATCCCGTACAGCAGCATCGATTTCGCCGTCATGGACAACCACCCCCTGATGGAGATCATCAATCCGCCGCCGACGGAGCTGGATATTGCCATCGGACGCAACTGCGCGTCCCTGATCGACAACGGCGCGTGTCTGCAGATGGGGATCGGATCCATCCCGAATGCGATCCTTTCCGCCCTCAAGGATCATGCCGATCTCGGAATCCATACCGAGATGTTTGCCGATAATGTGATCCCGCTCGTCGAAGAGGGAATCATCAACGGCGTGCGCAAACAGATCGACCGCGGAAAACTGGTCACCAGCTTTATGATGGGGTCCCAGCGCTTTTACGATTTCATCGACAACAATCCGCTCGTGCTGATGAAGGATATCGGGTATACAAACGATCCGTTCATCATTGCGCAGAATGACAATGTCGTCGCGATCAACTCCGCGCTGGAGATCGATCTGACCGGGCAGGTCTGCGCCGACTCCATCGGCCCGTATATGTACTCGGGCGTCGGCGGGCAGCTCGACTTCATCTACGGCGCCTCCCGCTCCAAGGGCGGAAAGGCCATTATCGCCATCGCATCCGAAACGGGAAGAGGGGAAAGCAAAATCACACCGTTCCTGAAGCAGGGCGCAGGGGTCGTCACGCCGCGTCATCTGGTGCACTATGTGGTGACAGAATACGGAATCGTCAATCTGTATGGAAAGACTCTTCAGGAACGGGCCGCTCTGCTGATCAGCATTGCGCATCCCCGTCATCGCGAGGCCCTCGAAAAGGCGGCGTTCGAACGCTTCGGCGCCGGATTCCTCCGCCGGCAGGCCGCTTTGAGACGGTCCTCCACCGCATCCTGATCGGGACTCCGCAGAAAAAAACGGAATAAAAAGAAACCGTCCGGAACATCTTGTAAAGTGTTCCGGACGGTTTTCTTTTCGACGGATTTCTGATTCGTTGTATCAGAGGGTTTTCCGGATATCGTCCACCAGAGCCATCATCCGCTTTCCGTATTCGACGTAGTTTTCGTAGGAAAGACGTTCGTTGACGTTGGCGTCCGGATCGTGGAAGACCTTGTTCATGTGCGGTTCGATGGAGATTCCGCCATCGTAGCCGCGGGAGAAGGCGTCGGTGAGGATGCGTCGGACATCGCCGTCGCCTTCGCCGCCGAAGGTGTACTTCATGGTGCCGTCCTCCTGGAACTTGCCGTCCTTGATGTGGATGTAGACCACGAAGTCGCGGACCTTGCTGTAAAACTCCCAGGAGCTCTGTTTTCTCAGCGGGGTCTTGCTGTAATCGTCGTTGAAGACGGGGTTTCCGGTGTCGAAGACCAGCCGGAAGGACGGAGACGAGCCAAGACGGTCGCACAGACGCAACGTGTGCTCATACGAAAGTCCGCCCCAGTTCATGCAGTTTTCGTGCACGCAGACCACTCCGGCGTCTTCCGCCATCCGGACGATGACCTGAAGACGTTTGACAACCTCCTCCTCGAAATCCCATGCTCTCGCTTTGAGTTCCTGAGGAACCGCGAAACTCATGATCCGGATCATCCCGGTTCCGAGTTTCTGCATCCGGGGCAGGGCGGTCCGGAGTTCCGCATAGGACTTCTCCGGCGATTCGGTGATCGGATTGGCCCAGTTCGCAACCGCGCTTCCGTAGCAGTTGATGGAAACGCCCGCTTCGGAAAGTTTCTGCTGAAGGAGCTCAAATTCCGCGTCCGAGATGGTGCCCAGATTCTTCCCGAACAGGGAACGGGCTTCGATGTTGCTCCAGCCGAGTTCCTTCGTCGCCTGAATCTGACGGTCAAGAGAGGGGGACGCCTCGTCGGCAAAACCGGTGAAATACATTAGAACAGCTCCGATTTGATGTACTCGTAACTGATCTTCAGCGAGTCAAACGGGCTGGACGGGCAGACATCCTGCTCGACAATGTACCACAGACAGCCGGACTCATCCGCCGCCTTGACAATCTCCTTCCACTCAAGATTCCCGTTTCCGATTTCGGTCATCATCGGTTTGTCGCCGATGTAGGCGGTGTCCTTCATGTGCAGCAGCGGCAGACGGCCCGCAAGTTTCCGGCACCAGGAGACCGGATTGCCTCCGCCAAGCTGAACCCAGTGCGTATCCGGTTCCCCTTTCAGATTGTCCGCGCACGAGGCCGAATAGATGATGTCCAGCGCGGTTCTGCCGTTGTATTTCGCAAACTCGATATTGTGATTGTGATAGCAGAGCGTGATTCCCTCTTCGCGCAGTTTCGCTCCCAGCGTGTCCAGACGCTTCGCCAGAGCGACCCATCCCTCTTCCGTATCCGGACGGTTGTGCGGCCACGGATACGCGACATACGGACATTTCACCGCATGGAGTTTCTCAATGAGCGCATCGGTCTTCGTGAAGAGCTCTTCCCCTCCGTCGTGCGAGGCACAGCAGACAAGGCCTTCCCCGTCAAGCATCTTTGCCAGTTCCTTCGGGTCAATCGGACCCAGGGCGGAAATCTGGACCGCGTCATAACCGATCTTCTTGACTTTTTTCAGAGTCTCGGCAATGTCCTTCGGTGTCTTCGTGTACTCATGGCAGGTGAAAAGCTGGGCGGCGAGATTCTTCTGCGAAATTTTCATATCCAATCTCCTTTTCAAATTTTACCGGATATGAGGATACTATTTGCCGGAATCGTTCAAAATTCAAACGGAAAGAAAAAAAAGAGGGGAGATTTCTTGTCCTCTTGTCTCTTTTTTCAATCGGTGGGCTTCCCGTTTCCGGGAGAATCTTCCGCTTTTCTCCCGTGCAGACCTTCGCTTCCTCTC
>DDJH01000267.1:14542-23441 GCA_002338895.1 Lentisphaeria bacterium UBA1829 | reverse complement strand
AAAGTCTGGATGCAAGAAGCGCGCTTGTTTTCCCCCGGATCATCTCCGCGAGTTCCGAACGGGAGGGCCTTGCGCTCCGGTATTCGAATTCCACATCGAGCGCCTCTCCGGAAATCAGTTCCCGTCCGAGAAACGATTCCATCCGGCGGGCCATGGCCAGCGTCGTCTCCGGAGAAACGCCCCGGTCGGTCGACCGGAGCAGCACATCCATCGCCCAGCTCTGCTGCAGGTCGCCGGCGAGAATGGCAAAATCCTCTCCATATTTCCGGGCGCGGTCCGCATTCAGCTGAAACTGTTCGGTTCCGACTTTCCGCAGTTCGACATGACAGGTCGGTTTTCCGCGCCGCAGTTCATCGCAGTCGATGATATCGTCATGGACGAGAGTCCAGTTGTGGTAGATTTCGACGGCCGCCGCCGCGTTCAATGCCCGGACCGGATCTCCTCCGACCGCGCCGCAGCTCCAGAGGGTCAGCGCGGGTCTGAGACGTTTTCCCCCCCGGAGCGGATACAGCCGCACCGCCTCCCGGAGCGCAGGAGGACGCACAGTCTCCGGGAACGGATCGTCCTCCAGAAATTCTTCCACGAGCCCGCGGACCAGCGCAAGCTCCTTTTCCAATTGACTTTTCATAAATCGCACCTATTTTAATAGGAGAAATATACACGAAAAACGCATTGAAACAATCCGAACAAAGGAAAAAACATGATAAAATTTGCCGTAATCGGCGATCCGATTGCCCATTCCCTCTCTCCGGCGATGCAGAATGCGGGGATTCAGGCGCTCGGTCTGGATGCCGAATATTTCGCCGTGCATGTGAAACAGGAGCAGCTGCGGGAGTTTACCGAACAGGCGCGGCGCGGACTGGCCGGTTTCAATATCACGGTTCCCCACAAAAATGCGATCATCCCGTTTCTGGACGAGATCTCCCGGGAGGCGGAGGTGGCAGGAAGCGTCAACACGGTGACCGTCGAAAGCGGACGTCTCTACGGCGACACAACCGACGGATACGGTCTGGCGCAGGCTCTCCGTGAAGCCTTCTCGTTCGAACCGGAGAACGCCTCGATCACGCTGATCGGCTGCGGAGGCGCCGCACATGCTGCCGCGGCCTATTTTGCCTCCCGGAAAGTCGGACGATTGTTTCTGATCAACCGGACACTCTCGAAGGCGGAGGATCTGGCGGAGAAGGTCCGGGCCGCCTACGGAACGGAGGGCGAACTCTGTCCGATCGACGATTCTGCGGCAATCGCCGATTTTCTGAAACACTCCGATGTTGCAATTCAGTGCACCAGTCTGGGTCTTCAGCCCGACGCCCCCTCCCCGATTGATCCGGACCTCCTTCCGGACTCCATCCGCGTTTACGACACCATTTACAAAGAGACCGCTCTTTCCCGTGCCTGCGCCCGCCGTGGAATTCCGTTTGCCAACGGTCTTGCCATGCTTCTGCATCAAGGAGCCCGTTCGCTGGAGATCTGGACGCGGAAAAAAGCACCGGTCGAAGTCATGCGCAAAGCGTTGAACGCCGCCTTCGCGGAACGCCGGAAACATTCATAAATTCTTCCGAAAGAGTGGCTTGCGGATCATGAAGATTCTCCATACCTCCGACTGGCATCTCGGCCACCAGTTTCACAGCCGCAGACGGGAAACGGAATTCGAACAGTTTCTCAACTGGCTTCTGGAAACCATCCGGGAGCGCCGAATTGACGCGCTGATTGTGGCGGGAGATCTTTTTGATTCCTCCGCGCCGTCCAATGCGGCGATGCGTCTGTACTGCGATTTTCTTCTGGAGCTTCAGAGCACGCCGTGCCGGCTGGCGGTGCTGACCGGAGGGAATCACGATTCGCCGTCGTTTCTGAATGCGCCGCGGGAACTGCTGAAAGCGGCGTTTCCGATCGAGATTTTCGGTGGGGCGGCGAAACCGGAACAGGAGCTTGTGGTTCTCCGGGACCGGAACGGGGATCCGGAACTGATCGTCGGAGCCGTCCCGTATCTGCGCGACGGCGATCTGACGACGCTCTCCTTCGGGGAAGCGACTGCGGAACGGGAGAAAAAACTGGCGGCGGGAATGCGGGAACATTACCGGGCTGTCGCGGCCGGAGCGGAGGAGCTCCGCGCGGGACGGGAGATTCCGGTTGTCCTCACCGGCCATCTGTTTTTAGCCGGCGGGAGAACCGTTTCCGGAGACGGGATGCGGGAATACATCGGAGGAATCGGAGCGTTTGACGCCTCGCTTCTTCCGGAGTCGCCCGACTACTATGCGCTGGGGCACATTCATCAGCCGCAGAAAATCGGACGGGAGACGATCCGCTATTCCGGCTCGCCGTTGAAGATGTCGTTTTCCGACACGGCTCCCCGGACCGTCTGCGAAGTGGAGTTCACCGGGAGGCAGCCGGCGATCACTCTTGTTCCGGTTCCGGCATTTGCGGACATCCGCCGTCTCCGCGGAAACTGGGAGACGCTGGAAGGGACTCTGCGGGAGATTGCGGAAGCGGAACGGGAAATTCTCTGTGAAGTCACGGTCGAAGATCTGAGCGGAACCGAACTGATGAACCGTCTGGATGCGCTCTTCCGGGGACGCATGAAAAATCATCCGCTGATCGTCCGTTCAGCGCTTCCGGAGCATCTTTCCGCGGAAACGTTTGCGCCGGAGGATGTTGCGGAGATGGAGGAATCGGAGATCTTCGATCTTCTTCTGGAACGCAAGTCGATCTCCGGCGAAAACAGCGAGCTGCTCCGCGAACTGTATCGGCAGACCCTCCTTGCGGTTCACGAGGAGGAAAACACCCCGGCGGAGTCCGCAGGGGAATAAGATTTTCTCCGCGCGCGTTTCCGGATCATCGGAAAAACGCACGGAGCATTTTTTCGACGGGAATCTTATTCTTCCGTCACAACGGCGCACTCGACGCCGAAGGTTTTTGCGATTTTAGCAATCGTTGCCGCATGATGTCCGACTCCGAGCGCGAAATGATGAGTCGGCCCCTCCATGCACCAGCGTTTCAGGAACGTGCGGACATCCGGACGGAAACGGCCATGGGTGTTGGTGTTCCCGGTCGGAGGAATCGGTCCTGCGACGGATTCGCCTTCCGCGACGATGAATTTGAATTTTCCATCCGCTTTCACGCTGATGCTCAGCATGGTGATCGGTCCGGTTTTGATATTGAATTCGACTCCGGCGCCGCTGCCCGGTTTTCCGTGGTACTTTTTCAGACTGCGGAGCACGGGCTTGCGGTCGGCGATGTTCAAGTGATGCGGTCCGTCATGGCCGACGAGAACGGTATCGCGTTCGAAGTCGATCGGATGGAATTCGGCGAAACTTCCGCCGATTTCCAGGCGGTCCATAATCAGCATGGCGATGCAGGTTTTGATGTCGAATTCGCCGCACATCGGGAATCCGGCGCCGGTCAGCAGGGAGTTGCCGACGATGAAGTTGGTCACCAGTTTCCGCATTTCCGATCCGGGCGCCGCCTCGTAGTAATAGGCAAATCCGTCCAGATGTTTCCGGGCGATGAAGCGTTCCAGGGCCACGGCGGCGCGCGATGCGGTCAGGAGATCGGCATCGGTCAGTTTGGTGGTGACGGGATCGGAGACGGGGTCGGGGGTATCGAAGAAATCGAGTATCCGTTTTGACATTTCCAGCACGGCGGGATCGTCGGCGGAGAGGGGAGCGAACTGCTCCATGATCTCGTCGGGTTCGCACTGGACGATGTGACAGCCGAAGGAGGCGGTCAGTGCGGTGGGATCGGTCTGCATGTCGAGCATGGCCTCCAGGACATGCCCCATGTGTCCGAGCCGGGCTTTGCGCAGATCGTGGCGGACATGGGCGATCCGGCACCATTCGGCGATGGCGGAATCGGCTTTTTCGTCGCCTTCCAGCATGCCGATGATCACGTCATCGACCGGTTTTCCCATGCGGACCGCCACGCCGGTGAATTCGGGGACGGAACAGAGATCGTCGTTGCAGAGCTGCATGAAGGTGGTTCCGTGCGTATAGTCCATCGCCTGGAGCGGCTGGAGCGCGACAAGGACAACCGGACAGTTCATCTCCCGGATCACGGCTCCGAATGTGGAACTTGTCGCATAGGTCACCATGTCAATGAACAGGAGATCGAGATCGGCGGCCTTCAGTTTCGGGAGGATCTCGTAGGCTTTCCGGGCGTTGTCGACCATTCCGAAATCGGTCACGGTCACGCTGTGGTGTTCGACTTTTCCGATCAGCACGGCGGTCTTGCGCGTCATCTCGTCGAGAAGACCAGGGAACTGCTCCCAGTATGTGTCGAGTCCGACGGAAAGGATTCCGACATTGGCGGTCAGGGGTTTTCTGCGTTCGATTTTCATTCATTCACCATGGAGAAGTAAAGAGTTCCGTTGATATGTCTGAGGAGTGCGCATTTTCCCTGCGGAGTCTCCTCCCATTCGAATTCCAGAGGCTGTGTTTCGAACAGTCTCCACTCCATCGGGGCGGGAAGATTGACGACCTCCAGCTTGCCGCGGACCGATTCCGGCAGGAAGAACCGCACCTCCGCGTCGCGGAATCCGGTGTAGCAGCGGCGGCCGACTTCGGAGTAGCAGGGATACGCCTGGAAAAGAATCTTGCTCGAAATCACGGACGAGGACGACTGTTTGACAAAACAGCGACACTCCTTATGCCAGCATTTTCCGGGATGCCAGACGGCGTCGCCCTTTTCATTGATCCATGTTTCCACTTCGTCGAGCAGCGGAGCGCCGAACGGTGTATTCACGTGCATCTCCACGGAGGTGTCCGGAGCGTAGACCGAGAAGAAGAAGGAGTTGTCGTGCCGCGAGATGCAGCTGCGGACCGGCAGAGATTTCCTTTCGAACATCCGGCAGGCGATCTTCCACCCGAATTCTGTCAGCAGATACCGCATCAGCCGGGGAGTCGGATAGATCTCATCCCAGTTTCCGTAATCAAAACCGCGGAAGGAGCTGACCGTGGCGGCGGCGGGAAGGATCGCCCGGACTAATCCGATTTCTCCGCCGTTTTTTCTTTTCCGTACCAGAGCCGCCACGCGGCGTTCTCCGTTCACGAACGCCCAGGCGCGCACTTCGGACTCCGCAGCCTCTCCGAGCTCTTCCACGAGGCCTCCGCAGGCGTACTGGGGGAGGAGATGGGCTGTCGCAGTGAACGCGGCGGAGGAAACCGAATCCTCCTTCAGACAGACCTGGATTTCCGCATCGCCGTTCAGCGGTGTTCCGACTTTCAAACCGATCCATTTCCGGAACGGCTCCGATGCTCTCTGAAGAGCGCCGTAGAACAGGACTTTTCCTCCCTTGTCGAGGAACTCTTCGAGCAGGTCGAGCGTTTTTCCTTCCGCCGCGGAGACTGGGACAACGAGGATGGAGACCTCCTGCGGCAGTTTTCCCTTCTCGGCCAGCGAGCGGAAAATTTTACTGCTGATGACGGTATTCAGCGGAAGTCCCTCCTGGACGCATTCGCCGATGAACATGTCCTCCAGAAAGACCGCATCGGGGTGCGGATCGTTTCCGCGGACAAGTTCGGTATATTCATCGAACGGGTAGACCCAGAGCAGCGGCCCGGACCTGTCCGGACCGTTGTCGAAAGCGTCATAGAACAGCGGAGTGACTTCGCGGGGCACCTGATCCGGCAGACGTCCCCAGGTGTCGTCCACCGAAAGCAGGGAGATGCTGTTTGCCATCTGGATTGTTCCGTTTTCCGTAATCCGGCTGATGCTCAGCGGCAGGAAGAGGTCCCACCCGGCCCGGCCGTATCGATCCAGCCACGGACTGTTCATGAACCAGGGATCATGCGTATAGAAGCGGAACGGGAAGCGGTCGTCCGGCAGCACGGCGACGTGCGACATCCACGCGACGATCTCCAGCCCCGTATTGAAATTCAGCGCGGCCCACGGCGAGTTCACCGGCGGAGCAATTTTCCGGTCGTAATACAACTCCCGGAGCGGACAGGCATCGGTTGCGATCTCCACGCCGGCCGAGAAATTGCTCCCTCTTGTTTCGATCACGCATTCCGGATACGCCTCGTAGAAATCCTTCCAGAAATCCAGCATCTGATCGGCGGCTTCCTTTGCCTTTTCCGGATGGAAGGCGTGTTTGTCGAACAGCATCCCCGTGATGCCCCATGTCTCCGTTCCGAAACCCATCCCGTTGGAGAGCCAGAGATAATCGAACCCGAGATCCTTTGCGAACACGCGGAATTGACGGCCGAGGAAAGTTCCGACCGAGGTTCCTTCCGGAATTCCGTCCGGGAACGCCGCATAAGGCTGCGGATCCGCATGGAGACGGGCGGTGCAGGTGACAAAACTGTTCGGATAGATCGTATGCGCCTGTGCAATCTCACGATGTTTTTTATATTTGAACGGGGAGATGGCGAATTCGGGCCCGTTGTCATACGTTGCGCCGATCCGGACAACTTTTCCGGTGATTTCCGTTCCGGTTTCGCGGAGGACTTCGATCAGGCGTTTCAGCCAGGAATAGGGACGCGGCGCGGCATCGGCCCGGTATTTGACCGGATAGACGTGCGTATTGCGTTTCATCCGTTCCGTCGGGTGTTCCGGCTGGGGGCAGTGGTTGGCGCAGCCGCACCAGTACGCCCATTCAAAGCGCTGATTCAGATCTCCGGTGTATTCAAAGATCTCGCTTCCATCCGCGATCCAGAGCATTACGGAAACCTGATCGGCGGACCGGATCAGATCCAGCCATTGTGTGAACATTTTCCGGCAGACGGAAACCATGGTTGCTTCCGACTCGTCCGTAAACGGTTTGGAGCTGAGTTCCAGTGTTACATTTTTCAGATGCATTGTCCATACTCCCTGTTGGTTCTTTCCGGATATTATACACGCTTTCCGGAAATTCGCTTGGACAATCGGGAGAAAATGGAAAAAAGTGTTCTGGAATCGTAATATTGTCCAATCTTTTTTCTCCGGCCCGGAGCTCCGGGAGCCGGAGATCGTTTCCTCCGTCAGGAGGACGTCCGCTCATCGGAGCGGAACGCCATCCCGGGAAAGAGCGGTCTCCGGGATTCCGCCGTCCTCCCGGTAGGAGATTGTCCACTGGTACGTTTTTCCATCGGCTCCGGTCACTTCCGCCGTCCGGGTGAGACCGTTTCCGACGGCGCGGGCAGAACGAAGAGTCATCTCCTCCAGCGAACTTCCCGCGGATATCGCGCAGACCGTATCGAAAAGGATTTCGCCCGGCATCCGGCGGCGCGACTGGAAATCCGCATCCACCGCTATCACTTCCGCATACAGCGACACCAGATCCGGCGGACTCGGTTTCACCAGCAGGATATTGCGGTCGCCCGCCCGGACGATCTTCAGGCTCTTCCCTCCGTACAGCAGACGCACTCCGACCTTCTCATCCACGCAAATCACATCCGTCCCCGTATCCAGAATTTCCCTTGTTTTTTCCTCCGGCATTTCGAACCACTTGTCGAATCCCGCCGCGCGGATCCGGCGCCGGAAGCCATTGAACACATCGTTCGGGATTTCCAGATTCAAACTCAAAACACCGTTCACGGTTGCCTCTTTTTTCATGACGCACCGTCCGGCGACCAGCAACGTTTTTCCATCCGGAAGCGCCGCCGCGGCGGTCTGATGTCCGGCAATGGCATACGCCTCCTCCCCCTCCCCCAGCGGAAGGGTTTCGACCAGATCGCTTTTTCCGGAATAGAGGAAACCTCCGGGGAAGGTTTTCTGTTCGCCCGTGCTGTTTTCTTCGACGATCCGGTTGCCGGTCACACAGCCGTTGAGATTGCCCTGCCATTCCGCCATATCGCTGGAATTCAAGGGGATGCAGAGACCTGTCGCGCCCTGTCCTCCGGCCCGGACCCAGGAACGGACACTCTCCGATGTCCGGACCAGAGCGGCGTCGTGGAAATCGTCTTCCCACTGCGCCGGCTGCGGCGGAGCGGGATCCGACGGCGCTGCGAGCGGAAACTCCTTCCGCCAGCGTGCCCCGAAGGAGAGCGAAAGAAGATGATCCGATTCCAGACGGCAGAAGTAATAATAGCTGGTCTTCCGGAGATTTGCCAGACGTTTCGTATAGCATCCGCCATCTCCGCTGTACTCCATTTCGGAGCGGACGATGTCCAGCCAGTTTTTCTCGAAACGGGCGGCGTCCCGATCGGCGAACCGGTCCACGGCCAGGAGCCACATCGGAACGGCGTAGCACTGGCAGTAGGTGTAGCGTGCCCGCGTGTCGCCCCCGATCCGGAGAAGACGGCCGTCCGGGAACAGGAAATGCTTAACCACCTTCCAGAGCTCTTCCGCATGATGATACAACTCCGGCGGAGCGCTCTGACCACGCTCTCGGAAGTTGAAGTGGAGCATCGCCACGTTGGAAAGGGAGATCACCATGTAGCCCACATTCAGATACCCGTGATGATCCAGAGAATAGTTCGGCGTGAAATTGAATCCGCAGCTCCATTCGCGCAGCGGCCGTCCGCGGAACATCTGCTCCGATGCGACATCCGACGGATGCGAGATTCCGTTCAGCAGAAAGCTCGTCGCTTTTTCCAGATACTCCTCCCGCCTCGGCAGCTCCGGATAATCCATCGCCGTCCGGAGAAGGAAGCCGCCGTTCCACAGATTGGATTCCGGTCTGTTTTTTCCCGAGCGCCCCTCCATTCCCGCAACAACCGGGTACTCATCCAGGAGCCAGTCCGATTCCGAAATGCGAAATCTCCGGTACCGCTCCCGGTCCTCTTCCGTCAGATAGGGTTCGAGGGCGTTGACTCCATGGGCCATCCGTTCCGCTCCGAGCACGCTGATCCAGTGATGTCCCCACGATTTCCCATCGGTTGCTTTCCAGTCTCCGGTCCGGTGGGTCCGCATTGCATACCGGAACAGATCCAGCGCAATTTCCAAAATCTCCTCCCGCGGAATCCGGGGCGCGTAGTTTTCCAGATCT
>DDJH01000267.1:9607-14517 GCA_002338895.1 Lentisphaeria bacterium UBA1829 | reverse complement strand
ACCGGCCAATGTGCGCTCTCGCCGGTGCCGTACCACCGTTTTCCCCCCGACTGCCGGAGAAGATCCGGAAGACGGCGCAGAAACGGCACCATTAATGTCATATAGCTCGATGAGTCAAGAACTTGTGTTGTTTCTTCCCGCATAGTGCTCTCCTTTTGTTCCCTCTTGAATACCCGCTTGGTTCTCCGATTCCTGTTTCAGGGATTAATTTAGAGCTTTTTTTGCGTTTTGGAATGGCATTTGATTGGGTTTTCATATATATTGATTCGATAAATCGTTTTAAACGTTATGGATGGAGTATTTTTATGGATCCCTTTGCGCTGCCCGAGCAGAGTCTTCAGAGTCTGGAAAAACTGATCGGAATGAAGATCACGATTATTGACAATGACGGGATTTTCAATTTCAAACAGCGGAGGATGGTGTTTTCGCCGGATCGTGCATCGCACAAGAAGAATGAGGTGTGCAGGTGCGGTTTTTCGCAGAAATGTATTGAGCACTGCCGTTTCGCGATGAACCGTCGCTGTATGCAGGAGGAGTCTCCGTTTCTTTCGTCCTGCTGGNNCTCCGGACGGCGTCTCTTCATTACGGAATGTTGTACGCCGGGTGTTTTAGAAATTCAGAAGCCGTTTTGCCGGAAGGACTTCCAAAGGAGTTTGTTTCAATCTATGAAGCGCTGCCTGTTCTTGAAAAGGAGAAGGAGCAAACGTTGNNTGATTTCGTATCTTCGGGCGGCGAATATTGTCAATGATTCGTATGATCTTCGAAAGTTGCGGATCACGGAATATATTGAGCAGAATTTGAAGCGTTCCATCGGTCTGCCCGATCTGGCAAGGCATTTGAATCTCTCCGAATCGCATACCAGTGTGCTGGTTCGGAAGTTGCTGGGGCGGTCGTTTTCGGAATATTTGATTCTGCGGAGANNGCGGCGGATTTATGCGGGTTTTCCAGCGAATTTCATTTGAGCAGGATGTTCAAGCGCGTCAAGGGGATTTCGCCTTCTCTTTTCCGGAAGAAGTTTCAATGCGGTGTGGATGGATGAAAGGTGTTGGAAATCAAATGGTTGTCTGATTGGTTGATTGGTTGGTTGATTGGATTTGGTGGAAGGTGGGGAGAAGTTGGGGCTCCTCGCCCCAACACCCTCGGCAGGACTCTCAGAGCCCTGCACCCGGCAGTCGGAATTTTTGATTCCGACTGCTTCAAGGGGAGATTTAGAGGGTGATTCGGATCATGTTGTCGCTGTCCTTGCTCAGGGATATGGTTCGGGTGAATGTGCCTTTGTCGGTCTGGATGGTGGTTTCGTAGTCGCCGTAGAAGCCGTGGAACATGTTTTCCGCCGGGCGATGGTAGTCCAGAGTGGTTTCCGTATGCCATTCGTGTTTGATCAGCTGTTCGAGGATCCGGTAGGCGGGTTTGGGAGTGAAGTCGTAGTTCACCAGTCCGGCACGNNGATCCAGTCCGGCACGGAGCGAATTTTCGCCCTGTTCGCTGCCGAGCGGAGCATAGGCGGCGGTGCCGTCCACAAGGTTCCACCAGACGATGGCATTCGTCGCGGGGTGACTGAACCAGAGGCGGTAGAGTTTTTCCGTGACCAGTTCCTGGAATGCGTCTCCATCGCCGAGGTCACGGCTGCTGATGACGCTGACTTCGGAAAAGTTCACAGGAATGTTCAGTTTGCCGTACTGATCCAGACATTTGAGAATCTGCCGGGGATTCAGGAACAGATCGGCCTGCTCCAGAAGGCGGGAAAACATGTGGAACTGGAGTCCGAGTCCGCCGACGCGGCAGCCGTGTTCCTGAAGGGATTTCACCAGGAGGTAGACCGGAGTGTAATCACCGTTGTACTGGAACCATTTGTTGTCGTCGTTATAGAGGAGCGTGGCGAACGGGAGATAGCGGTCGGCGATCCGGAAGATTTCTTCCACGTGATTGTCCGGAAACGCGGGGTTGTCGAAGCCTCTCCGGACGGGATTGCGGGACTGCGCTTCGTTGACGGTATCCCAGATCTGGATGTCGTCGCCGTAATGTTCCGCGATCTCGCGGATGCGGCGGCCAAGACGTTTTATCATCTCCGATTTCTTTTTCGGTGCCCATTCCGGAACGAAAAGATGCCAGCAGAGGGGATGTCCTTTCGGAGTGATGCCGTGGCGTTTGCAGAAATTCACCACCTCGTCTGTTGGCGGACGGCGGTAGACCGGAGTACTTCCGGAAGCAAAACGGGGGTTGCCGTCCTCAAGTTCAAAATCCGACCAGTAGAACGGAACCACCGCCTCGTTGAAGAGATTGGCAAAGACCTCCTCATATTTCCGATTCTGTTCCTCTTCCGGGAACTGGTTGAACATGAAGGCGTTGCATCCGAAAAGATACTCATGGGAGATCTGTTTGAACTTCAAAGATGCGTTTTCAACGGGGGAACCGTCCGCGTATTGCAGTTCGATGCGTCCAAACCCCTTCCGATACATTTCCGTTCCCGTTTTGATGCGGAATTCCACTTCCGCATCCTCTTTGACAAGCCTTTGACACAGATTCTGAGCATACTCGTTCATTTTCAATCCCTTTTTATCAGTTTTGTTCGTATGGATTCCGCGGTTTCCCGCAGAGTTTCGAGCAGAATGGTCCGTTTTTCCGCATCGGTGCGGAAGGAGGGGGAGTACGCGCCGAGAGCCCCGAGGAACTGATCGCCCGCATCAAACACGGGGATGGCAAGCGCATAATAGATTCCGGCATTGAACGCTTCGCAGATTCCTTTTTCGCGAATCCGTTCCAGTTCGTTCATCAGGATTTCCCGGGAAGCGTGAACCTCCGGCCAGAGCCGTTCCTCCGGAAGCCCGTTCCAGGCAAGAAACGATTCCCGTTCTTCCGGAGAGCTGTATGCGAGAAGCACCCGGGTGGTCACTCGGGCATAATTATGTTTCTGTTCCCGCTCGATCGCTTCCGGATTCACGGAAATCACCGAATTGCCGGAAACGGAACCGACGATCAGACGCTGGCCATTAAACAGCGTCGTCAGAATAAACGATTCTTCCGTCTTTTCCGCCGCCTCTTTCAGAAGCCCGATCGAACTTTCCCGGATCTGCCCGGCGAAACAGCCGGCCTTGGAGAGCATCGCACACTTCTCTCCCGGAGCATAAACGCCACGGCCGGTCCGACGAATATAACCACAGCACTCCAAAGTCTGCATCATATTCCGCGCGGTCGTCTTCTGCATACCGAACTTCCGGGCAATATCCGCTAGCCCTGTCCCTTCGGAAATCATGGAGCACCCGAGAACATACTCCAGAACGGCAAACGCATTCGCAACCGATTGGATCGCCGGTTTATTCATCATAAAACATCTCCGTTCATTATTATTGAACAACAAACATTAATATACCACCAGCACCGAACTTGTCAATCCCCCTCCCCCAAAAAAAACAAAAAAAGAGCGAGAGAAAACCTCCCGCTCCAATACGGAAAAATGGTTCTGCATTTTTCCGGGTCAAGGGCAGAGTGCCCTTGTCGGGGTCCAGCGCCGAAACGCTGGTCGTGCGGAGCACGAAACCCAACCTCTACCAGTTGTGAAACGCATCCACATCATAAAAATTCAGATTCTCAAGATACGGGGACCAGGCATTTTCTGCTTCCGGATCTTCCGCCACGATGGAAAGCGAGCCGGTGACACCGCCTTTTCCCCAGCGGTCATACACACGGATGACGATCGAGTTTTCCTCTCCGAACTTCACAAGTTCTGCAGGGATCCTGTACGAACGCGGAAGCTGATAAGAGAGCTTGGAAAGTTTTGTTTCTCCGATCTTCACCCCGTTGAAAAACGTGACATCGGCATCATCGATTGCGGAGCATTTGAAACGGATGGCAAAATTCTTCCAGCTTTTCGGAATGGTCACGGGGATCCGATACCATGCCGCTCCGTCATACATGACCTTCAGCGCCGGCTTCACGTTTGCGGGATAGAGATGATTGGGATTGAATGTTGAAAAACCCTGATCCTCCCATGGCAGCCCCAGTCTGACGGGAAGAAACCCCTTGGAATCGCGTACGGAGCCGCGGTTTTGCGGATCGAGCTTGAGTCCGGCCTTTTCCGGCACGATCTCTCCGACGGGAGGGGTTATGGTATTGTGACGAGTCTTCCGCAATGTGAAAAGACGGAAATCCTTTCCGAGCCCGATATTCAAATTATGAAACATCGTGTTCCAGACCCGGCTGATTTTTTCACGGAGCCAGAATTTCTCTTCGACCTGATCCGGCGAGAGATTCATGACAATCACGGCGCCGTAGGAGAAATCATAACGACCGAACAGCGCCGGAGAAGTTGTCACCATCCACTTCGGCGGATTGTCGATGACAGGCAGGCTCCTTGCCTCGCGGAAATAGAGATCGGCATCCGGGATCCCGGCAAAGAGCGGATCGTTTTTCGGAGCCGAGGCCCGGAAAAGCGAGAGGTTTCCGATCTTCAAATCGACCGGCAGAAGCTCCAGAGGCGCTCCGGGAAGAGCGATATAAACATACGACTTCCGCTTTGCAAAAAATTTCCGGAACTCCTCTTTCCCCTTTGAGGAGAGAGAGAGCTTTCCGAGGATCACCACCTGATACGGTTTCCGGTTGAGCTCCCACGGAGACGTTCCTTTGAGGATGTCGAACTCCATCCCCATGCGCTGAAGGAGACGGGCATTTCCGCGATCGCCGAGATAGGCGACGCTCTGATTCGGAATCGGCAGATTGGGCTTTCCCATCTCCGTGAGGATATTGTCGACCAGCAGGGTTGCGGCGGGATCCATTCCATAGCGGGAGGTGACATCCAGCTGACAGAAAAGGACCTGTCCGTGTCCGGTTTTGAGTTCCATCAGAGCGGCGAACATCAGATTGAATCCGCAGTCGACGATCGTCGAGAAATTGCCGTACGTCGGCTTGCGGAC
>DDJH01000267.1:0-9578 GCA_002338895.1 Lentisphaeria bacterium UBA1829 | reverse complement strand
CCCGCCACGATTCCGCCATTCCCGCACTTCCACTTTGACCGCGGATAATGCGGAGAGTTCTCATCGGACACAACTTGCGCGGGAACCGTATCCGATTCCCCTCTCCAGTTGCGGAAGTCCTCATCCCGCAGCCCGCGGACCAGCAGACTTTCCGGACGGCGGATGAATGCCGTGCGGCTGCTGGGCGATTCAAATACAAAATTGCCCAGATTGCACGCCTTCTGTTCAAACATCAGAATCTTGTATCCGCGCCGGAGCACACCCTGTTCTTCGATCTGCTTCAGGAATTCCGGCAGATGGCTGCCGAGCGCATTCTGACCGATGATCAGCAGACGGCATTTGCGGGCCTCCTCCAGAGAAGAGACCGCGCGGAACGGAAAACCGGCCTTCCGGAGCATTGCGGCGGTTTTCCCGACGGGATCATACAATCCGGCGGAGACATTCCGGAACTCCGGCGGACGGTGTTTCGGGAAAATCTGAATGGACAGCTGATCGGTGGACTCCGCGAATCCGTCGCGATAGACCTCCAGCTTCAGGACTCCGTCCGACCGTTCCGCGACCTCCGGAGCGGTCAGACGGATCGGGAGTTTGAGAATTCCGCCCGCATCAATCTTCGTCCCGGGCGTTCCGGAAGATACGGTCTTTCCTCCGACAGAAAACTCCCAGCGGAAACGGAGATTCTGTGCAGTTGTCTTATCGTTGACGATCACGATGCTTTTTTCGAAATTTTCCCCGGAAAAGAAGGCGTGGTCCTTGCTGGTGAAATTCTCCGTTTCTCCTCCGAGAAACACCTTCAAAGGACGGAAGGCATCCCGAATCGTCTGATAGATCGCTGTCTCCGGGCGTGTGTAGTCGAACAGGATGTAGTGCAGAGCGGGACGGTCCGGACGGATCCCCGCCCGTTTCACCTGATCGTCCCCTCTCCAGAGCGCCGGATGATTGTAATCGCCGAACGACTGGAACGCCATGAGGTCATATCCACCGGGAAAATCGCCGAGCGCCGACATATCATACGCCCTCCACGCCGGCACAACCCGGCGGTACAGCATCGCGCAGACATCCAGAAAATTTCGATTCTGCGGAAAGAACGGCGACCCCATCGCACTGCGGAAATTCGTCGGCACCGGCCGACTCTCCCGGGCGAACACCCGGTCCCCGAAATACCGGGCGGCGTTTTCCGCGACGAGCCAGGTATACCCGGGTCCGCGTCCCTCGAAATCACTGAACTGCGGAAAGAACGGGAATCCCGACTCCACCACCATCAGCGGCTGCGTATGTTTTTCCGCCCACTGCTTCGGCCAGTCCTCCTGTTCCTGAACCGGAGTTCCCATCGACTGATAGTTCATCGACGTGAAGATTTTTCCGGAATTTCCTCCCGCATGCTGAAAAACCTCCCGGGAAGGATCCAGGGACCGCATGACCGTTTCCGCCGTCCGCGCCAGCTTGCGCGCCTTCACCTTCTCCTTCGGCACATATTCCGTATCGTTGAGTTTTGCCGGATCCTGATTCCAGGCATAGTGGCAGGTGTTGAAATCGGTGTACCACATCAGAATGCTCGGATGCGTTCCGTAATATTCCAGATACCGTTCCACGTTTTTCCGGTAGGATTGCATTTCATCCTCCTCGTAGGGCGGCATCGGATAGAGATTGTAAAGGCCCTGACGGTCGGATTCCCGCAGATAGAGATCGTCGCCATAGAGCGAATGCTTCCGGATCGGAGAAAAACGGACCGTGTCGTAATTCAGCTCCCGGATATGGGAGACATACTGCGGCATGGAATATGGATTGGCAAAATAGGCGCGGACCCGTTCAAATGCCGGATTGGAATACATTCTCAGGCGGATCTTTTTTCCATTCAACCGGAACTCGCCGTTTTCCACCCAGAACTCGCGGAAGCCGAAATCGGCATCCGGCAGAGCATCGGCCTTCTTCCCGTTGATGGACAAGGAGACCGACAACGTGTAAAGATTCGGATTTTCGCAGTCCCATAAAACAGGATTTCTCCATTTCTTCTGAACGGCAATCCGGATCTTCTCCTCTCCGTTCAGCCGAAAGCGGTGGGAGAAAACTTTCTCCTTCTCCCCCGGACGGCGGAAACGGAACTCGAGCTCCGCACGGCCGGTTTCCTTCCGCGGATTCCAGATTCCTGCCCGCAGTTCCACGGAACTTTTCCGAAACGACGGCAGAACCAGAGCGTTCCGAAGAACGACCGGCGACGGCGAGGCCTCCAGCCAGACATCCTCGACCGCCAGCGTGAAATGATCCTGAATATCCAGCTGATCCTTCCAGAACGCCACCGGAAACCGGTCGACGAAAACGGAAAGCAGATTCACCTCCCGCACCAGCTCCGTCACATCCACTTTCCGCACGTTCGGGATCAGGTAAAACGCCTTGAAATCCTGCCGGAACGAATCAATCAGTTTTCCGTTCAGATAAACCCGTCCGTAATTTCCGTTGAGGTTGTCAAATTTGAGAAAGATCCGTTTTCCCCTCCACTCCTCCGGCACGGAAAAAGTTCTCTGATACCATCCGGCGGACTGCTTTCCATGGGATTGTTCGACAACCTCCAGGGAACCGTTCTTCTCCCGGTAATGCTGAAACATCACCGAGCGGGGACTTCCGGGAACTCGGGAATAGAGCCGTTCCCCCTCCTCCCGGGGCGCGCTGGAATAGTGGTCCGCCTTGAACATCCGCCAGACACCGTTCAGACAGAGCGCCTCCCGAATTCCGCCGTAACTGCGTCGTTCCGCGCCCTCCGGACTCCAGAGTTTCTGTTCAAGGGGAGAGATTTCCACGGAGCTCAGGATCGGATCCGGCGCGGGATCCTCCGTCAGAAATTTCACGCCGTCGACCGCCTTCAGCAACCGCAGCGAACTCCACTTAGCAGGCAGTTCCAGTTCCCCCTGCAACGCATCGTCGAAATAGATCCGCATCTTCTTTCCGGATGGGACCAGTGTCATTTTCAGCGGGGAGCGCAAGTCCGGAACATAAGGCGACTCAAGCACCTTCTCCCCCGCCCGCACGCACAATTTTCCGGATACTCCCATGGACGTGACAAGAATTTCCCCTTCACCGCTCCCGAGCGAGATCAGCGGCAGAGGTGTCGGGAAACGCCCGTCCCGGCATTGGAAGCGGAACTCCATCGTCCCCTTCTGAACCCGGACATCGGAGAGCGGGCGAGGCTGCATTTTCTGCTCCCGGTTTCCGAGAGCTTCCGCAAAGATCTCGGCGGGAGAAAGCGCCCGGTCGTAGATGCGGAGATCATCATACGCCCCCTCCCCCACCTCTGTTTTAAAACGGTCATACCCCTGTTTTCCGAGCCAGATGTTCAGCGGAGCATTCAGGGAGAATGCGGCATCCGTCCACTCCGTCTTCTTCTGTTTTGCCGCGATGCGTCCATTGACGTAAAGCGCCACTTCGCCCTGCGGAATGTTCCAGGTAAAAGCCAGATGGTACCACGTTCCGGCATCCATCGGCCGGGACGCGATAATCTGCCGCTGATTCGGGGAACAGACGCTCAGTTCAAACTTTCCTTTCGGCAGTTTGATCAGATAACAGCGGAATTTTCCCGCAGTTCCGTAAAACAGCCAGTTTGTGCTGTCGTCTTCCCCCTTCCAGAGAGGATTGATCCAGAAGGAAACGGTTCCTTCCCGGCAGTCCACGGGGGGCAGCTTGTTGAGATGGAGAGCGGTCACCTGATCGTACGCATAACGCCGCAGCTCCAGCGCCTCCCCGTTCACCCCTTTTCGATAGCGCGGCTGGCCATGGATCTGGGCAGGAGCAAGAGATCTTCCGTTTTCCCCGATCACATTGCTGTTTCCGTCGAAGGACAGATAGAAGCGCGCCCCTGCGGAAGCGACAGCAGGAAGGACAAGCAAAGAGCAGCCCCCCCAGATCGTCATTGCACAGAAGTTTCTGAAAAACCGATTCAATTTCATCAATTCAATCCTCCTTTTTGTACTGTTCAGCGACTCGGTCTTCCAATCCAGAAGCTGTTGGACTGGGCATTGTTCAGGACATAATTTTTCGTCCCCCATCGCGTAAGGATCTGATTCTGACTGTAAGATGCGACATGCCCATCGCAGAAAAGCATATTAGATTTCAACGCATGCGGCACATTTCCGTTTCCATCCGCCGCATGCCAGTTTGCGACGGAGAAGCCGGCCCAGTTTTTATAAATTTCTCCGACGAGCAGAGCCGCAGACGGAGTCTGAACCAGTTTCAAAGACTTGTATCCCCATATATTGTTTGAATCTGCGGAAGAAGCAAGTCCGAAACTTCTTCCGTTCAGCTCCGCATTCATTCCATAGCGGTAACGATCCATGTGATTTCCTCCGTACGGATATGGATTGACCGCATTGGAAGTGGGAACGACCGGACTTCGACACCAGAAAAAGGAATTGCGCATCATATATTTGGAGGAATCCCCCTCGGTGTTGGCATCGTTCGGATGTTCCTCATTCGGATGCGTATTGAGATAACTTCCCAGTTTCACCATCCAGGTGATTCCTGCAGGATCGCCGGTAATCGGCGAGCTGCTGTCTCCGGACCGGCAGAGCGGCAGATAGGAGTTGAAATCATTTGCATAGGAAAGAAACGCTGTTCCGATCTGTTTTTCCCGGCTTCGGCAGTCCGCGGCCCGGGCAGCCTCTCTTGCGCGCTGAAGAGCCGGAAGCATCAGTCCGGCAAGAATTGCAATAATTGCAACAACAATCAATAATTCGATCAATGAGAAATTTTTTCGTTTTTCATCCATCGTTCCGACAATTCCGGTTTTCATTGTATTCTCCATTCCTTTTCATGTTCAATTTTCAAAGCGGATAAACTCTCCGGGAGGGAGCGGAATGCACCCCGTCCGAGGCAGTTCCGGATTCTCCAGGCGCTCAATCAGGATCTCCACACCGCGACGCGCTTTCACAGCGGAACTCGTCCGGATCCCTCCGACAATCCGCGGACTCTCCCGTAAAAGTTGAAATTCATCCAGTCCCACAATCAGATCCGGCTCATAGTCCTTCATCGAAGCAATCAGATTCAACACATCGTAAAGGGTCCGTCCGTTCAGCAGAATCGCCTGCGGACGCCTTTCCCGGATATCCTGATAGATCTCTCCCAACTCCTTCTCGGAAGTATGAGTCCGATGAATCAGTTTCATGTCCGCTTTTTTCGCGGCCTCTTCCAGCTGATCGTTCCACGGGAACGGCGCGTGAAAATACCCGAACAGCTCCCTGTGCCCGCGCTCCTGCAGATAGCGGCAGGCATCCTCCAGAGCCGAAGAAACATTGTCGATCAAGCTGAGAGCTCCCTCTTCCGGATAACTGAATCGGAGAACGGGGATCCGGCGCTCCTGCAGCAACTTTTTTTCCTCCGCCAACCCCTCCAGCGTCGGAGTTGTCAGCAGCGCATCAATCTGATTGCGCATCAGAAATTCCAGAGCATCCCCCCGGTCGCCCTTCAAATCCTTGATCACCGCAAAGATCAGCGAATAGTCATGCTTTTTCGCCGCATCCAATGCCTCCTCCGCAAGATGTCCGAAATACGGATTCGAGATATTCGCCGTCAAAAGTCCGATGCTTCTGCTTCTTCCGCTCCGGAGCGAGCGGGCCAGCCGATTCGGCTTGTAATTCAACTTCCTGGCCGCCTCTTCGATCCTCTGCCGAGTCTTTTCGCTCATCCATCCGGATTTACTCCCGTTCAGACAATAGGAAACCAATGCGGTCGAAACTCCCGCCTCCTTCGCAATGTCCTTCAGCGTAACACTCATTCCTCTCTCTTCTCCAGCAATATGAAGCTCTATATTAATCGATTAATATAATTATACTTCATCGGAGCTCAAAAGTCAAGACCCCGATTTTAATTTTCTAGAATTTTCAAAGAAGAAGACCCCGGAAAAGACATTTAAAAAACATAAAAAAAGCCGTTCCGGATGGATTTCTCCATAGGAACGGCTTTTCGAAAAGACAGAAGTCAAACTTCCGGAAGAGTTACTTTGCAGCTTCTTCCTTCTTCGCTTCCTTTTTCGCGGGATCGCCGGCTTCGACGAGCTGAATGAGACAGGCTTCCGCGCCGTCGCCGATCCGATGACCGGTACGGANNATGATGCGGGTGTAGCCGCCGTTTCTCGTTGCATAGCGTTTAGCAAGATCCGAGAAGAGCTTCTCGACAACCAGCTTTTTGGTCTGCGCCTTGTCGGAAGGCGTATTGACTTTCAGCTTGGCAATGGTAAGTCTGCGATGATGCTCCGACCCCTTTTTCGCATAGGAGATGAGCCGGTCCACAATGCGGCGGACCTCTTTGGCTCTCGGGATGGTTGTACGAACCTGCTCGTGCTCGACAATGGAGCACGCAAGATTGACCAGCAGCGCTTTTCTGTGACCGCAGTTGCGGCCCAGTTTTGCGGTATGTTTAAGGTGACGCATGATTGATCAGGCCTCCTCTTTCTTGGTGGTGTTGTTCACGCGATCCGCCTCGGCCTGGATCGCATTGACCAGCTCTTCGCTGAACGTCATACCCAGAGAGAGATTCATTCCGTGGAGTTTTTCCTTGATTTCGTCAAGAGACTTCTTACCGAAGTTCCGGAATTTGAGCATTCTGTTCTCTGTTCTGATGCACAGTTCGCCGAGGGTTTTGATGTTGGCATTGTTCAGGCAGTTCATGGCGCGGACGGAGAGATCAAGCACTTCAACATTCTGGGAAAGAATCTTGAAGAGTTTCTGATCCTCGTCGCTGATCGTCGAGAGGGTGTCGTCCTCAGTCGCCTGGGACCCCATGAACGGTCTGAGGTGATCCTTCAGGATCTTGGCTGCTTTTTCAATGGCATCCTTGGCGGAGATTCTGCCGTCCGTATAGACCTCCATGACGAGGCTGTCCATTTCGGTTTCCTCGCCGACGCGCGCCGCGCCGACCTGGTAACGGACATGGGTAACCGGACTGAACAAACTGTCGATCACAATCGTCCCCTGCGGATGATCGGGACGCTTGTTCTTTTCCGCCGGAACCCATCCGCGTCCTTTGGAGACCTCGATCTCCGCACGGAACGGGACATCCTTGTCCAGCGTGCAGATCACCTGTTCCGGATTGAGAACCTCAACCGTTCCATCGCAGACAATATCCGCGGCGGTCACTTCCCCCGCCTTGTTTTTCTTGATTTCAAGAAGCTTCGGAGCCTCTCCGTGAAGATTCAGCTTGACTCTTTTGAGATTCAAAACAATCTCGGTGACATCCTCAACCACACTGGGAATCGTAGCAAATTCGTGCGACACCCCGTCGATCCGCACTGCGGAGATCGCCGCCCCCTCCAGAGAGGAAAGCAGCACTCTGCGCAGCGAATTGCCGATCGTATGCCCGAATCCGCTCTGAAACGGTTGTGCGGTAAACTTCGCATACTTATTTGTTGCTGTACTTTCATCCATGACCAGCGATTGCGGCATGGGAAATACATTTGCGGCAGCCATTGTCTTACCCTCCATAAATTTGTTCCATCACACTCTGTCCCGATCCGGGACAGATCCAATATAACCTCGCATAAAAAGGATCAGACACGGCGTCTTTTCGGCGGTCTGCAACCGTTATGCGGTACGGGCGTGATGTCCTTTATGGCGTTGACTTCGATTCCCGTCGAAGCGATTCCGCGAACCGCGGACTCTCTTCCGGCTCCGGGTCCGTTGATCCGAACTTCCACTTCCTTCATGCCGAGCGCCTCCGCCTTCTTCGCCGCATCCGCTGCAACGACCTGGGCGGCATACGCCGTGCTCTTCCGAGAGCCTTTGAAACCGTTCTTGCCGCCTGTCGACCAGCAGAGAACATTGCCGTGAAGATCGGTAAACGTCACTTTCGTATTATTGAATGTCGCCTGAACGAAGGCGATTCCGGACGGAACATAGCGTCCGCCTTTTCTCCGTTTCTCCGTCGCAGGAGCTGCGGCTGCNNCGATTCTGCGGTCGTTGTAGCTTCTGCCGCGGGGACAGCTTCCGCCGCGGGAGCTGTTGCTTTCTCTTTGTTTTCAGACATTTTTCCTGGAAACCTTTCTCAAAGTTGGAATCATCAGTTCCGGTAATTATTTCTTACCGCCCGGGGCTGCCGCCGCGGCTGCCTTCGCATCCGCGTTGGACGCCGCTACACGTCTCTGCGTTTTGTCTCGGATCGCTCCGACCGTCTGCTTCTTGCCCTTTCTCGTACGGGCGTTCGTGCGGGTCCGCTGACCTCTGCACGGCAGACTCTTGCGATGACGCAGACCGCGATAGCAGTTGATCGCCTGAAGACGTCTGATATCCTGAGCAAGCATTCTTCTGAGATCGCCTTCCACCACATAGTCGTTCTGAATCAGTGTGGTGATCGCCGAAATATTCTCGTCCGTCAGCTGGCTGGCTTTGAGTCCGGGGTTAATTTTCGCTTTCTTGAGGATTTCCTTGGCAAGCGTAGGACCAATTCCGTAAAGATACTGGATGGCGTACTCAATACGCTTGTTGGCCGGGATGTCGACTCCGATAATTCTAGGCATTCTTGTCGCGCTCCGTTTCAACCTTGCTTTTGTTTATGACGAGGATTACGAGAGCAAACAACTCTCACAACGCCCTTCCGTTTGATTATCTGACAGGATTCACACCTGCGTTTGATGGACGCTCTGACTTTCATAACAGATACAACCTTCAAAAAATGTTTGGGTGAATTGTTCCGCCTTCTCCGTTGCCGGATTCAGCCCCTCTTCATCGTGTCCAAAGTTGGAATGCCGCCGGATGCCGCGACGCATCGGCGGGGACGGATTGCACACGAATATCTTATAATATACCGTTCTTTCTTAAAATTACAAATTCAAAAAAATTATTTTTCAAACATTTTTCCCGGAAGACGGAAGCCGTTTCTCCTCTCCCGCGACAAACACCGAAAAGCCATCAAATCCCGCTTCCTTCGCCCACTGAAGCGCCTCCGCATAATTCCGCCCGATCATCGACGGCGCGTGCGCATCCGAACCGTACGTCACCGAAAGCCCCGCCTCCCGGGCAAGCCTCATCAGATCCGACGACGGATAGATCTCCTTCACCGGATTCCACAACCCCGCAACATTCACTTCCAGCGCAATCCCGCGCTCCTTCATAATCCCGAAAATCTCACGGTAGGACGAAAAAAACTCCTCCGTCCGCTCCGCGCAGTACCCGAACTTCTTCGGTAGATCCGGATGACCAAGAATCTGAAAATTCCATTCCGAAACAAAAATCTTCAAATCCCGAAGATACCCTTTCCAGATCCGCTCCGCCATTCCCGGACTCTCCCACACCGGCAGAGACGCCGGATCGTCAAAACAGAACCCGTCCACACAATGAATCGAGCCGATCACATAATCCATCTTTTCCGGTGCTAATTTCGCTTCGATCTCCGCCCGTCTGCCCGGAACATAGTCCATTTCAATGCCGTACAGCACGCTCAGACCGCTCCCGGCCGCTTTCCTCTTCATCTCTCCGACGATCCGCCGATACTCCGGAAACTCCGATTCCGCCATCCGCCAGTCCGGTTCAAACCCGGACGGAAACGGACAGTGATCCGCTATCCCGTAATATCGTTCCCCGCGCGCCAGCGCGGCGGCC
>DDJH01000048.1:17746-18748 GCA_002338895.1 Lentisphaeria bacterium UBA1829 | reverse complement strand
CGAAGCACGAAACAACACCCACAAAAACCTCACACCAGAAAAGGAAACCTCCCGATCCCATGAGAATCCAACGCCCCGGACCGCAACTCCCCCTCCAACTCCGCAAGAATCCTCTCCCGGTCATTCGGGAAACGCCCGGCAAGCGGAACGGGATTAGACGAATGATTGGCGCGAAAAACAGTCTTCTTCAAATCCAGACGCGCCACGATCTCCCTCAACTCCTCCACCGCCTGATACTCCGTCACCGGCGTATACCCGGCAGGAAGAGGCAGACCCGGAAACGGAATAAACCGAAGCGCTGAAAGCAGATTGACCTGCATCCGGTTCAGCACCTCAGCGGTCCGCTCGATGTGCTCCCAGCGAAGCTCCCGTCCTCCAAGACCGGTCAGAATCATCACGGACGATTTCAACCCCGCGCTCCTCAGCATCTCCTGCGCCCGGATCATCCCCTCCACCGACTCTCTCTTTCCAAAGCGGTCCAGCACCTGCTGCGATCCGCTTTCCAGTCCCATATAGAGCGTATGGAGGCGGAGGCTCCTCAGCTCCGCGAGTTCATTCGGGGTCTTTGCCAGAATCGAGCTGCCATTGGCGTACAGATTCACACGGGCAAGGCGGGGAAATGCCGCGTTCAGCTCCCGGAGGATTCGGATCAGGCGGTCCGCGGGAAGATTCATCACATCGCCGTCCGCGAGGAAGACTCGTCCGGTTTCCGGGAAGTTGTCTCCGGCCTCCCGGATCTCTGCGGAAAGTTCTTCGAAGCTGCGTATTTCGTATGGGACGTGTTTATACATTCCGCAGAAGCGGCAGCTGTTGTGCGGGCAGCCGAAAGCGGCCTGGAAGATCAGGCTATCCGCTTCGGCAGGAGGGCGGTACAGAGGTTCTCGCAGTCGGATCATGAGGGGCTCCATTCTTTTCTTTTTCTTTGTTCTTATTTTTTTTATTTTTTACTATACGCGAGGATGGGAAAAATTCCAGTGGGTTTGTCGGGAGGATATCGGTTGG
>DDJH01000048.1:14068-17725 GCA_002338895.1 Lentisphaeria bacterium UBA1829 | reverse complement strand
TGGACCGCGACAAGGACAGAGTCCTTGACCCGAGAAAAATGCCGCGGCATTTTTCCGTATGCCTCCGGCGGGGGATAAAAAATTCATTTTTTTTTTGGAAGAAGGATTGCAAATGTCATGATGGAGGGTAAAGTATCTCCGAAGAGAGGCATTCTTCGCCATAACCCCAAAAGGCTTTGAACGTTAGGAAGATCAGAAAGTTTGAATGAAACCTGCTGGAAGACTCGGCAGTCTCACCACGGACTCAACTGAAAACCAACATCAACCGGAAGCCTGATCCCGATCATGAACAACAAAGATTTGACGCATTTTAAACAGCTGTATCAATTTGTCAGACCGTACAAGAGTATGCTGGAGGTCTGTATTGTGTTTCACATCTGCAGTACCTGTCTGGGTCTTCTGATGCCTCTGGTGCTGAAGATCATCATCGACAAGGCTCTGGGAGGATCCGATCTCCGACTGCTGTTTGTTCTGCTGGGAGCCGTGATAGTTCTGTACTGGATTCGAGCGTTTTTCTTTTATACGAGCAATTATTTCACGCATTATCCGATTCAGCGGATGCTGTTTGATCTGCGGGTGAAGCTGTTCAAGCATCTTCAGAGTCTTTCGCTGCGGTTTTATCAGGAGTACCGGACAGGAAAGCTGATCTCGAATATTCTGACCGACGTGGCGGCGCTGCAGGCGATGATCTCCACAGTGATTGTGGGAATGGCGTCGAGCATGTTCCAGTTGCTGTTTGTGGGAGTGATGCTGGTGTTTCTGAGTCCGACACTGTCGCTGATCTGCCTGTTTGTGCTTCCGGTGGTGTATTTTGTGTTTTCGACGTTCCGGAAGATGCTCAAGCAGAGATCGCAGATGCTGCGGGAACATATGTCGGAGGTGTCGGCGAATCTTGCGGAGGTCATCAACGGAATCAAGGTGGTGAAATCGTTCGGGAAGGAGCGCTCGGAAAACAAGCTGTTCATGGAGAGGCTGAAACCGACGTTTGATATGTCGCTGACACTGTCGATGCGTTCGATTGCGCTGACGATTGTAATGGATCAGCTTTCCATCTATACCCTGGTGGCAGTGTTGGGGGTCGGCGGATATCTGGTGTCGATCGGAAGGATGACGATCGGCGAACTGGTGGCGTTCTATACGTATATTCAGATGTTCTTCAATCCGGTGGCGACGATGACCAATTTTGCGCCGGCGATCAGCGAAGGAGCCGTCAGTGCGGACCGCCTTCTGAAGCTGATGGAAACGATGCCGGAGATCAAGGAAAAGGAAAATCCGGTCCACCTCGGCCATGCCAGAGGACACGTTCTGTTTGAACATGTCTACTTCCACTATCAGCCGAGCAAACCGATTCTGAATGATTTTACGCTGGATGTCAAGCCGGGTCTGAAGGTGGCGCTGGTCGGACCGTCCGGATCGGGGAAATCGACGATCGCCAGTCTGCTGATGCGCTTTTTCGATGTGACGCGCGGACGAATCCTGCTGGATGGAATCGACATTCGGGATCTGAGCATCAACTCCCTGCGCAGCAACATCGGAATTGTTCTTCAGGAGTCGTTTCTCTTCAGCGGGACCATTGAGGAGAACATCCGTTACGGGAAGGACAACACCTCGTTTGAAGAAGTTGTCGATGCGGCGAAAATGGCCAATGCGTACGAGTTTATCCGGGATCTGCCGAACGGATTCAAGTCCGAGGTGGGGGAAAACGGCGTTTCGCTTTCCGGAGGTCAGAAACAGAGAATCGCCATTGCGCGGACCGTGCTGCACAATCCCTCGGTCCTGATCCTGGACGAGGCGACCAGTGCGCTGGATACGATCTCGGAAGCCGTTGTTCAGCATGCTCTGGACAAGCTGATGGCGGGGCGGACAACGATTATCATCGCCCATCGTCTGTCCACGGTCCGGAACGCGGATCTGATCGTGGTGCTGAAGGACGGGAAGATTGTTCAGACCGGGCAGCATGAACAGCTGCTCTGTCAGGACGGCCCCTACCGGACACTCTATGCCATGCAGCTCAAGGAGCAGCATGATCCGGAAGATGGTCAGAACTATCAGGCCGGGCAGTTTGCCATTTCGGAAGAGAAGCAGGAGGGCGCGGAATCATGATGAATCCATCTCCCACCTATACGCACAAGCCGGATTTCCGGGGGAAGCTGCATCTTTTCACGGTGATCGGTTTTTGTCTGGCGTTTCTGCTGTTTGCCGGAGTGGCGTCGCTGTTTCTGTTTGAGATCGAGGATGTGATTTACTCCGATGGGAAAATCACGTCCGAGCTCCCCGTTGAAGTGGTCAGCCACATGGATGGACGAATCCTGAAACTGAATGTCGATGAAGGCGACGATGTCCGGAAAGGTGATATTCTTGCTCTGATTGATGCAACTCCGTATGAGGAGGAACTCTCCTCCATCCGTTCCGCCATTCATGAACTGGAAGCGGAACTGGAGGTGAAAAAAGCGGAGCTGGAGGCGCTGAAAAGCAATCCGCTCCCGAAAGAGCTCTGGTACGCGGACACCAATCTCAAGGAATGCCGCGACCGGTTGAAGCGGACCTCCAGCCGTCTCGAACGTCTTGAAAGCCTGCGCGACAAACATGCGATCTCCCAGCATGAATATGAAAATGCGGAAATCGAATATATCAAGAATGTCGCCGAAGTGGAGCGGGCAAAAGAGAATCTGGAAATGGTCCACAGCGGCCTTGGCGACAAAACCATCGAAAAGGCCCGCAAGGATGTTGAACTTGTCCGGGCGAAAATCGAGGGAAAGCGTGCCTCCGCGGCCTTTGCTCAGCGTTATATTGATGACAGTAAACTGATCTCTCCGGTCAACGGCCGCGTCATCACCCTCCCCTGCAAATACACCATGTATGTGGAAAAGGGCAAGGTTGCGGCCAATCTCGCCTCCGGAAATTTGATCAAGGGACTGGCCTACGTCAATGAAAGTCTCGTTCGGAAGGTCCGTTCCGGGCAGACTGTCCGCATCTCCAGCGAGGTGTTCAACCGTCTGGAATACGGCATCTTCCTCGGCCGCGTCGACCGGGTCTATGACACCCCGATTCAAGATGAGAAAACCGGCATGGCAAAATATCCGGTCCTCATCACCATTGATCCGCAGGGTCGTCCTCTCAAACTGGGCTCCAGCGCAAAATTTGCGATCGTCGCAGGTTATGAGCCGGTGCTCTATTCGATCTTCGGTCTGACGAAGGAAAAATAAGCACATCCCCGCGGACTTTTTTCGTCCCACGGGGTGGTAATTCAAGGTCTAGCAGAGGAACGATCAGTTTCCGGATTGTGAAGTCGACGCATCCTCGCCGGACTGTGAAGCGGAGGCGTCCCCGGATTTGATCCGGCTGCGGATGGCCTCCCGGACCTCGTCTTCATCCTGGAACTCGTGTTCCGCGGCATTGTGTGCCCACTGTGCGCAGTCCTCCTGGATTCCCTGATCCATTTCCATATCCGCCGAGGAAAACTCCTCCGCAAAAAGTTCCGCCAGTCGATCCAATGAAAATTTCATTTTATCCCCCTTTCGTTTTTTCTGTTTGGATGGAATAGCGTACAATACATGCGTCTTGTTCAAGAGTCAAGCGGTTTTTCCTTTTCGGAGGACGGCAGGAGGAAAAGGGGTTATTGGGGGGAGTTTCGCCCTTCGGGCGACCAGCGTATTC
>DDJH01000048.1:13440-13987 GCA_002338895.1 Lentisphaeria bacterium UBA1829 | reverse complement strand
TCCTGCCCTGCGGGCGGCTTTTTTTATTTTTTCAAATATCTTTTTTAGTTATTGGAATGTTTTTCTTTTCGAGGAGGAAGTCGTTTGACGGATGCACCGGTATAGTATCGGAAGAAACCGAGAGGAAAGGTGGAAAGGTGTGAATATGAAACAATTTCAGGTTGAACAGCATGCGGACAGTTATCTGCCCGAGGACAAAAACTGGAAACTGGTCTGGAGCGATGAATTTGACGGGACGGAACTCGACCGCTCCAAATGGGGATTCCGTCTGAACTTCTGGGGGCAGCGTTTTCCCGCGTTCACGGATGAGGGGGTTGTGCTCGACGGAAAGAGTCATCTTCAACTGCATCTGATCAAGAAAGACGGGATTTACTGCTCGCCGCATCTGCAGACCGGTTCGCTCACTTTTGATATTCCGAAGGATACCAAAGGCTTCTGGCCGTTCGGGAAACCGGAAGAGCCGAAGTTTATGCATCGGTACGGTTACTATGAGATTCGCTGCCGTATGCCGAAATACGACGGATGGCATTCCGCGTTCTGGCTTCAG
>DDJH01000048.1:0-13426 GCA_002338895.1 Lentisphaeria bacterium UBA1829 | reverse complement strand
TCAGTCTCCTTCCATTGGAGCGCATCCGGATCCGGGTCGTGCCGGAGTCGAATGTGATATTATGGAAAACTATCGTCAGTTCAAGGAGGGGAAAATCATCGGGGGCAATCTCTGGGGCGGATATGGGAAAGACTACAAGGGCTCCGGTCACTTCTCCTGGGACTGGAAAGAGACCGAGGACGGATGGCACTATTACGGCGTCGACTGGAGTCCGGACGGCTATCGCTTCTATGCCGACCGGAGACTGATCGGGATTGTTCTTCCTCCGGAAAAGGCCGATCAGAAACATATCGTCAAAGAAAAGGAAGGGAGCAACTTCCTGCGGGAAGGCAGTGTGTCGGTCGGACCGGTTTCCCATACGGAACAGTTCATTCTTGTTTCGACGGAGTGTCATGGCTATCGCGATACCGGCTCTTATACGCCTCTTCTGGATCAGGCCGTTCTTCCGGACTACTTTGAAGTCGACCACGTCCGCGTGTTTGACGAGATCTGATTTTGTCTGTCCGCGTGGAATGACAAAGACCGCGTCCCGGGAACCATGTCTCCGGGACGCGGAAGGTAAATGGATTTATTTCTGAATCCGTTCATCATTGTTCTCGCTTCGGCAGAAAGAACAGATGGCTGCTGCCATCCTGCTCCACTTTCTCCAAACGAAAATTGCGTTTCGTTCCTTCGCATTCCGTTCGATCAACTTCTCCGCTCCCGCCCGGTTATGACTGCCGGCAATTTGAGGATCCGGCATAAAAAAAGAGCCGTCCAGCTGGACGGCTCTCATATTCGACAGGGGAAAATCAGCCTCTGCGGCTTTTCAATCTTCCGCGTTTCAGGAAACCATCGTAGTTTTTCATTACCAGATGCGATTCCATCTGACTGAGCGTATCAATCGTCACACCGACAATAATCAGCAGACTTGTTCCGCCGAAGAACGAAGCCACATTATAAGGTATGCGGAACCACTTGTACAGCAGCATCGGGAAAATTGCCAGAGCCAGCAGATAGAAGGACCCGGCAAACGTGACGCGCGTCATGGAATAATCCAGAAAATCGGAAGTCGGCTTGCCCGGACGGATTCCCGGAATGTAAGCCCCTTCCTTCTTCAGATTATCCGCAACCTGAATCGGATTGAACATATTGGCAACCCAGAAGAACGAAAACAGCAGAATCAGAACTCCATAACAGACCATATAGGTGTATGTGTCATGATTGAAATAGGTCGACATTCTCTGGACGGCGGGCACCGGGATCGCGCGGAGAATCACTCCGGGGAAAATCAGAATCGCACCGGCGAAGATGATCGGCATAACACCGGAAAAATTCACCTTCAGCGGAATGTAAGTGCTTCCACCGGTCATTTTGCTCCCGACGATCTTTTTGGCCATCTGAATAGGAA
This sequence comes from Lentisphaeria bacterium UBA1829, assembly GCA_002338895.1. Lineage (GTDB taxonomy): Bacteria > Verrucomicrobiota > Lentisphaeria > Victivallales > UBA1829 > UBA1829. The sequence goes on along the minus strand of DDJH01000048.1, from coordinate 12,036 downwards.
TCCGGCGCTGTCCCTGATTCNNCAACCACTGCGAACAGCATCAGAAGAATCAGCAGATGAACCGGACGGAAACGACCGCCGCCGGCCGTCGCACCGCTGATCATCATCTCATACAGCCCGACAAGAGCCTGAGGGAGCCGCTCAATAATGTTGATGGTAATGATAATCGATACACCATTTCCAATACCGTGTTCCGTAATGCGCTCGCCGAGCCAGACCAGAATCATGGTTCCGGCCGTGAGAATGCAGACGGACATGGCGATGAATCCGAATCCCGGATTTGTCACCAGCGGGAACGCCGGATCGGGAGCCGGAAGCCCGAGATTGCTCGGTCTTGTCATGGCCACCGCCGCCATTGCGCCCTGAATCACACAGATCAGAATGGTAAGATAACGAGTATATTGATTGATTCTTCCCCGCCCGACTTCCCCTTCACGGGAAAGCTTTTCCAGAGACGGAACCACCGGCACAAGCAGCTGCATGATAATCGACGCGGAGATGTACGGCATGATACCGAGAGCCCCGACTGCAAACTGCTGCAGAGCGCCGCCGCTGAACAGATCGAACATACCCATGAACTGTCCGGCTGCGGAATCCGCGCCGAAGCTGTCGAAGTATGTCTTCAGATTTTTAGTATCCACACCCGGGCACGGAATATTCGCTGCGATACGGCAGAGAATGATCACTCCGGCTGTGAAGAAAATCTTATTTCTCAGCTCTTTGATTTTGAATGCGTTTAAGAACGCTGAAAACATCTTAGCTGTCCCCTTGTAATAGAGTCAAACCCGGTTCCGGAAGGAGGGGATGGCGGAAGGGGGATCGGAAAGGATCTCCCTTCCCCGGACCCGTTCGGATCCGGAAACCGGACTGCCTCGTGAATCGAACGAAGCGGGAAAAATCGTCTGAGCGGACTCAGACGATTTCACATTTTCCGCCGGCGGCCTCAATCTTGGACTGAGCGCTTGCGGAGAACTTGTTGGCCTTCACAGTCAGAGCCTTGCTGATCTCGCCGTTTCCGAGGATCTTCAGCGGAGCCTTGGACTTGCCGATCACGCCCGCCATGCGCAGCGCATTTTCATCGACAACCGTTCCAGCCTCAAAGAGTTCCGAAAGAGTCGCAACATTGACAACGGTGAAGACTTCCTTCACTCCGCTGTTGAATCCGCGCTTCGGGATTCTGCGGAAGGTCGGAGTCTGACCGCCTTCAAAGTGATGACGGATGGCGGCGCCGGTACGGGATTTCTGTCCCTTGTGGCCGNNGCCGGCGGTTCCGCCCCAGTTGGAACCGTCACCTCTGCCCACTCTCATCCGGCGCTTTTTGGAGCCGGGTGTCGGGGTAAGTTCGTGTAATTTCATGATCAAATTTCCTTTTTATTCAGCTTTGACGAGTCCGCGTTTGAGCATGACATCCTCTTTGGAACGCATCTGATCGATCGCCTTGAAGGTCGCCTTGATCACGTTCGCGGGATTGCCGGAGCCGAGGGATTTCCCGAGCACATCGACAATTCCGGCAAGATCCAGAACCGCGCGCATCGCGCCGCCGGCAATGATACCGGTACCGGCCGACGCCGGACGCAGCAGAATCTTCGATCCACTGTATTTGGCTGTGACTGTATGCGGAATCGTGGTTCCGAACCGCGGAATGGTCACAAGATGTTTCTTGGCGGCTTCCTGCGCCTTGCGGATCGCATCGGAAACCTCGTTGGCCTTGCCGTAGCCGTAACCGACTTTGCCGTTTCTGTCCCCGACGACAACAAGTGCGCCGAAGGAGAAGTTGCGGCCGCCTTTGACAACCTTGGAGCAGCGGTTGATGCTGAGGACGAGCTCCTCCATCTCACCGGCGGGAGCCGCCGGCTGAACGGAAGTAAGATCGACTTCCTCGACATTGCCTCCCTGTTCAATATTCTGTTTTTCGCTTGTCATGTTCAACTCCATTAGAACTTTAATCCGGCTTCGCGGGCAGCGTCGGCCAACGCTTTGACTTTGCCGTGATATTTGTGACCGCTACGATCGAAAACCACCTCTTTGATCCCGGCTGCGAGAGCTTTCTCTCCCGCAAGTTTCCCGAGAGCCGCGGCGGCTTCCACGTTCCGTTTCAGATTGAGAGCCTTGAAATCGGCGCCCAGCGTGGAGGCGGCGGCAAGAGTCTTGCCTGCGTCGTCGTCAATAAACTGAACGTACATATTGTTCGCCGTCATGCTGACGCAGAGACGGGGTCTCGCAGCGGTGCCCGAAATCTTTCCGCGCACGCGGATATGACGTCTGATTCTTTTTTCCTTGGCTGTTTTCATGAGTTCAAACCCTTTCCATTACGCGTTGGTCTTGCCGGGCTTGATGACAACATGCTCATCCGAGTAACGCACACCTTTGCCCTTGTAGGGTTCCGGCTTCTTGTAACGTCTGATGCGTGCGGCAACCTCGCCGACGAGCTGTTTGTCCGGGCCTGTCACAACAATTTTGACTCCGTCGGTCACCGTCACTTTGACGCCGTCCGGAATCATGTACTCAATTGCGTGGGAATATCCGAGGTTCAGGGTCAGCTTGCTGCCCGCAAGCGCCGCCTTGTAACCGACTCCGACAATCTGGAGCTCTTTCGAATACCCCTGGGAAACCCCCACCACCATGTTGTGCACAAGGCTGCGGGTCAGTCCATGCAGAGCATTCGCTTCTTCGGACAGACATTTCACATGAACAAGCTTGTCCTCCACTTCGACCCCGATGTTCTTCGGAATCGCGAAGCTGAGCTTCCCGAGCTTGCCTTCCACATTGACAACTCCGTCGACGACGGCAACCTTCACGTCCGGAGTGATTTCGACCGGTTTATTTCCGATTCTTGACATCTTCCATACCTCGTTTCATCACCAGACGTAGCAGAGAACTTCTCCGCCGACATTCTGTTTCTGTGCATCTTTTCCGCTGAGGACTCCTTTCGGAGAGGAGAGAATCGCAATTCCCAGTCCATCCTTCACGCGCGGAATCTCCTTGCAGCCGCAATAGAGCCGGCACGAGGGCTTGCTTACTCTCTCCAACCCCTCAATCACCGGACGACGCATATAATATTTCAGTTCGATCTTCAGTGTCTTTTTCACATCACCTTCCACGCTGTAGCCGGCAATGTATCCCTCTTCAAGAAGAACCTTCGCAATCGCGGCCTTCATCTTGGAGGCGGGCATGACAACTTCTTTCTGGCAAGACATTCCTGCGTTACGCAGACGTGTCAGCATATCTGATATGGGATCCTGCATACTCATTTTCTATGTCCACCTTTCACCAGCTTGCCTTCACAATGCCCGGGATCTGACCGTTCAGAGCCAGCTCTCGGAAACAAAGACGGCAAAGTTTGAATTTGCGGATGTATGCGCGAGGTCTGCCGCAAGCCTGGCAACGATTGTAGTTCCGAACCGGAAACTTGCTGCCGCGTTTCTGCTTGGCAATAAGACTTTTCTTAGCCATTTTCTATTCTCCTCTTCAGCGCACAAACGGAACTTCCAGCATCGCGAGCAGCTCTCTGGCCTCTGCATCGGTCTTTGCGCTGGTTACCATGGTTAGATTCAATCCAAGGGGATATTTAATCTTTTCCAGATCAATCTCCGTGAAGATGGAAACATCCGGAATACCCAGATTGTAGTTTCCAACTCCGTCAAATCCCTTGGTCGGGAGCCCGCGGAAGTCTCTCACTCGCGGAAGGGCGTTGTGCACAAAACGATCCAGAAACTCGTACATCTTCTTGCCCCGCAGCGTCACCATCAGTCCAACCGGCATCCCGACACGCAGCTTGAATCCCGCCACGTTCTTCTTCGCCTTGCAGACCACAGGTGCCTGTCCGGCAAGCGCCGTCAGATGCGTTCTGGCTTCCGCCATCGCGTCCTTTTCCATCTTCGAGCTGATTCCCGTGCTCAGAACAATCTTCTGAAGCTTCGGAACCTGCATCACATTCGTGATCCCCAGTTTCGCTTTCAGCGCGGGAACCACTTCCTCATTGTATTTTTTCTTCATGTCAGGCATAATTGTTCTCCGATTTGTAATCAGTCTTTCTTCCTGACGTTAGAAACGTGAACCGACACCGATCTGTCCACAAGTCCGCCCTTCGGGTTCGCCTGCGATTTCTTCACGGTCTTCTTGCCAAGACGCTCGGCCAGCTTATCGGCGGAAACGCTCTGGATCTCAAGAACAACGCGATCCGTTTTCTTGAGCACGGCTACAATCTTGCCGGTCTCTTTTTTCCATACGCCGCTCAGCACTTCCACCACATCGCCTTTCTTGACGTGATAGTTCTTTGCGCATTTCTCAGAATACATTAAAGCACCTCCGGAGCAAGCGAAATGATTTTCATAAAGTTCTTGTCGCGAAGTTCGCGGGCCACAGGACCGAAAATACGAGTCCCTTTCGGGTTCTTCTGATCGTCGATCACAACCGCGGCATTCGCGTCAAACCGAAGATACGATCCATCTTCCCGACGAATCTTCGCTGCGGTTCTCACGATGACGCACTTGACCACATCGCCCTTCTTCACGGCTCCTCCGGGAATCGCTTCCTTCACAGCCGCTGTCACAATGTCACCGACTCGCGCAATCCGGCGCTTCTGACCAAGAACCGTAATCACGGTAACTCGTTTCGCGCCCGAGTTGTCGGCAACCTCCATGTTTGATTGCATTTGGACCATTGCAGTAATCTCCCGCCCGCTTATTCCGCGTGGCTGATAATTTCTTCAAGGCGCCAGCGTTTCTGTTTGCTGAGAGGCCTGGTTTCGCCGATTCGGACCGTGTCGCCGACTTTCGCCTGATTCGTCTCGTCGTGCACGGCATAGCGCGTACGGACTTTTACGACCTTCTTATATTTCTTGTGCGCCGCTCTCCGCATCACTTCAACAATGATGGTCTTGTTCTGAACGTCGCTGACCACCATGCCGACTCTGTGCTTGCGGTTCCCGCGTTCCTGCGGTGCGCTGCTGGTGTTCTCATTCATGGCACAATTCCTTTATTCTCATCAGGCCTGCACAGCAGCGCCCCTGATTTTCTTTTCTGTCAAACATCTTGCGATGTCCTTCCGGATCTGACCGATCCGCGCAGGATTCTCAAGTGTTCCCGTCTTGGACTGCTGACGAAGCGTGAAATGCTCCTTCCGGAGCTCTGCCACTTTCGCATCCAGTTCCGCCGCCGTCAGTTCCTTGATCTCTTTCATCTTCATCGTAACGATTCTCCAATCAGACAGCATGCGTACGCATGATGAATTTGCATTTGATCGGAAGCTTGGCCGCCGCAAGGCTCATCGCCTCTTTCGCCACATTCTCCGTGCATCCGCTGACCTCGAAGAGCATTCTGCCGGGCTTCACAGGAGCAACCCAGTACTCCACGTTGCCTTTTCCTTTACCCATTCGAACTTCAAGCGGCTTCTTCGTGTACGGCTTGTAGGGGAACACCCGGATCCAAATCTTTCCACGACGTTTCATGTGACGCGTAATCGCCACTCGGGCGGCTTCTATCTGATTCGCAGTCAGGTAGGTGCGCTCAAGAGTCTGGAGCCCGTATTCGCCGAAATCGAGCTCATTGCATCTCTGCGAAAGACCCCTGTTGTTACCGCGCTGAACCTTTCTGTGCTTTACTCTTTTTGGCATTAACGGCATTTTGCATTTCCTCCGTAGGCTCTTTATGACAAATCCAAACCTTCACACCGATCTTTCCTGCGGTCGTGTTGGCCTCGGTAAACCCATAATCAATATGGGCTTTCAACGTGTGGAGGGGCGTTCTTCCCTCCTTGTACTGCTCGGTACGGGCAAGTTCCGCTCCGCCCAGACGGCCGGCACAGTGAATCTTGATGCCTTCCGCTCCAAGCTCCATCGCAACCTGAATCGCTTTCTTCATCGCACGACGGAAACCAATCCGCCGTTCCAGCTGCTGTGCAACGCTTTCCGCAACCAGCTGCGCATTCGTTTCCGGCTGCTTGATCTCCACAACTTCCAGAATCAGCTCCTCGTTGTGGGCAAGCAGTTTCGCCACGCTGGCCTTCAGCGTATCCAGTTCCGCTCCCTTGCGTCCGATCAGGATGCCGGGGCGTGCCGCATAGATCGTCACGCGGACTCGAGTCCCGTAACGCTCAATCAGAATCTTCGAAATCGCGGCATTGTTGAAATTCTTTTTGATGTAAGAACGAATCTTGAGATCTTCGTGAAGCCAATCACCGAAGCTGTTCTTATTGTCTTTCCGTGCAAACCAATGAGAACTCCAGTTCTTGTTCAGAGCCAATCTCAGCCCAATAGGATTAACCTTCTGACCCACTATCAGACCCTTCCTTATTTCTCGTCCGTCAGAACCACCGTGAAGTGGCTCGTACGTTTCCTGATTCTGCCGGCCATACCACGCGCTTTCGGACGGAATCTTCTCAGCATCGGGCCCGGATTGGCTACCGCTTCCTTCACCGTGAGGGATTCTCTCTTGAGCTCGTAGTTGTTTTCGGCGTTTGCCAGCGCGCTTCTCAGTGTCTTACCGAAAAGTCTCGCTGCCTTTCTCGGACTCAACTCCACCATCGCAAGCGCATCAACGACCTTCTTCCCCTGAATCGTACGGGAAAAGTCAGACGCCTTCTGCGGAGAAATGTGGACGTATTTTGTCATCGCCCGAACTTCCATTCTACTTCTCTCATTTCTGTTTTTTGTTTTTTGTTCTATACTTCATGGAAGAATTCCCTCGAACTCTTCCCACCTTCTCTCTTTCACACTCGTCACCGGCTTACCGCACGGACCTCCATCCCCGGCGCCAGATCCCGGAAGCTGCCTTCGATCACCACCGCCGCACTCGTAAAGTTCCGCATCGCAATCACTTTCATCGCAACTTTGTCCGTCCTCAGGATCAGTCCCATCCGGACTCCGTTCCGATAGCCCGCCGATAAAATCACAAGCTCAGGCTTCTCGTTCAGCTCATAGATCCGGCAGCTTTCCAGCTTCTCCGGAACCACCGCGGGTTTCGCCAGCAGCGCGCTCTTCATCGCCTGCTCTTTCAGAGCCTCCAGCTTCAGACGCATCCGCGCCGCTTCCAAAGGATTCGATACATTTCGGGAAAGGACGGCATTCGTCTCTTCACAATATCTCAGCACTTCCACCGAGAGCCGTCCGATTGATTCTGCGCATTGCTTCAAATCGGCCTCCAGTTCCATCTCCCTGGCGCCCATATACACCGGTTCAAGGGTTTCGATGGTCCCGGCGGCGCTCATTTCCAATCGCTTCAGTCGTCCGGCCTGCGTCGAATACTTGTCGAGTGTTTCAATCAGCTCCTTGCGAAGCACGCTCCCCTCTTCCTGGGAGCTCGCCTTCAAACGCCCGTTCGTAACCCGAAGCTCGGCGTTTTCCTTCTTCAGACGTTCAATTTCCGCCTGAAGTTTCGCAATTTTTCTGTTGCAGTCATAATCTTCCGCCCGCAATCCGGGCAGAAACATCCCGCACAGAGCTATTAATATAACTCCGATTTCAAAAAAATTCCAATTTTTTTTCAACTTTTTTTCTCTTTTTGCCATTCCCGCCGGAGATTCTCCCTTTTCGATCCCTCTACAATACTCCATCGCAAGGGGTTTTGCAAGTCCTCATCCGGCAGAAAAACGGCACCGGACAGAAAGGAGTCACTCCACGCCGCTCTCTTCGCACAGACGGTGGAAAAACTCGTGCATGAACGCCGACCGCTCCTCCGCCGCCGCGCGGCCGGACGCCGTCAGCATCCGCTCCGGCACATGACGGAGTTTGACCAGGTACTCCCGGTAGGCGGAATCCTCCCGGCCATATTCGCTTCCCGCAAGCGCCTCCTCCGCGGGGTTGTGCAGCCGCGCCCCCACCCGGCCCGCAAAGTGAAACGCCCGGCCGATCCCGACCGCGCCGATCGAATCCAGTTTATCCGCATCGTACACCAGTTTGTCGATCAACGTCTCCGGCTGATCCTTCCCGCGGTACCGATGGCGGCGCACCGCGTCGGATACCAGCCGGATCAGCGTTTCATCCTCGCATCCGCACTCCCGGAGTATCTTCGCGGATTTCCCGCTCCCCGCCTGCGCATGGCAGATCCGTCCTTCCGATCGCAGCTCCTCCGGACGCGCAACATCATGGAGAAGCGCCGCAAGCGACACCGCAAGATACGACTCCGTATCCGACTCCTCCAACTCTTGCCGGGCCAATTTCCGGGCGTTTCGAACCACCCTCTCCGTATGATCGTAGTCGTGACACCCCGGCGCTCCGCTCAGCTCTTCCCGCACCCGCTCTTCAACCCGGCGCAGCAGTATCTCATTCTTCTTTCCCATCATAAAAAAGACGGCCTTTCAGCCGTCTTCTCCTTTTCTCATTTTCTTTCAAAAGGGTTTCAACGCCCGGAAATGGAAATCCGGGAACTATTGCGCCTGCTGACCGCCGGAGGCTTCCGGGGATTCCGCCGTTTCCCCCTCGTGGGTCTCCACGCTCTTGGGCAGCGCATAGGAGCTGGAATGGCGGTCCTTGGGGATCACGGTCAGCCACTGACCCTCGCCGATGTCCACGACTTTATAGCGTTTGGCGTCCTCGTCGCGATCGTATCCGATCGTGGTGTTGCGCGGAATTACGTTATGTTTGTCGATAATGGCGTTGCGGATCCGGCAGTGCTCGCCGACATCCACATCGTTCAGCAGAATGCTGTTGTGCACCGTCGCATAGCTGTGAACATACACGGAGTTGAACAGGACGGAGTTCGTCACCGTGCTGCCGGAGACAATGCACCCGTCGCAGACAATGGAGTTGATCGCCTTCCCGATCCGCGGCAGTCCGAAGGTGTCCACATCCTCGTTGTGTACGAATTTCGCCGGCGGCAGACTGAAATGGTAATTGTAGATCGGCCACTTGTCGTTGTACAGATCCAGCTGCGGCTGTGTCGCCCGGAGATCCATGTTCGCTTCGAAAAACGCCTTCAGCGTTCCGACATCCCGCCAGTAGGGCTTCTCGGTGATCGCCTGCCCCGGAATCTTGTTCGAGTAGAAGTTGTACGCATACAGGCGCTTGGTTCCGACCAGACTCGGAATAATGTCCTTTCCGAAATCGTGGGAACTTCCCTTCTGCGCATAGTCGTTCTTCAGCAGCGCGAGCATGTCGTTGGTATTGAAGATGTAGTTGCCCATGGACGCGAGCGCCATGTTCTTGTCGTTCGGCAGCGGGGTCGGATCCTTCGGTTTTTCCTGGAAGCCGACAATTCTCCAGTCCTTGTCCACCTGAATAATGCCGAACTGGCTGGCCTCGCTGATCGGTACCGGAATTGCCGCAACCGTCGCAATGGCGTTGTTGCAGCAGTGGAAATCCACCATCTGGCTGATATCCATCTTGTAGATATGATCGCCGCCGAAGACGGCCACATGATCGGGTTTGAAGTCTTCGATCAGCGCCATATTCTGATAAATTGCGTCCGCGGTTCCGCGGTACCAGGTCCGATCCTGGGTCTGCATCTGCGCCGGGACCGGGATGATGAAGCTGCCCCGCACCTGGGTCGAGGAGATATTCCATCCGTTGATGATGTGCTCCATCAGACTTTGCGATTTGAACTGCGTCAGAACAAAAATACTGTTGATTCCGCTGTTGACAAAGTTGCTCAGGACAAAGTCGATAATACGGTATTTCCCTCCGAAAGGAACGGCAGGTTTTGCCCGCTGATCGGTCAGGGGCGCGAGTCGGGTTCCTTCTCCGCCGGCAAGAATCATTCCAAGAACAGATGTTCTCATTCGTCACTCTCCTTTTGCATGCAATTGGTGTGATTCCTTTTATACAATACAGAGGGATTTCAAAAAAACAACAGAAAAACCGCTGAAAAAAACTGTTTTTTTATAAAAATCCGGTTAAAACTTCATTGGAGAACCCGGTCCGGCCGGATTGTCTGCGCGGAGTTGTTCCGGGGAGATTTTGCTGACGGAAACTTGAAAGCGGGAGAATCAGCCGTTATATTTCTCCTCCGGAAGGGGGAAGCGGAAAACGGAGTGAACGGGAAAAATGAAGAAAATTCTGCTGAAAGATCTTGCGGAACAGCTGGGCATTTCGATCTCCCAGGTGTCGCGTGCGCTGAACCAGAAGGCGGATGTCGCTCCCGAAATCCGCGGACGGGTTCTCGAACTGGCCCGGAAACTGAACTACCGGAACTTTTCCGGGAAACACCGGAAGGCCATCGCCGTCATTCTCCCCCGCTTCAACGATTTTTACGACGCCATTCTCAATCAGATCCTTCTTCAGGGGAAAAAACGCTCCTGGAAACTGGTGATCATCCCCAGCCAGAATCTCGAGCTCCTGAACGACCAGCTCTTCGACGGCGCCATCATGATCTCCGGGGAACCCATCGCCATGAAATGGCACGAGCGGTATAATATTCCGCTGGTGGTCATCAACAATTTCGGATCAGCGCTGAATCACATCTGCTCGGTGTTTCCCGATGCCGACGGAGAGGTCCGTGCCGCCATGGAACACTTCATCGCACTCGGACACACCCGCATCGCCCGGATCCGCGGACATGGAGCAAACGCAACGGAACAGGAACTCCAGCGCGGACTTGATGAACTCTACCGGATCGCCGATCTGCATGGAATCCGGGAAACGGTCCGGAACTGCTGCGGTGCAACCCTCCAGGACAAAATCGCCCATGTCCTGAAACTGATCCGGGAAGGATACACCGCATTTCTCGTGGTCATCAGCGACGAGGCGCCTGTGCTGCTGGACGCCATCCGGAAGTGCGGGAAACGCATCCCGGAGGACGTCTCGGTCATCACCTACGAGTCCCGTTCCGTTTCCGCTTTTCAGACGCCGCCGCTGACCACGCTGGAGTTCGATTATCCGCGACTGGTCTCCTGCGCGCTCCAGCAGCTCACGCTGGAGATGAACGGGAAGAAAAACGCCTCCCGGATTCTTGTCCCGGTGCGGATGAACCTGCGGTCCAGCACGGCGCCCAGAGCCGAGGCGGATCCTTCCTGCTGAGATCCGCCTCTTCCCCGCCCCCCGAATCAAAGAGGCGGGAGGACGGATGATCTTCTCTTTCAGAGCCAGGCGCCCAACTCGGTCAGACGTTTCCGGACTTCGACGCCCTCCAGTTCGGAGGAGGAGATTCCCCGACGGGAAGCCATTGCGGCTGCCAGTCCGGCGGCCTGTCCGACCGTGCACGCCGGCGGCATGACACGGGAACTTGCATGAAGATCATGCGAAACGGAGATCGGACGGCCCCCGACAGTCAGATTGTCGACATCCGCCGCGACAATGCACCCGAACGGAATCTCATAATATTCGCTCTTCGGCATGAACACACACTCCGTCCCCGCCCCCGTCACGCTGTGAATGTCGATCGGATAGTTGCACCGGGCAATCGCATCCGGGAACTTGCTCCGTTTGAGGAAGTCCTCCCGCGTCAGATAGGCGCGGCCTTTGATGCGGCGGCTTTCGCGAACGCCGATTTCCGCCGCCATGGAGTGGATCATGGCGTGTTCGAATCCGGGCACTTCGGAACGGAGCCAGTCCACGAACTGGCGCATCTGGCGGCGGCCTTCCAGTTCGGCCTCGGATCTCTGCAATGCGTCGATCGCGGATTTGCCCAGAACGCGTGTCGTGTTGAAATGGACGATGTCGTCGTCATAATACCCGAACATCAGGACATCCTCCCGCTTGCATTCGATCCGGCCGTCCGCCTGGGCCTTGCGGTAGAGCTCCTGCACCTTCTTCCGGTCCACGCGGGACTTGTCCACATGGGAGAGCTTGAAACAGAGGGTCATCGGCTGGCAGAGACCGTGGGCGGTATCTCCGTATTCAAAACGGCAGCCGGCCAGTGCGGAAAGATCGCCGTCGCCGGTGGCATCGACAAAGTTCTTCGCCCGGATCGCCACAAATCCCGATTTCGTATGAAACACGGCATACCGGATCTTACGATCCTCCATTCCCACCGCGACCAGCTGGAAGTGATAGAACAGTTTCACGCCGGCTTCCAGGCAGAGATCCTCCATCGCCAGCGAGATCAGATCCTTGGAAACCATGAAACGGGAACTGTTCCAGTTGGTATCGGCCGCCGTCGGCCG
>DDJH01000077.1 GCA_002338895.1 Lentisphaeria bacterium UBA1829 | reverse complement strand
CTTCGCGAAGCAGCCACTCATGCACCGCGCAGTTCCACAGTTTGGAGACCAGCGCCGGTTTTCCGTCCAGCCGGAGGAGATCGTAGTCATTGGCCTCCGTCACGGTTGCCTCGCAGTAACGGGCGATGGCAAGGAGAGCATACTCCGCGTTTTTCCGAACCGGTTCCGAGGCCCCCTCCCAGGTGCGGAGGAAACGCCACAACCCGAACACCGCGAGCGTGAACTGATCGCGCGACGAGTTTACATAACAGCTTTTCCCGTCCAGCGTGACCCCTCTTACCAGAAATCCATCCTTTCCATGCACGGTTGCACAGCGGTGGATTCCGTTTACGACCTTTTCCGCCCGTTCGGCATTCTCCTCTCCGAGCACGGTTTTCCGGATCCGGAGAATGTCGATCACCGATCCGGCATTAAGCATGCAGTCCTCCATTCCGGTTCCCCATCCGCAGGGATTGGGTACCTGGGCGGCGACTTCCTCCTTCTTCGGCAGATGGGCGAACCGCATCTCTCCGCATCCGGTCAGGTAATCGTAAAACAGGCTGGTTTCCGGATAAAAAAGACTCTTCCAGATAAAATTCCAGCCCTGCTCCATCGTATCACAGATTGTATTCACAACAAACTCCTTGTCCCGGACTTTGGCGTCATGAGGGAGCTCCTGCCCGGCACCCGCTGTTCTGGTTCCGCGGACCGGTGAAAGGAATCCCCTTCCCCGGTCCGCAAAAGATGATTCAGAAAAAGAAGAACCGGACGGAACGTTTTTTCAGCGTCCGTAGATCTTTTTCGAGAGATACGCGGAAAGATTGTCGATGGAGACCCGTTCCTGCGCCATGGTATCCCGATCGCGAACGGTTACCGCGTTGTCGGAATCGGAATCGAAATCGTATGTCACGCAGAAGGGAGTTCCGATTTCGTCCTGACGGCGGTAGCGCTTTCCGATGTTGCCGGTGACATCCGCCTCGGTCCGGAAGGAGTTCCAGAGCTCCTTGCGGAGAGCGAGCGCCTTGTCGTTCAGTTTCTTCGAGAGCGGCATCACGGCGACCTGAACCGGAGCGATCCGGGCGGGGATATGCAGAACGATCCGCACATCTTCATCCATTCCCTCCTTCTTCGTCGGCGCCTTCTCCTCATCGTACGCATGGGAGAGGACGGCGAGGAAGGTCCGGTCGAGTCCGACCGACGTTTCGACCACGGTCGGCAGATATTTCTCTCCGGTAGCCGGATCGAAATACTCCAGGTTCTCGCTGGAGAACTCCTGATGGCGGGACATATCCCATGTACCGCGGTGATGGATTCCCTCCAGCTCGCCCCATCCGAACGGGAACTTGAATTCAATATCGACCGCCGCCTTCGCATAGTGCGCGAGTTTTTCATGGACATGGAACTGGATTTCGTCCTCGCGGAATTCGAGCAGGTCTCTGTAATAGGCATAGCGGGTGTCGCGCCAGTGTTCCCAGATCTGCATGGAGTTCTTCTCGTGGCAGAAATACTCCATCTCCATCTGCGTGAATTCGCGGGAGCGGAAAGTGAACATTCTGGGAGTGATTTCGTTCCGGAAGGATTTTCCGATCTGGGCGATTCCGAACGGCAGCTGCATGCGGGTGGCGATGCGGATCAGGTGGAAATCCACGAAGATCGGCTGACAGGTTTCCGCGCGCAGATAGGCCACATGATCGTCATCGAACACGGGTCCGACGTAGGTTTTCATCATCAGATTGAATTCGCGGGGAGGAGTCAGATCGGTGGATCCGCAGTTCGGGCAGACCTTCGGATCGGGCATCTGATCGACACGGTGGCGGGCCTTGCAGTGTTTGCAGTCGCACATGATATCGCCGAAGCGGTCGATGTGGCCGGAGGCCTTCCAGATCTTCGGATGGCAGATGACCGTGGAATCCAGGCCGACGACATCATCGCGTTTTTCCACCATTTCGCTCCACCAGAGCTGTTCGATAGCCCGTTTCATGGCGGTTCCGTAGGGACCGTAATCCCAGAACCCGTTGTACCCTCCGTAAATTTCCGAACTCTGGAACACAAAACCGCGCCGTTTGCAGAGCGTCACGATTTTATCCATCAGCTCGCCTTCCGTGGTGATCGCCATAACACAACTCCTCAAGATGATAAGAATGATTTGTTTTCTGTTTAAAAGTCAAACTATAAGATACCCTCTTTTTCCCGGAAATCAAATGAAAAGGGAAAAAACCGCAGGAAATCGCGTCCTGAAATTTGCAAGAAAAGAAAAGAGAGGGTATATTGACAGGAATTGATGCAAACCATTCCTGAAAACAGAGAGAGCGCGGATGCGGGAATCCGGGAACGGAAATCATCGGGGATTGTCCGCACGGCTCCCCCCAACCGATAAGGAAGGAGCTGACCTGCCATGGTCGAAAAAAAAGTCACAGTGAAAAACAAAGCCGGCATACACTGCAGGCCGTCGAGCGTCATCATCACGGTCATCGAACAGTTTCCGGAGGTGGAATTCAAACTGATTTCCGAGAACGGGACCTCCTGCATGCACAGCATCCTGGAACTCCTCGCGCTGGGACTGCAGCAGGGAGATGAGGCAACTCTCCAGGCAATGGGACCCAATGAGACGGAAGCCTGCGAAATCGTGGCGGCCGCTCTGGAAAAAGAGTATGATTTTCCCCAAAACAACTGATCCGGGAACTGTATGAAAACAATTATAATCGGGGCCGGGGAACTCGGCCGCCTGCTGGCCTCCACATTGTGCGCGGAAAATCACGATGTGGTGGTGGTCGACTCCTCCAGCGAGAATTTTGAACGGCTGAAGGAAAAGCTGGATCTGATGGTGATCGAAGGATCCTGCTCGGATGTTTCGATTCTCAAACAGGCGGGGGTTCAGAACTGCGATGCTCTTCTGGCGGTCAGCGGGGATGAGGCAGCCAATATTGTCGCGTGCAAAATCGCCCGCAAGTTCGGGGTGAAGAAGACGATCTGCCGCTTTTATTCGCTCGACTGCTTCTCGCCGGCGGACGGGATCACGCCGGAGTTCTTCGGAATCTGGCGAGCCTTTTCTCCGCCGGAACAGTGTGTTCGGAAGATCACGGACATTCTCGACAACCCGATCTGCCTGGAGAAGATCCAGTTCACCAATCCCGATGCGCTGATGGAGGTGATTTCGATTACACCGAGCTCCATGCTGGCGGGAACACGGATCAAGGATATTCCGATTACGGAACTGCTTTCGAAGATCCGGTTTGCGGCGATTGTGCGCGACCGGCATTTTCTCATTCCGCATGGGGACACGCTGCTGGTGCCGGGGGACAAGGTCTATGTTGCGGGGAAACACGACGATGTGGAAGATTTTCTGGAACTGATCTCGCCGCCGGACCAGTCCGCCATTCTGCGGGTGATCGTGTCCGGCGCCACGGAGACGGGGTATCTGCTGGCGCAGGAGCTTCTCCGGGAGCGGATTGAAGTGCGGTTTATCGAGAAGAGCGGGAAGAAAGGGGAATCGCTTCTGGACGCGATGCCGCAGGGGATGCTGGTCATCCACGGCGATCCGACCGACGAAGAGGTGATGGAGGAGGCCGGAATCCAGAACTGCGACGTCTTTATCGGAACGGCCGACGATGACGAGGAAAACATTCTCGGCTGCATCATGGCGAAACGTCTCGGCGCGAAGAAATCGGTGACGATCACCCACAAACCGGAGTATATCCGGATCGTTCCGGCGATGGAGATGATCGACTGCGGCATCAGCTCGACCCTGGTCTCGGTCAACACGATTCTCCGGATGCTGGAGACGGGCACGATGCGGATCGACGCAAAACTCCAGCGCTTCCATGCGCATCTGACGGAGTTCACGGTTTCGGAACGTTCGCCTCTGGCGGGGAAGACGATTGTGAACTGCAAACTTCCGCCGTCGGTGGTGTTTGCGCTGCTGTTCCGGGGGGCGGACGTGCTGACGCCGTCCGGGAACACCGAACTGCGGCCCGGAGATGTGGTGGTGGTGATCGTCACGCCGGAAAGCCGCAAGGATCTTGAACCGCTGTTTCCAAAATAAATTAAGACGATGAACAAGTATACAGTGATTTATCTGGTCTCCGTTCTGACCGCCTTCATCGGGACGGCGATGCTGGTGTGCCTTCCGGTGGGTTTTCTGATGAACGATCCGGACACAGTGCTTCTGGAGTTTTCGTTCTGTTCGATTCTGACGATTGCCGCGGGAGTGGGGGGAGCGCTCCTGAGCGGGAAGAGACGGGACAAATCCGCAAAGACCGGAGTCCGGGAAGGATTTGCGACCGTGACATTCGGCTGGCTTGCCGCGCTGATTTTTTCCGCACTGCCGTTTTTTCTTGTGACCCACATGTATCCGCAGGATGCGATTTTTGAAGCGGCGTCAGGGTTCACGACGACGGGGGCGTCGGTGATCGACTCGGCGCTGCCGCTCTGGAACGGGCGCAGACTGCCGAACGGCGTGGAAAGTCTTCCGTCGTGCATTCTGTTCTGGCGGAGTCTGATTTCGTGGCTTGGCGGAATCGGGATTGTGGTGTTTGCGCTTGTGGTGATTCCGTTTCTGGGAATCGGGGCGCCGCAGCTGTACAATGCGGAGGTGCCGGGGGTGAAGATGAACTCCGATCAGCTGACGCCCCGGATCACGGGCATGGCCAAACTGATCTGGTGCACATACATCATGCTGACGGCGGCGCAGACGGTCTGCCTCAAACTGGGGGGAATGCCTCTTTTCGACGCGGTCTGCCACTCCTTTGCGACGCTCTCGACCTGCGGATTTTCGACGAAGCAGGCGAGCATCGCCTTTTATCCGAGTCCGTTCATTCAGTGGACGTTTGTGGTGTTTCTGTTTCTGGGGGCGTGCAATTTCACACTTCTGTTCAAGGCGATTCTGACCCGGCGGTATCTGATCTACTTTCAGGATGCGGAGTTCCGGTTCTTTCTGGCGGTGGTGGTGATTTCGACTCTGGTGATCA
The DNA here is from genome assembly GCA_002338895.1 of Lentisphaeria bacterium UBA1829. GTDB lineage: Bacteria > Verrucomicrobiota > Lentisphaeria > Victivallales > UBA1829 > UBA1829. Next base: position 775 of record DDJH01000077.1, on the reverse strand, counting down.
CGGTGGTTCTGCGTCAGACCTATCCGACGGAGATCCAGTCGATGACAGGGGCGATGCAGCCGAACGACTGGGCGACCTCGCTGCGGTATGCGGCGTTTCAGGTGACGTCGATCATCTCGACGGGCGGTTTTTCCACGGCGGACTTCATCCGCTGGCCGACCACGACAATGGCGGTGCTGTTTCTTCTGATGCTTCTGGGCGGGTGCACGGGATCGACCGCGGGAGGGATCAAATGCGTGCGGATTCTGCTGCTGGGGAAACATGCGCTCTCGGAGATTCGTCGCTGTCTGTTTCCGCGTTCGATTCCGGATATCCGGCTGAACGGGGAACGGATCCAGCCGTCGACGATCAACAAGACTTTGGCGTTTATTGCGCTCTATCTCGGGATCATCTTTTTTGTGACGCTTCTGCTTCCGTTTCTGTCGGAAATGGATTTTGTGACGGCGTTTACGGCGACGGTTGCCTGCATCAGCAATGTGGGACCCGGATTCGGCGAGGTCGGTCCCGCGGTGACCTACGGCTGGATGAGTGCGCCGGCCAAGCTGCTGCTGTCGTTTGCGATGGTGCTCGGCCGACTGGAGATCTACACGCTTCTGGTCATTTTTCTCCCGTCGTTCTGGAAGCACTGAGAAAATCCCGGCAGGAAAGGAACCGCCGAAAACGCTATTCTCCCATTTGGTATCTGCAAACTTAACAGAAAGAATAAAAAAGCAAAGTGTACTACAGGAGATGAGAAAAATGCTTGAAGTTAAAAAAAGGTATCCTACCAAAATGA
>DDJH01000065.1 GCA_002338895.1 Lentisphaeria bacterium UBA1829 | reverse complement strand
AATCGGCTGATTAGAGAGGAATTGGTTTTCTGCTTCGGCGCACAAATTCTCAAAGTTAATACTCGGCATATCCCAAGGATCTTCATCATCCATATCAAGAAGGTTGCCCTGGAAGCGCGGATGGCACATTAAGAATTTAAGCACATCAGCAAGCTGTTCTGTCGGGATGACCCAAAGATGGAGGCCGCCGTCAGAANNAGAAGTCAGCGATTCAAATACTTCTTTAACAATCTTGTTGTAGTCGATGTCATCGGGCACAGTCAGGATGTCTTTCATACCCAGAGGATCATTCGGGTGTGTTGCATACCATTCCTGCCCGGTTGTGGTCATCGGACCTTCAAGCTTCATGCGAAGGTCGTCAAAGGCAATAAAGCCGAGTGCAAAAGGATTGGCGTTGCCTGCCTTGCGGGCAGCGTCAATGAGTTTTGTAATGAGATCTTTCTTTGTAAGCTGCATCTGCGGCTCCTCTACATCTATTTATTCAAACTACAAGGTATCGCATTGTAAACATTTTGTTACGCAGAGTGGGACTAANNTAATCCGAGCACATTTCTTTTGTCGGGTGATTTCCGAATTAAGTTTCGTTTAGTTTCTGATTTATCTTGCTTTATTGGCAATTAAGCTTCCTTTAGAACATTAGGAGGACGGATACGGAAATACGCTAATTTTTGTTCTGTCTGTTTTAATATTGAGCGTTGTTTTTAATCGCTGATGCCTCAATAACATGATCAAAAAAGCTTCTTTCCTCGCATTGGTTTCCTGTGCTGTTTTTTCTGCGTCCTGCTATGCAGGACAATATGCACAGGCACTAGGAGACTGTGTCTATGACAACCTCTCTAGGGAGGACAAGAATGTGATGACTCAGTGGGCCTTTGTGACTCTCGGCAAAACTGATGCTGCAAAGCAAATTACCGTCATTCCCGAAAGCAAGATTAAGCAGGTCAACAAAGAAGCCAAAAAGCGTCTGACTCGCTTGATGACTGAGGCCTGCGTGCTTGCTTCTGCCAATGTCGCACTCCATGAATCTAAAAACGGCCTTCAGGACGCAGCGGCACAGCTTGGAGTCAGACTTGCCAAAGAACAACTTAAGGGCAAAACAGATGAAGCCTTGGCTAATCTCCTGAATCCGGGAACGGCAAATGTGCTCAGAGGCGCGGAAGTTCTGAAAGGATTCTTCAAGAAGCCTCAGTAAGCAAGCAGCTTTCACGATACGGAGAATCGGTATGTCTGAAATATTCGATCCGCCGCATCCAGGCCGTATCTTAACTTCGGCGCTTGATGCTCTGAAGCTGAGCACAGAGCAATTTGCCTCTAACTTGGGCCTTTCATCGGAAAGCATTGCACAAGTAATCAGTGGCGAAGCACCGGTGACTCCTGAATTGGCCGTCAAATTTGCTTCTGCCATTTCCGGACCTGACTCTGCGATGTGGCTCCGTATGCAAGCGACGTACGATAATTGGCAAAGGAAGCAACGCGATTCGCAGGATCATTAGAAAACCGAGAATTCTCTTAGAGAAAAGCTTCTCTTCTCTGGATATCTCAGTATGCGACTTCACTAAAAACAGAATCGGCCTAGACGACTCCACCCAAGTCGTTAGGCCGAAATTCTTTGCCGTTTCAAGATTAGATCAATTTCTTTTCTTTCTTGAAAGCATCAACAACGGGACTGGCAGCATGCGGGTTGGTCATCAGCATCGGATCAACCAGCTTATGAGCTTCCTCGGCTGTCATCAAGCCCATCTCAACAACTGCTTCCCGGACATTCTTACCGGTCTTTTCGCAGTAATGAGCAACCTTGACGCCCATCGGGTAACCGAGAGCAGTTGCAACGACCGTGCTCAGAGCGATCGAAGAATTGGCTTCCTGAGCGCATCTTTCTTTGTTGGCTGTCATTCCGTCAACGCAGAACACACGAAGGATCTCAAGCTCGCTGTTGATTAACTGGAAGTTTTCGAACAGGCACTTGTAGAAAGTGGCATCCCAAACGTTCAGGTCAAGTTCGCCTTCGTCGTAGGCCATAGAGATGGCAACATCATTTCCGACGACCTGATGAGAGATCTGGATAACCATTTCCGGAACGGTCGGGTTGATCTTCCCCGGCATGATGGAGGATCCCGGTTCGTTCTCCGGAAGAATCAGCTCTCCGAATCCGCAGCGGGGACCGCAGGCCAGCCAGCGGATGTCGTTGGCAATCTTCATCATCGCACAGGCGCACGCCTTCACCGCGCCCGATGCGGCGACAATCGCGTCGTGCGCCGCCAGAACCGCAAACTTGTTCGGCGCCGTCACGAACGGCAGTCCGGTATGCGCGGCGATTTTTTCCGCCGCCTTCTCCGCAAACCCTTTCGGCGCATTCAATCCGGTTCCGACCGCCGTTCCTCCGAGCGCCAGTTCATAAAGCTCCGGAAGCACCGCCTCAATCCGCCGGATCGCTGTGCCGATCTGCGAGGCATAGCCGGAAAACTCCTGACCGAGCGTCAGCGGAACCGCGTCCTGCAGATGGGTGCGTCCGATTTTCACGATGGAGCGGAACGCGTCGCGTTTCGCCTCCAGTCCGGCGTGGAAGGTCCGGAGCGCCGGAAGGAGGCGGTGGACCAGCATCTCGGCCGCGGCGATGTGCATCGCCGCCGGGAACGTGTCGTTCGAGGACTGCGACATGTTCACGTGATCGTTCGGATGAACCGGCTTCTTTGTCCCTTTTCCTCCGCCGAGCAGCTCGTTCGCGCGGTTGGAGATGACCTCGTTGACATTCATGTTGCTCTGGGTTCCGCTTCCGGTCATCCAGACCTTGAGGGGGAAGTGCGCATTGTAGTCGCCGTTGAGAATTTCGTCGCAGGCTCCGAGAATGGCGGAACAGAGTTCCCTGGGGAGGAGTCCCAGTTCATAATTGGCCTCCGCGGAGGCCTTTTTGACGATCACCAGTCCGCGGATCACCTCCAGCGGAATGAGATCGTTGCCGATGTTGAAATGCAGAAGGGAACGCTGAGTCTGCGCTCCCCAGTATTTGTCGGACGGAACCTCGATGGTTCCCATGCTGTCGCTTTCCAGTCTGAACATTTCCGTTCTCCGTTTGCCGGACCACTGTATTCCGGATGGTTTCCGTGTTGGGTTGTTCCGCCGGTCGATCGTTCCGTTCCGCGGGGAGACCGGCATCCGTCGTTCCGGTAATATACCACTTCTCCCGATCCGATACAAGACGCCCCGGAGCCGATCTCCCCGATTTTCCGCCCCCGGCGCCGAATTCCCGGAAAAGGAGAAAAGCGGACTGGAAAAATCTCAAAAACAGGCTACTGTAAAAAGATGGAAACGAATCTGGAGTTTTTGGAATGCTGTTGAATTTTTTCTATAATCTTTTTTTTCCGCTGGTTTTTCTGTTTTTCCTGCCGGGACTTGTTGTCAAACTGATCCGCCGCCCGGGAAGGAAGAAGAATTATCCGGAGCGCTTCGCCATCTTCTCCCGGGAGAAAAAGGAGCGCTTGAAAGCGCTGGATCACCCCGTCTGGATGCACGCGGTCAGCGTCGGGGAGACCAATCTGGCTCTGACCGCGCTGCAGGCCTGGAAAAAAATCGATCCGGAACGAAAATTCGTCCTGTCCACAACCACGACAACCGCGCAGGAGATCGCCCGGCAGAAGGTCCCCGACGGCGTGGAGGTGATCTTCTGCCCGATCGACTTTCTGCCCTTTGTCCGGAAAACGTTCCGGCTGATCCGTCCGTCCGGACTGGTGGTGTTCGAGACCGAAATCTGGCCGAATCTGGTCCGGACCGCAAAGAAACTGGGGCTGCCCACCGCACTGGTCAATGCGCGGATGTCGGATCATTCCCTGAAGGGGTATCGCCGCTTCCGCATGTTCTTTGCGCCCGTTTCTCCGCTCNNTCGACGCAATCTGCGTGCAGACCGAGGCCGACCGGGACCGCTACCGGATGATCGCTCCCGATCTGGAGGACCGGATCGTGGTGGGCGGCAACATCAAATTCGATCAGCGAGTGCCGGAGAATTTCCGGATTCCGGATCTGACAAAGATTTTCCCCTCCGGCGGTTCTCCGGTCATCATCGGAGCCAGCACGCATTCCGGGGAGGAGAAGATGATCGTCGGCGCGTTCCGAAAACTCCGGGAACAGTACAAGGGCGCGCTCCTGATCCTCGTGCCGCGCCATGCGGAGCGCGGAGCGGAGATCGCCGAGCTGCTGAAATCGGAGGGCATGTCGTTTCTCCGCCGATCCACCGGAGAGCGGTTCGGCGAGGGGCCGGTCGACTGCCTGCTCGCCGATNNCAACCGGCGAACTGATGGGGTTCCTCGCGGCATCCGACATCGTCATCATGGGAAAAACCCTTGCGGGGAACCATGACGGACAGAACATCATCGAACCCGCGGTGCTGGGCAAGGCGATCGTCTGCGGACGCGAACTGCGCAACTTCCGCGAAGCCATGGAGATTCTCCGGAAAGCCGACGCCGTGCTCACCGTGGAAACCGAAGAGGAGCTTCGCCGCGCGCTCTACATGCTCTCCTCCGATCCGGAACTGCGCGTCAAGCTCGGCCGCCGGGCCTATGAAGCCATTACCGCCCACAGCGGGGCGATTGCCAAAAATATCGAACTACTGGAGACTTTGTTTTGAAAACTCAAATGCAGCTGGCCCGGGAAGGGATCGCAACACCGCAGATTCAGGCCGTCGCGGAGAAGGAACTGCGTCCGGTGGAATTCATTCGCGAGCGCGTCGCAGACGGCCGCGTGGTGATTCCCGCGAATATCCAACACAAAAATCTCGTGCCGATGGGGATCGGACGCGAACTGCTGACCAAGATCAATGCCAATATCGGCAATTCGGCGATGTCGAGCTGTCCGCAGGCGGAGAAGAGAAAGCTGGAACAGGCGCTCCGGTACGGCGCGGATACGGTGATGGATCTCAGTTCCGGGGGGGATATCGACCGGATTCGGACATCGATTATCGAAGCCAGTCCCGTCCCGGTTGGAACGGTGCCGGTTTATGAGGTCGTCGCGAAGTACGGGGCGGAGGATTTCGACGGAGATGTGATCGTCAGCACCATCCTCTCCCAGGCAAAGCAGGGGGTCGACTACATGACGATCCACCCGGGGCTGCTCCGGCGCCATGTACCCGCCGCAATGAAGCGGGTGCTGGGAATCGTCAGCCGCGGCGGTTCGCTGATCGCCCGCTGGATGCAGAGACACAATCAGGAAAATCCGTTCTATACGCGCTTCGACGAGATCCTTGAAATCTGTCTGGAATACGATGTGACTCTCTCCCTCGGAGACGGTCTGCGGCCCGGCTGTCTCGCCGACGCCAGCGATGAGGCGCAGTTCGCGGAACTCGATACGCTCGGCGAACTGGTCCGCCGCTGCCGGAAAGCCGGCGTTCAGGCCATGGTCGAAGGACCGGGACATGTCCCGTTCAACGAAATCGAAATGAACATGAAGCGGGAGCAGGAAGTCTGCGGCGACGCTCCGTTCTACATTCTCGGACCCGTCGTGATCGACTGCGCCCCGGGTTACGATCACATCGTCGCCTCCATCGGCGGCACCGCGGGCGCCTACTACGGCGCCGCCATGCTCTGCTATGTGACTCCGATGGAACATCTCGGTCTGCCGGAGGCGGAAGATGTCCGCAACGGCGTGGTCGCCTTCCGGATCGCCGCCCACGCGGCGGACGTGGCTCTGAAAAAGCCCGGAGCCATCAACCGCGACAACGCCATCGGTCAGGCCCGCGCCCAGTTCGACTGGGACAAGCAGTTCGATCTTGCGCTGGATCCCGATCGCGCACGGGAGTACCGGAAACGCGCGCTCGACGCCTCCTCGGTCAAACCGCAGCACGGCAGCCGCTTCTGCACGATGTGCGGACCGGATTTCTGCTCCATGCGCATCAGCGCCGAACTGAAGAACGGAACAAAAGAATGAGCGATCCGGCCGACCGCATCGACGTGCAGAGCCGGAACGATGAATTTTTTATGCGGGAGGCGCTGCGCCTGGCGGAGATCGCCGCCGCCGCGGACGAGGTTCCGATCGGCGCGGTCGCGGTGAAGGACGGCGAGATCGTTGCGCGCGCCTGGAATCAGGTGGAACAGCGGAAGGACGCAACCGCCCATGCCGAACTGCTCGCACTGACGGCGGCTTCGGAGGCCGTCGGCGACTGGCGGCTCGACGGCGTGACGCTCTATGTGACAAAAGAACCCTGCGCCATGTGCGCCGGCGCGCTGGTGAACACACGGGTGGATCGCGTTGTCTATGGGATGGCGGATCCGCGTTCGGGTTGTGCCGGGTCGGCCCTGGACATCACCGGATTCCCGGGAATGCTCCATCAGGTCCGGGTGACCGGCGGCGTGCTGGAGGAGGAGTGCAGAAGTGTGATCCGTGCATTCTTTGCAAGAGTTCGAAAGAGATAAGCGAGGTGTCGGCAATGAAGAACAGAATTCTGATCTGGATGCTTGTGCTCGGGATCTGCGGATGGTGGAATCCCGGCGTTTCCGCGGAAGCGGAACAGAAGGATGCAGCGGAAAAAACGGAAGATGCGAAGAAGAAAGCCGATCTGCCGTATCGGAATCTCTCCATTTTCATGGAGTCTCTGGAGCTGCTGCGGGAGAAGTATGTGGACTCCGGAAAAGTCTCGTATGAGAATCTTCTGCGCTCCGCGATGCGTGGGATGCTGCAGGAGCTGGATCCGTTCAGCACATATGAGGAACCGGAACGCTTCCGGTCCACCGTGGAGGACACCCGCGGGAAATTCCCCGGAATCGGCGTGGTGGTGACCTCGAAAAACAACGCGTTGGAAATTGTGTCCGTCATGGAGGATGCCCCCGCGATGAAGGCCGGTCTGCGGGCAGGGGACATCATTATGGAGATCGACGGGAAGGATGCGCGGCCGCTTTCGCTGTCGGAATGCGTGCGCCGGATGAAGGGGGCGCCGGGAACGGTGCTCAAACTGAAGATCTATCGGCCCGAAGGCGATCAGACCCGGGAGATTTCCGTGACCCGCGCCGAAATCGCGATGAGCTCGGTCAAAGCCGTTTCGATGATTGCGGACCGGATCGGGTATCTGCGGATCACGCAGTTTTCCGCAACGACGGCGGCGGACGTCGAAAAGGCCGTGAAGAAGCTGAAAAGCGAGGGGGCGGAAGGACTGATTGTGGATCTCCGGAACAATCCGGGCGGTCTGCTGAACTCCGCTGTGCAGACGATCAGCCGTTTCATTCCGGCGGAGAAGCTCGTGGTTTCCGTGGAGGGCCGGGCGGAAAAGACGGTCCGCCACAACTCCGTCGACTNNTGCTGGAAGGATCCGGATCTTCCGCTGGCGGTTCTGGTCAACGAGAACTCGGCAAGCGCGGCGGAAATCCTCGCGGCCTGCCTGCAGGATTACAAACGGGCGGTGCTCGTCGGTTCCCGGACATTCGGAAAAGGGTCCGTTCAGGTGATTATCCCGCTCTCCGACGGCGGCGCACTCCGGATCACAACCGCGAAATACTATACGCCGAGCCGCCGGCTGATTCACGGCAACGGCGTGCAGCCCGATATTGAAGTGAACATCAGTCCGGCACAGAGCGCAGCGGTGGCCCGTCATCTTGCGATGCGGGGCGGAAAACCGCCGCTTCTGCAGTCCGGCAAATACCGCGATCCCCAGCTTGCCCGGGCCATCGAAATCCTGAAGGGGATCAACATCTTCCGGAAAGCGGAAAAAGATTGACTATCCGCATTCCGGAGGTATATTATCGGAATGGAGGTTTGTTATGTTGGGTGAACGGGATTATATGCGGCGCATGCAGGAGCCGGAAAAAACGGCGGCTTCCGGATCCATGTGCCTGTTTCTTCTGATTGCGATTAACGTTGTTGTGTGGATGCTCGGCGGTCCGCTGGTCGACCGCTTTGTGCTGACGCCGTTCGCGGTCCGGCAGATGGAGCTCTGGCGCTTTCTGACGGCGGCGTTCACCCATGTCGATTTCTGGCATCTGTTTTTCAACATGTTCGGACTGTGGATGTTCGGGTCGCTTTCCGCACCGGTTCTCGGATGGAAGAATTTTCTGAATCTGTATTTGATTTCCGGAATTGCGGGAAATGTGCTGTGGTATGTGTTCAATCATCATACGCCGGCGGTGCTGCTGGGCGCTTCCGGAGCGGTGGTCGGGGTGATTATGGCAACCGCGATGATGATGCCCGATATCCGGGTGCTGATGCTCTTCTTCCCCGTCCCGATCAAACTCAAGACGATGGCGGTGGTGTATATTATTCTGGAGGTGTTCCAGCAGGGGATGAATCTCCATTCGAACATTGCGTATCTGGCGCATATCGGCGGATTCGCCGCGGGATGCCTGTTCATGGAGCTGTTCCTGCCGCGCGAGATCGCATGGAGTCCGCTGGATCTGTTCCTCGGAAGAAAAAGAGGGGCCGCGCCGAACTTTGAAACGCGCAGATCCGCTCCGCGGAAGGGATGGAGCGTTTCGCCCGGAGGAAGCAATTACAAAAACGGTCCGGTCCCGTCGGAGGAGATCGACCGCATTCTCGATAAACTTTCCAGAAACGGTGTGAACAGCCTCTCCGAAGAGGAGATGGAGACGCTGAGGAAAGCGCGGGAACAGATGAAATCTCCGAAATGATGAAATCTCCGAAAGAAAGAAAGGATCCTGCCATGAACATTCTCTGGGTCACCAGCGAAGCGGTTCCCTTTGCGAAAACCGGCGGACTTGCGGATGTCTCCGCGGCACTTCCCGCGGCGCTTGCCGAACGGGGGCACAAGGTCTCTGTCGTGATGCCGTACTATCCTCAGCTGATGGGGAAACTGAATCTGAAATTCGATGAGGAGCACGATCTTCTGCGCATCCCGTTTGGAGAGGGGTGCGAATGGGCGAAAGTCAATGTCCTGCGCTCCGGAGAGAATCTGAGCTGGTACTTCATCGAGTATCACCGCTTCTTCGACCGGCCGAACCTCTACGACTGGAACGGACAGGAGTATGCCGATAATGCGCAGCGGTATATTTTTCTCTGCCGGGCGGCGATGGAGCTGGCGGTGAACTTCCGTCTGGCTCCGGATATCCTGCAGGCGAACGACTGGCACGCCGCGCTCTGCTGCGTCTACCTCCGCAGCGGACTCTATGCGCAGAACGAACAGTTCCGCCGGACCCGCTCGGTGCTGACCATTCACAATATCGGCTATCAGGGAAATTTCGACAAGGGAAATCTCTACTGGACCGGACTGGGATGGGAGTATTTCAACTATCTCTGTCTGGAATTCTACGACCGGCTGAATTTCCTGAAGGGGGGAATCATGTGTGCGGATATGGTTTCGACCGTCAGCCCGACCTACGCGGAGGAGATTCTTTCTCCGGAATACGGGTTCGGACTGGATGGAGCGCTCCGCGCCCGGGCGTCCTCCGGCCGGCTTCGCGGAATTCTCAACGGGATCGACACCGGGGTCTGGAATCCGTCGCAGGACCGCTATCTCCCGGCGACCTTTTCCGCGGACAACCTGGCGGGAAAGGCGGAGTGCCGCCGCGCCCTCCAGAAAAAATACGGATTGGAACAGCGGACCGATGTGCCGATTTTCGCCGTGATCTCCCGTCTGGCATACCAGAAGGGGCTCGACGTGTTCGCCTTCGGACTCGACGAGCTGCTGCGGGAGTGCGATTACCAGTTCGCGGTGGTGACCTCCGGGGATAAGAATATCGAAGGATATCTGAGCTATCTTGCCGGAAAGTATCCGGGGAAGTTCGGACTGTATCTGGGCTATGCGGGCGAACCGTCGGCCCACCTTGTGGAGGCGGGGGCGGATCTGTTCATCATGCCGTCGCGCTACGAACCGTGCGGACTCAATCAGATGTACTCCATGACCTACGGAACCCTCCCTCTGGTCCGGCACACCGGCGGACTGGCGGACACGGTCATCAATTACGATCCGGCAACGCTCGACCGGTCCACAGGATTCGTTCTCTGGGATCTCAATGCGGCCTCCCTGAACGCCACCATCCGCTGGGCCGCCGATACCTGGAAAAACCATCCGGATCACATCGCCCGGATGCAGCACAACGGAATGACCACGGACTTCTCCTGGAATCATACCGCTTCCCAATACGAAAAGATGTACGAAGATGCGCACCGCTGATTTTGACTATTCTCTTCCGGAGGAGCTGATCGCCCAGAATCCGCCGGAACACCGGGGCGATTCGCGAATGATGGTTCTCCACGCCGATACCGGCGCATGGGAGATCCTGCCATTCTGTCGGATTGCCGACTTCCTTCGGAGCGGAGACTGCCTGACGGTCAACAACACCCGTGTAATCCGCGCCCGGCTGTTCGCGCTCAAGGAGACCGGGGCGCATCTGGAGATCATGCTGCTGCATCCGGAATCGGATTCGGAGCGGTGGAGCTGCTTTCTCAAACCTGGAAAGCGCGCGCCGGAAGGGACGGTGCTGACGATTCTGAGACAGGATGGGACGATGTCGCCTTTCCGTCTGACCGTGGTGGGGAAGGATCCCTCCGGCGTCTGTTCAGTCGCGTTTGACGGGGCTCCGGTCGACCGGATTCTGGAGGAGTGCGGTCATATTCCGCTTCCGCCGTACATCAAACGGCAGAGTCTGCCGCCGGATGCGGAGCGGTATCAGACCGTTTACGCCGAAAAGCCCGGCGCGGTGGCGGCTCCGACCGCCGGACTCCATTTCACTCGGGAGATTCTGGACGGACTGGAGAAAAAGGGCGTGCACCGCGCGGAGCTGACTCTGCATGTCGGCGCGGGCACCTTTAAACCGGTGACGGAGGAGGAGATCACCGATCATAAGATGCACTCCGAGGAGTATACCTTCTCTGAAGAGACCGCGTCCCTGCTGAACGAGACGCGCCGGAGCGGACATCGGATTGCGGCGGTCGGCACCACGACTCTCCGGGTTCTGGAGTCCTGTGTGACGCCGGATCGTTTCTTCCATGCCGCCACCGGCAGTACGGAAATCTTCATTCATCCGCCGCTTCCGGTGCTCTCCGCCGATATTCTGCTGACGAACTTTCATCTTCCCAAGAGCACGCTCCTGATGCTGGTCTGCGCCTTCGCCGGTTACGAGCATACGATGAACGCCTACCGTGCGGCCGTCCGGGAGCGGATGCGGTTTTTCAGCTATGGCGACTGCATGCTGATCCTGAAATAAGCTCTTCAAAAACTGCTCAAAAACGGCCGACGGGAAGAAAAACACCGGTTCACTCCGACTCCATTCCGCCTGTTTCAGCATGAGCGGTCCTTCTCCGTGGAACTGCCGGCCTCTGAAACGGCATCCGCCGCGGAAGGGGAGGAGGTAGGGGGTTACGGATCCCTGTTTTCGGCTTTCCAGCGGGCGATTTCCCGCAGAAACTGAGGGACAATGGTGGTCAGCTTGGCAATGCCGATGCCGCGGACCTCCAGCGCCTCGTCCGGCGTCTCCGGACGTGATTCGGCCAGACCGGCCAGCGCATCGTTGGAGAGAATGCAGTAGACCGGAACATGACGTTTTTCCGCAATCTTCACGCGAAGCTGGCGGAGACGGTCGTAGAGTTCCCCTTCTCCGCTCCGGCCGCCGATGACGGAAGAACCGGTCTTTTCCGTTTTTTCCGTCTTTTTCTCTTTCCCTCCGTGTCCGGTGCGTCCGGCCGGCGCGGATGCGGGGAGGGATTGCCCCGGCTCCGGAAGAAACAGACGGACCTTCTCGATTCCCTCCATCACGTTTTCTCCGAAACAGGTGACCCCGAGACACGGATATTCCGGGTTCCCGGTCCGCTCCAGGCATCCCGCATCCTCCAGCGCCTTCAGAAACATCAGGATGTTGTTCTGCCGGAGCGTTTTCAGCCGTCCGAAGAACGGGGTCCGGTCCAGACCGCGTTCCACGATTTCGGGCCGTCTGGAGCCGGCGAGAATCAGACTCAGCTTTCCCCGTCCGATGCGTCCGGAGAAGGCGTCGGCCGCATGGAGAATGGCGCGGACCGCCTCCTCCTCCTTTTCGGTCAGATCCCGGAGAAGCGCGGCGGCACTGCCGGATCCGCCGCAGTTGTCGCAGGCATGGCAGCTCCAGGAGCCGACCTTTTCTCCGAAATAAGAGATCAGAAAGACCTGTCGGCAGCGGGTCGTCCGCGTGTATTCCAGAACCTCCTCCAGACGGCGGAACTCCATCTCCCGTTTCAGCGTGAGCGTGGAAAAATCCTTCTCCGGCGTCTCCTGTTCCGGGTGCAGGAGCGTGAGCGTGTTTCCCGGCATCGGCGGCGTCCAGATCAGCGTGCGGTTCTGTCCCAGATTGTTCAGGACCCTTCGGACCTGCTCCGTGGAGAGTCCGGCGATCCGGGCCAGCTGCTCGCAGGTGCAGGGAACTCCGTTTTCCAGACTGTCGCCGAACGCGCGGATTGTCCGGTAAAGAAAGCGCGAACGCTGCGTGGACTGGGATTCATGCGCGGCAAGCAGTTCCGTCCGGTTTCCGGGAATCCGGAGAATCCCGCTGCCCTGCTGCCGGTAGGCGCGTTCGATGCAGCCGTTCTTTTCCAGAATCGCGAGCGCCGGAGCGATCTGACCTTCCCGGGCATCGGTGTGCAGACGGGAGAAGAGTTCGTCGGGGGAGTAATCAATCGTGGAGCTTTTCTGTTCCAGCGCCATTTCCTGAAGGATGTCGTACACGTCCCGGATCAGCGCTTCGGAGGGGTTGCTCATTTCGAGCATGAATTCCTGGATAAAGCGGTCGCTGTAGGAGAAGAGAAGGACGCATTCGGCGGGTTCTCCGTCCCGTCCTGCGCGTCCCGCCTCCTGATAATAGGCCTCCAGAGAGGCGGTGATGTTGTAGTGGACGACCAGACGGACATCCGGACGGTCGATTCCCATCCCGAACGCATTGGTCGCGATCAGAATCGGACAGGGATCGGTCATGAAACGGTTCTGCACCTCGGTTCGTTTTTCGTCGCTCATTCCCGCGTGATAGGGGAGGAATCCGAACTCCGAGTGGAGCTGCTCCACGGTTTTCCGCGTGGAGGCGTAGATGATGGTCGGAACCTTTTTCCGGAGAAGATTTTTCAGCGCCCGGTTCTTGTCCTCCGCCCCGGAACAGCGGAGAACCGAAAACGAGAGATTCGGACGCTTGAAGCCGGCAACCCGAAGTTCCATCTCCGGCCGGTGAAGCTGCCGGAGAATGTCCTCGCAGACCTGTGCCGTGGCGGTGGCGGTAAATGCGCAGACCTGCGGAATGGCAAACTGTTCCACAATCTCTCCGAGACGCGCATAGGCGGGCCGGAAGTCGTGTCCCCACTGGCTGATGCAGTGCGCTTCGTCGACCACCATGATCTCCGGCGGATTTCTCCGGAGAAAGTTCCGGAAGGATTCCGCCTGAAACCGTTCCGGCGCAACATAGAGCAGTTTGAGGTCGCCCAGGTCCACGTCGCGCAGGATTTCGTGCTGTTCCGCCGTCGGGATCGTCGTGTTGATGCAGGCGGCCGGGATCCCTTTCCCGCGCAGGGAGTCCACCTGGTCCTTCATCAGGGAGATCAGCGGCGAGACCACGATTCCGTATCCGTTCTTCAGCAGAATCGGCAGCTGGTAGCAGAGCGACTTCCCCGCCCCGGTCGGCATGATGACGCAGAGGTCTTTGCCGGAATGAATCTCCTTTACAATCTCCTCCTGGTTGTCCAGAAAGGTGTCGAAGCCGAAATAGCGCTTCAGTGTCTCGTGCAGAACCCCGCTCATGATGATCCTTCGCTGTTAAAACGGAAATATACCACTTTTTTTGAAAAAGTACAGGGGAAAACCGTGGCTCTTTTCGGGATTTTTCGTCGGATTTTCTCCACTCTTTGCAGTCCGGCTCCCAGGGCTT
>DDJH01000146.1 GCA_002338895.1 Lentisphaeria bacterium UBA1829 | reverse complement strand
TTCATCGGACCGCTGCCGCAATAAAAAAATCCCCCGAATCCGGATTTTGCGGATTCGGGGGAACGTTCGAAGGAACGAAAGATTTATTCCACGTCGACAAGGATCAGAAGATCCGCAACGGAATAATNNNNAATGCTTGGACGCTCCGGTAAAGGTGTAATCCGGATTGCCCTGCTTGTTGTTGCCGATTCCGACATCCGGGGTGGCGGAACGGAAGTTGTTCATCGCAAAGACGGTCTGCTTCTGTTTGTAGTTGTGAAGCTGGAAGGAACCGTATTCGTCGCGATCGGACGATTTCGTGTCGCCGAAATCATAGGTGGAGTTGGAGGCCCCCGGGATTTTCGCCGCGTTCATCTGACCGTAGTTTCCGCTCCAGATTTCCACGTTTCCATCCTCGAATTTGCCGTTGGAGAGACCGGGAACGTTGCTCTTGACCGTCAGATTCTTGACGATCTGTTGGAAGACGGCCTGATTGGATGCGGTCGGAAGACCGAGCTTTGCAATATCCTGCGAGAACGGATCCACCGTTGCATAGACATAGCGCTCAGAACCGTCATTTCCGACCAGATGCAGGAAATAACCGATGGTTTTGATCTTCTTTCCGGCGAGTTCCCGGCTGTTGTTCTGCTTGTAGAGCGGAGCGCCGTTTTCCCAGATTTTCTTCGCGGAGATGGCGTAGGCGACCTTCATGGATTTCGCCTCCGGGACCAGGCGGTCCAGCGCTCCCCGGACAGGGATTGGAATTGAGGCACGGAAGGCTCCGGCCGGGAGATTGTTCTCATTGACAAGATTGGTCGTGACGTTGTGGTTCCATGCATAACGGACCATATAGGGTTTGGAAACCTTGTCGCTGGAGAGAGTCGCCTTGTTGCCGCTGAGAACGGCGGTGGCGGGATAGAAGCGGCTGTCGGCCCCGGCAATTTCAAAGTATTTGGCCGGTTTGCCGTCTTTGGTCTTCAGGGTCTTCGCGTTGCGGAATGTGACAACCGCCTTGCCGTTTTCGATCTTCAGCGATTCAAAGAACGGAGAATCCGCGACAAGATCCTTCTTCCCGTATGTATACTTCAGAGCCAGAAGAGCAAGACGCGCTCCGACATCCTGCTTGTTCCGCGGATGAATGTCGCGGAAATTGCCGATGTCGTTGGTGACCGCCATCGCCGCGTTCGGATCCTCGTCTGCGAATCCCTGCTGGGCCTCCCAGAGGATCGGAAGTCGGTGCGGATTGCCGTAGTTGAACGGCGCAAGCTGAACAAAATAAAACGGCATGTCCGGCTTGTTGAACTCTTTTCTCCACGATGCGACAAGTGCCTTCATCTTATCCTTGTAAAGCGCGCCGTCACCGACATTGGCGCATCCCTGGTACCAGATCGCCCCCTTGAACGCGAAGGAGAGCAGCGGATGGATCATCGTGTTGAACAGCACCACCGGCTGCTGCTGATTCTCGTAGTGCAGTCCGTTCGGGAAGCGGGGTAGATCGGGCAGTACCTGTTTGCCTGCCACGGCGGCTTTGGCATCCGCAATCCATTTTTCCATGTCGGCAATGGCCTTTTTATATGCGGCCTCGCTCTGCGGCGTGCCCGGGACATTGGCCAGAAGGGTGTTGTAGATGCTGCGGAGTTTCGGCTGGGTCGAGAAGCCGTAGGTGCTGGTCCACGGTTCGATCCGTGTCCCGCCCCAGTTCACCGAGATCAGACCGATCGGAACATTCAAGGCCTTGTTGAGATCCCGTCCGAAGAAGTAGGCCACGGCGGAGAAGTTTCCGGCGGTTCCGGGTGTGCAGACCTGCCAGCTTCTGCCGGGGAAATTATCCTGCGGTTTCATCCCTCCCCGGTAAAGATTCCCGTTGAAAAGACGGATGGCGGGATAGTTGGCCTGCTGTTTCTCCTGCTGGGCGTTGTTGGTGTTGTTGAGACGCCATTCCATGTTGGACTGACCGGAGCAGATCCAGATGTCGCCGACAACAACATTCCGGAACGTCAGCTGATTGCGTCCTTTGATCGAAAGGGTATCGCCTTTTGCATCGGCCTTCATCGGATCCAGGGTGACCATCCAGCGGCCATCTTTCGCGGTGGTTTTCCGGGTCTGCCCCTTGAAGTTCACCGTGACCTCTTCTCCGTCATCCGCCCAGCCCCAGACATTGGCCTTCGAATCGCGCTGAAGGATCATGTTGTTGCTGAAGAGATTCGGCATCTTCACGTTGGCGCTTGCCTGGATGCCGGTCAATGCGGCAACCGAGACAAGCAGAAAATTGGACCATTTCATACAGCTTCTCCTCTTTTGTTGACCTGTTTGCGGTGTGGTTGGAAGAGTATAACACCGCAAACTGGATTTGTCCAGAACGTTCCAGCATTTTTCTGATTCTTTCTGTGAAAAAACGGTCGACTTCTCCCGCTTTTTCTCCGGATTGCGGCGATTCGTTCATATTGTGAGTAAAAGGGAAATATTCCGAAAAAAATCCTTTTCCGCTTTCGCAAAATGCCTCATTCGATGGTATAGTTCCTTATCGCCAATGTGCAAAACAATCAACGGGAGTTGTATCGAATGAACAGCATTTTTTACATTGTGGCCTGCGCCGCCGCTTTGGATGGGGGGATCTACCGCTATCAGATGATGGAGGACGGCTCCGTCCGGCAGCTCGGCTTCAACCAGCTGGACAACGCCAACTGGATTTCGTTTTCGCCGGATCGCCGGTTCCTGTATTCCACCTGTACGGTCGGAGACTCCTCCGGCGTGGCGGCCTACAAGGTCGGGGCGGACGGAGCGCTGACGGAGCTGAACCGGATGTCCGCGGCCGGAAAGGCCGGTTGCTATGTGATCACGGATCCGTCCGGAAAGTTTCTGTTCTGCGCGAACTACTCTTCCGGTTCGGTCTCCGTGTTTGCGCTGAACGAAGACGGCAGCATCCGGGAACGCCTGCGCAACATCCAGCACACCGGAAAAGGTCCGAATCAGCCGAGACAGGACGGTCCGCATACCCATTTCACCAACATCACACCGGACGGGAAATATCTGATCGTGATTGATCTCGGCATCGACGCGGTCCGTCTCTACCCGTTTGATCCGGTCAAGGGAATCGACGAGGAGAAGGCGTATACCTTCCATGTGGAACCCGCCGGTTCCGGTCCGCGGCATCTGGTGTTCGACAAGTCGGGAAAGATCGCCTATCTCCTGAACGAGCTGGGCAACACCGTGATTTCTCTGGCCTATGCGGACGGACGGTTCGAGAAACTCGAGGAGCTTTCCACAATTCCCGCCGCATTCCACGGCGCCACGAAAGCGGCGGCGGTGCGTCTTTCGGAGGATGAGAAATTCCTTTTTGCCTCCAATCGCGGCTATGACTCCATCGCCGTGTTCCGTCTGGACGGAAGGGGCGGCATGCGCTTCCACGATCTTCTGCTCTGCGGAGGCAGCAGTCCGCGCGACATCAACTTCCTGCCCGGCATGCGGAAATTCGCTTCCGCCAACGAGTTCTCCGATACGGTCTTCTTCTTCGACTACGATCCGGAGACCGGAAAGCTCACGCCGGACGGCCAGGTCCTGACGCATAAGCGTCCTCTTGCCATCTACTGGGAAAAATAATCCGGTTTTTCCGGAGCGGGAGTGGCAGGATTCGGACAACGATCCTGCTCTCTTCCGTTCCAGCCGGAACAGCAGGGAGCCGATCGTTGAAACATTCGCCGGATTATGATTTCAGAGTGGATCTGCACGGAAAGACCGTGGATGAGGCCATGGCGCTTCTGCGTCCTCTGTTCGGGCGGTATGCCGGAACAGGCAGGAGCGTTCTTGTAATCCATGGGAACGGAAGCGGGATCCTGCGCTCCCGGATTCGCGGAGCCCTGGCGAGCGGCCGACTTCCCTGCCGGATCTATTTTCCCGGAGAAGATATCGGCGCTCCGGGAGCCGACGGCGTGACGGTTGTCCATCTGTGAATCCGAAATGAAGAAGATCAGACAGTACAAGGCGGAACATTTTTTCAGTCCGGACTTCCCGTTTACGATCCTTCATCGGATCAATCGCGCGGAGGAGTTCAACCTTTCCCACCGGTATCTTCGGGAGTTCTGGAAACTGGTCTACATTCTGGAGGGGGAAGGGGAGTTTGTTGTTCAGGAGAGGGCGTATCCGATTCATCCGAACTCTTTTTTCCTTGTGCGTCCGGATTCGCTGACGACGTATGATATCCGGACCGGCTCGCTGGAGTTGTACAATATTATTTTCTCCTATTCGCTGATTGCGCGGGAACTGGAGAGCCTGAAGGACGATTTTCATATTTTTTCAGTTTTTTCCGAGGATGGCGCCGTTTCGGACGAATCTCTCTATATTCAGCAGGCGGATGCCCGGATGGCGCGTCTGGTCCGGACGATGATGCGGGAGTTTGAGGAGAAGGCGGTCAACTACCGCTCCTGCCTGAAATGGAATCTTCTGGAGCTTCTGATTCTGATGCTCCGGAACAGCGAGCGGCAGGTCCGTCACGGCGGCAAGGAGAGAATCGTGGAATACATCAACTACATGATTTCACGGAACTTCTCGGAGGAGATCCCGCTGGCGACATTGGCGGAACGGGTTGGTCTGACGAAGAATCACCTGTGCTCGCTTTATCGAGCGCAGACGGGCAGTTCGATCATGGCGGTCCGGAAGCGGAAACGTCTGGAGTTTGCCGCGGCGGAGTTGAGAAGCACTTCTCAGAGCATTGCGGAGATCTGCTATCGAAGCGGGTTCAATGATCTGAGTTATTTTTACCGGGCGTTTGAATCGCAGTTCGGCGTTGTCCCTGGGGAGTATCGAACGAAAGACCGGCAATGAGTCTCGGAAAATGGAAGATTTCTTTTGGAAAAGTCTCTTTCCGGACTTGACAAACCGCCGGAAGAATGGTATAGTAAGGACATGTTCGCAGAACGCGAGCTCTTGTTGCGGGGTAGAGCAGTGGTAGCTTGTCAGGCTCATAACCTGAAGGTCGATGGTTCAATTCCATCCCCCGCTACCAGTTTTGTGTAAATTTTGTGAGAAGTAGCTGAGGCTGTCCTCCCAGTCGTACATAGTAGTCCATAGTGGTATCTACGGGAGGCTCACAAATGTCTATAATCCTTCGGGGAAACAAGTTTCACTATCGTTTTCGCCTCAATGGTGAAGACTTTTCCGGACCGTGTCCTGGGTGCGAAGTCGAAAAAGGGCTCAATGGAAGAGCGCTAGAGGCGGTCAGGGCGAGGGCTCTGCGTGAAGAGGCGAAAGCGAGATCTTGTGTTACACAAAAAATCGAAGAACGGAAAAAGATCGAGGAAGAGGTGCGCAGGAATAAATCAGTCCGCGCCCTTGTGGAAAACTACAAGTACGAGCTGACCGGCGGAAGCCCGATTACACTCTCCGAGGCCTTTCCTCTCGCCGCGGCAAAGCCCTCCAAGCGTGAGAGCAGGTCATCATATGCCGCTCTCCGGGAAACCTACTGGGAGGATTTCGCCGCGTTCATGAGGTCTGAGTTCCAGGAGGTCCAGAATCTTGCATCTGTGCGCCGTGCGCACTGTGAGGCTTATGTAAGCTATCTTGTGGCGCATGGAAGGTTTATTAAGAAGATTCAGTATCAGACCCAAGGAAAACGCGGCAAGCTGAGGGACATTTCCTATGAGAAGGATTACGGACTGTCCCCGAAGACAATCAAAGAGATCGTCGGCGTTTGCCGGTGGGTATTTTCTCGGCTGGAAGAGGACGCCGGGCTTTTTCATAACCCGTGGGACCGGGTTGTACTGCCTCTTCGGAAGCCTGTCGCAAGAGAGGTGTTTTCGCCCCATGAGCTGCGGCTGATCTGGAACGGTATCCAGAATGACCCGTTCTGTTACCCGCTCTTCGTCGTTGCCGCAAACAGCGGAATGACAGAGGGCGATATTTGCACCCTTAAATGGGGCGACATTGACTGGGCGAGCGGCTGCATCCGCCGTCTCAGACGAAAAACCGGAACGGAAATAAAGCTCCCTCTTCTTCCGGAGTTGGCGGAGTATCTCGGGGCCCAGCCGAGGAGGGGCGAGTTTATCTTCCCGGCACATGCTGAAATGTATCTCAGGCAGCCTACTTGCGTTTCAGAGCGAGTAAAAAAATTTCTTAACGGACTTGGCATTGTGACTACGGTGTCTGTTCCGGGAAGGCGGGCTGTTTCGGTGAAAGATCTCCATTCGATGAGACATGTTTTCTGCTACCGCGCAAAGAGGGCAGGGATCCCGGAAAGCGTCATTAAGAGGTTCGTGGGCCATGCAGTGCTTGCCATGACGGAGCATTATGCCGACCACGACACGGACGAAGAGCTCAGAGCGGAAATCAAAAAGCTCCGGCCTCTCTTCGTCGGAGATGCCGGAGCGGGAGAACCTGAAAGTTTTTCTCGCAGAAAACTTGCGGAGCTGGCCTATTCGCTTCCCCTAAAAACAGTCGAGGAGCTTATCGCCCGCTGCTCGAAGATGCTGACAGCGTAGTACCGGCTTCGCTGTCGGAAGCGTTTTTATTCTCTCCGTTCTGTTTTTGCAGAGCGGAGAGGGCATTCTTCAGGATTTCCTTGAAATCCGCCTCGGATGAGGCTGTGATCGTCAATTGGAGTTTCTTTGTTTTGTTTTCAGCGTTGTACCATGCGGAGGATTCTTCCCTCTTGAAATTGAGGTAGTTTCCATCCGATTTGATTGTCTGGAAATCCCCGGAGATAACAACGGATTTCAGAACCGGCGACAGCGTTTCAGGGTCTACCCCGATCCGGTTGTCCGTGATAAGACCATTCCCTTGAACGTTTTTACTGTTCAGATTTTTGGCGAGCTGTTCCGATGTGGCGCACCCGCAGAGCAGCAGGAGCAGAACAGCTACTCCCGCAACGATGAACACGATTCCGGTCTCTTTTGCTTCCTGAGTCATTCAGTCCTCCTCCTTTGCCTCGAGAGCGGCGATCCGCTCTCTGTTCCTGTTCATTTCATTTTCGAGTCTCGTAATCCCCTCTTCATGCATACCCATGCGCTTGTCGCAATCCCTGTAATGGACGCGGGATGCGACTTCCGCACGGAGCTGGCGGAGCTCCCACACCCCCCACGCCAGAATCCCTGCGAGGACCCACCTTGCCCATTCCTCCGTCATGTGGCGACCTCCTCATACGGCGTGAAAGTAACAAATTTCTTGCCCTCCGCGATGCTTTCAGGCGTGTGCCGGTTCCAGACAGCGCCGCCGGCGGCACGGACCGCGAGGTACATTTTGTTCCGCTGGTACCAGGAAACACCCCACGTCTGGAGCATCTCCAGGAAAACCCAATCACAGTCCTCACGCGGGAAGAGTTCGACCTGGTACATCGCGTCATGGGCCAGCGCGGCGGCAATGATCCGATGGTGAAGCGGGTGATAGCATGTCGTCCATAGAGCTTGCCGCCCAAATGAA
>DDJH01000272.1:13230-16215 GCA_002338895.1 Lentisphaeria bacterium UBA1829 | reverse complement strand
GTCGAGATTGATCTGCAGAAGATCGCCTCGGCATACAGCGAGATCCGGAAGCGCTTCAATCCGGATGTGATTCTTCTGGAAAGCGCGGGAGGGATCTATGTTCCGCTGAATCAGCGGGAGATCATGGCGGATATTCCGGCGCGGCTCGGCATTCCGGTCATCATCGTTGCGGACGCCGCGCTCGGGACGATCAATCACACGGTTCTGACCATCAACGAACTGCGGAGAAGGGATGTGGAAGTGCGCGGCGTGATCGTCAACCGCGTTCCGGACGATCCGGGAATCCTGATCCGCGACAATTTCAAAATGATCGAAAAACTCGGACGGACGGAAATTCTGGCCCTCGCCGGAACCAACCGCGGATTCATCAACGATCTCGGCCTGCGCCATATTTTTTGAGAAAGAAACTTGAAAATCGAAGTCTCTGAGATATATTTTTCAGATTCGATGCAGGGTCCAACCCCCGATGGAAAAACGGAAGAAACACTATGACGGATGATGAACTGGACAATATCTCCACCCCGGTCCCGACCGCGGCGGTTTACGACGAAAATGCGATCAAAACTCTGAGCTCCCTGGAGCATATCCGCCATCGTCCGGGCATGTACATCGGAAAACTGGGTGACGGAACCCATGAGAACGACGGAGTCTATGTCCTGATCAAAGAGGTGATCGACAACTCCGTGGACGAATTCATCATGGGATGCGGACGGAGAATCGATGTGACGCTGCGGGAAAATTTTGTCAAAATCCGGGACTACGGACGCGGCATTCCGCTGGAGAAACTGGTGGACTGCGTCTCCCAGATCAACACCGGAGCGAAATACAACAGCGATGTGTTCCAGTTTTCCGTCGGACTCAACGGAGTCGGAACCAAGGCGGTCAACGCGCTCTCCGAACGGTTTGTCGCGACCTCCTATCGCGACGGGAAATTCAAACGGGCCGAATTCGAACGCGGCAAACTTCTCTCCGAAGAGGGCGGAGCAACCGACGAACGCAACGGAACGCTGATCGAGTTCATCCCGGACAACCAGCTGTTTCCCAAATATCATATCAATCCGGAATTTGTGAAGAAGCGGCTGTGGATGTACGCATATCTGAACAGCGGTCTGTCGCTGTATCTGAACGGGACGGAGCGCTTCTACTCCCGGAACGGACTCAAGGACCTGATCGAAAACCGCGTCCAGGATGAAAGTCTCTACGAGGTCATCCACTACAAGGACAAGACGCTCGAATTTGCTTTCACGCACGTGGCGGACTTCGGAGAGAGCTATTTTTCGTTCGTGAACGGGCAGTATACCAACGACGGCGGAACGCATGAATCCGCGTTCAAGGAGGCCCTTCTGCGCGCCGTCAACGAATATTCCGGAAAGGATTACGATGCGAAGGATCTGCGCGGAGGAATCGTCGGCTCCATCGCGATCAAGCTGCAGGATCCGGTGTTCGAATCCCAGACGAAGAACAAACTCGGCAACACCGATGTGAAAAGCTGGATCGTTCCGGCGGTCCGCCAGGCGGTGGAGGACTACCTCTACCGCCACACCGAGGAGGCGAATCTACTTCTCGAAAAGATCAAGAAGAACGAGGATGTCCGCAAAGAGATTCAGGCCGTCAAGAAAAAAGGCAAGGAGTTCGAAAAGAAACTCAGCATCCGCAACAGCAAACTGCGCGACTGCAAATACCATTTCGGCGACCGCTCCGGGCACGGCAGCGAAACCATGATCTTCCTGACCGAGGGAGACTCCGCCGGCGGCTCCATGGTCCAGAGCCGCGATCCCAACACGCAGGCGGTCTTCGCGCTGAAAGGCAAACCGTTCAACTGCTTCGGCAAGAAACTGGAGACGGTCTACACGGTGGAGGAGCTCTTCTGCATCATGCGGACGCTCGACATTGAAGAGGATATCGCCAATCTGCGCTACAACAAGGTGGTGATCGCAACCGACGCGGACGTGGACGGACTGCACATCCGCAATCTTCTGATCACCTTTTTCCTCTCCTATTTTGAACAGCTGGTGCAGACGGGGCACCTCTACATTCTCGAGACCCCGCTTTTCCGCGTCCGCCCGAAAGGCAAGAAGGACGAACGGAAGGCCACGCGGAAGACCGCGAAAAAGGAGGGGGCCCCCGAGGAAAAACCAAACGAAAAAACCTACTACTGCTACTCCGAGGAGGAACGCGACGAAAAAGCCGCTCTGATCGGCAGAAACGCGGAGATCACCCGCTTCAAAGGACTCGGCGAGATCTCCCCGAAAGAGTTCCGGCAGTTCATCGACGAAAACATCCGCCTGGAACAGGTAACGATCGATCAGACCAAGGGCATCAACGAAATGCTGCGGTTCTACATGGGCGACAACACCCCGGAGCGCTGGGAATTCATTCAAAACAATCTGGTGTAAGCTATGGCAAAGAAAAAAACCGCCCCCAGTTCCGGCGGAGAACAGGAACCGACTCATCCTCCCGTTCCCGGAGAGACCACCCCGGAATCCGCTCCGGAAGAGACCTCCTCCGCCGGACCGGAGGAGGAGGACGAGGAAGATCTCACACAGGTTGCGGAACAGTCGACCGGCGCCAACGAACAGCTCCGCCGGATGATGAACAACAACTACATCGAATACGCGTCGTATGTCATCAAGGACCGCGCCATTCCGGATGTGGACGACGGACTCAAACCGGTCCAGCGCCGCATTCTCTGGGAGATGCACCGCATCGACGACGGATCGTTCCACAAGGTGGCAAACATCGTCGGCGGCACAATGAAGTTCCATCCGCACGGCGACGCATCGATCGAAGGCGCGCTCGTCTACCTGGCGAACAAGGAGCTCTTCATTGAGAAGCAGGGCAACTTCGGCAGCATTGTGACCGGAGACCGCGCGGCGGCGTCCCGTTACATCGAGGCCCGTCTTTCTCCGCTCGGACGCGAGGTGCTCTTCAACGACGACATCACCGAGCTGGTCGAATCCTACGATTCGCGCAATCTGGAACCGG
>DDJH01000272.1:3199-13216 GCA_002338895.1 Lentisphaeria bacterium UBA1829 | reverse complement strand
GGCCTCCGGCCTTGCTCCGGGAACGCGCACGGACATCATGCCGCACAATTTCAACGAGCTTCTGAATGCCCAGATCGCCGTTCTCCGCGACGAACCGTTCCAGCTCTATCCGGACTTTCTCCAGGGGGGCATCATGGACGCCTCCGAATACGAGGACGGCAACGGGAAGATCACCCTCCGCGCACGGATCGACATCGACGGGCGCAATCTGATCATCCGCGAAATTCCCGCGCTGACCGACACGCAGAAACTTCTGGAATCCATCGACCGCGCCCTCAACAAGAGCAAGATCAAAATTGCGTCAATTCACGATCTGACCGCGGAAGAGGTCTGCATTGAAATCGTCCCGCAGCGCGGCTACGATCCCCACCGGGCGATCCAGGCGCTCTACAAGTACACGGACTGCTCCATCAGCCTCTCGCTCAATCTGATGGTCATCCGCGACAACAAGCCGGTCCGGATGACGGTCTCGGACGTTCTGCGCCGCAACACGGAAAAACTCCTGGACTATCTCCGGGCGGAACTCCATATCGAAATTGGAAAATATCTGGACAAACTTCTCTTCCGCACCCTTGCGCAGATCTTCATCGAGGAGCGGATCTACAAGCGGATCGAGAGCTGCAAGACGCAGGAGAAGATCAACTCCGAGGTCCGGACCGGACTGGAACGCTTCCGCGACGAGTGGTTTCCGCTCGTGCAGCAGCTGGAGGAGAGTGTCCGCGTGCGGGCCGGGAATTCGATGGACAAGGAGACCCGTCTTCGTCTCGACCAGCTTGCGTCCGGCATCATTCCCGATTCGGAGATCGAAAAGCTGCTCGCCATTCCGATCCGCCGCATCTCGCTGTTCGACATTGAACAGAACCGCAAGGAGATGGCGGAACTCAACGCCCTTCTCACCGAAGCGCAGAAGAATCTGAAACAGCTCAAGAAATATGCGATCCGCAAACTGCAGGAGCTGATCGACAAGTACGGGGAGAATTTCCCGCGCCGGACCGAAATCCGGCTCGAAGGATTCGACAAAATCGACGTGAAAGCCATCGCATTGAACAACATCCGAGTTTACTGGGATCGGAAGAACAGCTATGTCGGAACCGCCGTCAAGAGCGACGATCTGGTTCTCTGCAACGAATTCGACCACCTTCTCTGCATCGAACGGAAAGGGGTCTACCGGATCATCGACATCCCCGAAAAGATCTTCATCGACAAACTCTATGAGTTCCGGAAATACGACAAAACCACGGAATTCGGCGTCGTCTATTCCGATGTCAAATCCGGAAAGGTCTACTACAAGCGGTGCGTCATCAGCCAGTTCATCAAGGACAAGGAGTACCGGATCTGTCCGGAAGGGTGCCGCCTGGAACTGATCACGCCCCGTCCGAACGCCCTCTACGAGTGCCGGATCGACACGCCGATCAAGGCGCGCCAGATTCAGAAAGTGGATCTCTCAAAGGCCCCGCTGCGCTCCCCGAAAGCGGGCGGAGCGCTTCTGTTCCCGCGGAAACTGCAGAAGATCACCTTCCTGCAGTATCTGGACGGGACCGAGGAACCGGAGGATCCGCCCCTGATCGAACTGCCGCCGGAAGAGCCGGCCCCTGAAAAGGATCCGGGAAAAACCGGCAGTGAAAACTGCGGAGAAACCGGCGGCGGAACGGATGCTCCCTCCGGAAAGGAAACGAAGGCAGACTCCCGGAAAGAGGGGAAAACGGAGCGGAAAAAAGAGAACGCCGACAAGGGAAAACCGGAAAAGCCGAAAGAACCGATTCGTCCGGTTCCGTCTCCGGAAGAGGAGAACTGGGGAATCTCGCAGATGGATCTCTTTTAATGGAAGGAAAGGAGTCAGGAATGAGCGAGCCGACAGCGGAACGTCCCGACTGGGATGAATATTTCATGGAGATCGCCAATGTGGTTGCACTGCGCAGCAACTGCCTGCGCCGCCATGTCGCCGCCGTGATCGTGAAGGACAAGCGGATTATTTCGACGGGATACAACGGGACTCCGCGGGGAATCCGCAACTGCAACGAAGGGGGCTGCCCGCGCTGCGCCTCCCACGCGCCGTCCGGCACGCATCTGGGCGAGTGCCTCTGCTCCCACGGAGAGGAGAACGCGATTGTGCAGGCGGCCTATCACGGAATCTGCGTGAAGGACTCGACTCTGTATACGACGTACAGCCCGTGCCTGCTTTGCGCAAAAATGATCATCAACGCGGGCATCCGGGAGGTCGTCTACCGCGACCGCTACTCCATCGACTCGACCGCCCGCTCCATCCTTCAGGAAGCCGGCGTGAAAATCCGCGCACTCGGAGAAAAGGCGAAAGCATGAGATCGCAGAAGGAATACTGGAACAGCGTTGCCGATACGAAGGAGTTCACCACTCCGATGCAGTCGGCTGTCTTCTGCCGGTATGTGAACCGCGACGCGACCATTCTCGACGTCGGCTGCGGATACGGAAGAGTGCTGAACGAACTGCACGGACTCGGGTTTTCCCATCTTCGCGGGATCGACTTTTCCGAACAGCTGATCCGCCGCGGGAAACGCCAGTTTCCGTTTCTGGACCTGCAGGTTCAGGAAGCGGAGACGATCGACGCGCCGGACGGAACTGTCGACGCCGTGCTGCTCTGCGCGGTTTTAACCTGCATTGTCTCCAGTCAGGCGCAGGAGGCGCTCATCCGGGAGATCAGGCGGGTGCTCCGTCCGGGCGGACTGCTGTATGTGAACGACTTCCTTCTGAACAGCGATGCCCGCAACCGGGAGCGTTACCGCGCGTGGGAAAAAGTCTATGGCACCTACGGAATCTTCGAACTTCCGGAAGGCGCCGCGCTTCGTCATCACGACCCGAACTACATCCGGGATCTTCTGGCGGATTTCAAGACGCTGGAAATGGAACAGGTCATCTACCCGACAATGAACGGCCACACATCCAACGGATTCTACTTTGCCGGGAAAAAAAGAGAAAGCGACTGATATGGAACTGGATACCGCCATCCGCAACCGCCGCAGCTGCCGGGCCTATCTGCCGACGTCCGTGCCGGACAATCTGATCCGGGAGTGCGTGGAAGCGGCCCGTCTTGCGCCCTCCGCCTGCAACAAACAGCCCTGGAGATTCTATGCGGTGACTTCGCCGGAGCTTCGGAAACGTCTCTGCACCGAGTGTCTTCTTCCCGGGATCCGCATGGACTGGGTGGAGCAGGCTCCGGTGATTGTGGTGCTCTGCATGAAAAAGAAACTGACCACCCATGTGCTTGCTCCGCTCCTTTCCGGAATTCACTATGAGTTCCTGGATCTCGGAATTGCCGGGGAGCATCTGGTCCTCGCCGCGGAGGAACACGGACTGGGAAGCTGCTGGATCGGCTGGATCCGGGCCGCGCAGACAAAAAAGGTTCTGGATCTTCCGTTCGATGTGACCCCGGTCTCCTTCCTCACACTCGGATACAGCGCGGAGCAGCGGGAACCGACCGCGCGCTTCCCTCTGGAAGAGATCCTCACATTCCTCCGCTGATCCAATCCTCTTCTCTCCGGGAAACGCCCCTCCCCGCGGATTTCCCGGAACTTTTTTTTCAGAAAAATTCTCTTCCGCCCCTTGTCAAAAAGATGGAAATGTGCTATAATATCCCTTGTTAAAACGTTTGAACAAGAAAAAAAAGAGGATTTTAATCATGCGGACAACGATCCGGGATATAGCCAAACGGGTGGGAGTATCGAACTCCCTTGTTTCGCTGTATCTGAACAATCGACCGCTTGCCGCGCGGATCGCGGAGTCGACCAAACGGAAGATCGACGAAGCGGTGAAAGAGCTGAACTACAATCCCTCCGCCACAGCACGGGCGCTGAAAAACGGGAAGAGCAAAACTCTCGGCCTTGTGACGGCGAAACTCTGCAGCGACTACGGCAGCTTCTTCGCCCAGACCCTTCTGGACGAATGTTCCCGGCAGGGCTACCAGCTGCTGATCGGCATCACGCACTTCAATGCGGAAGAGGAACGGCGGGCGCTGGAGAACCTGATCTCGCGGCAGGCGGACGGGATCTTCTATACGNNATACGCTGAAACTGTTTCCGGCGGATTATCTGAACGCCATCGGAAGGAACGATTATCCGGTTCTGCAGCTGAACTCGGAGGATCCGGAATTCAACAGTGTGACGCCGGATCTGGAAGACCCGCTGAAAGAGGTGGCACGGAAAATCCGCGAACTGGGGTGCCGGCGGATTCTGGTACCCCATCAGTCGTGGTCGGACATTCTGGAAAAGGAGCTGGCGGGGTACGGAGTCGAGATTGTCGGCGGACGGAGCAGGACCACGTCGGATGCGGAAAATTTCCAGTTTCTGAAGGACCTGCGTCCGGATGCGGTGGCCGCCGATTCCAGTATCTACATCAAGCTGCTGCGACGCAAGTACAGGGAGCTCGGACTGCCGACGCCGTATCTGTTTTACAGCTATGCGCTCCCCTGCGACTATATTGAAGATCCGGCGATTGTCGGGGTGACGGTCTGCAACTTCAAGCATCGTCTCTCCGGGATTGTCCACCGGATGATTCAGATGCTGGAGCATCCCGGTGCGGCGGTTCTTCACACCAGAGATCCGATCCGTTTCATGAATCCGAATGAACTGCGAACCTACCACCAGTCCCAGCTGGCGGATCCCTTCTATGAACCCCTGGTTTCCAAACTGAACTATGAGGAGTATGATCGATGAAACAGAGAAAGTTGTTTACGCTGATTGAGCTGCTGATCGTCATTGCGATTCTTGCCATTCTTGCAGGACTTCTTCTTCCTGCACTGAATTCGGCGCGGAAGACCGCGAAGAGCGCGGCCTGCAAGAACAATCTGAAACAGCTGGGTCTTGCGTTTTTCCAGTATGAACAGGAGTCGGGACGTCTTCCGGCGGGCAACGATCAGGTCAACGGATATCCGGCGAACATGCAGAACTGGATGGGGAAACTCTGGGCGGCCAAATTAATTCCCGTCGAAAAAGAGAGCAGCGCAGGGGCCAACTTCGGGAATGCGAAACTTCTGCGATGCATGGATCCGGAGATCAGTTATGCAATGATCTCCAGTCTGTCCAAACTGGAAGGGATTTCCGGAGGAGACCAATATCAGAACTTTGCGGATCACTATGTGAATCTGCCTCGGATCACCCAGCCCTCGATCCGGTATCTGATTGTGGAGAGCAACTGGGGTCGACCGGTTGTGCCGTCCGGGGATCGCCATTACTATCAGGTTCATGGTCCCGGCGGAAGCACCGAATTTCGTTCCGGCGGGATATGGAAACCGGGGGGAAACTGCAATGTGGAGTTTCTGGACGGGCATGTCGGTGAGATCTCGACCTCCGTTCATACGACCAATACAACAACAGACCCGCGATGGCAGATCTACGGACGCGGCCTCGGCTGGCTGAAATAAAAACATTCGTATGGAGAAAAATTGTATGAAACGAAATCTTATGTTTGCAGGAATCCTCCTCTCCTCGGCGCTTCTTTGCGCGCAGGAGCTGATCTATACGCCGGGGCCGACGATGGGAATCACCGTCAGCGCAAAGGAGAACAATCTCTGGCGGACGCAGATCATGGACGCGAGACGGAGAATCCGTCCCGATGAACTTTTTGAGACGGCCGACGACTTTTTCACGATTCAGTATGGAAAACCGTTTGTCTTCCAGTCGGATCTGTTCCGGGAGTTCGGGATCAAAACCTCCGCGCCGTACCGGATCTCCGACGGAGCGCTCCAGTTCCGCACCGGAAAAAGAGGATGGAGCATGCTGTTCGGCGCCGGACCCGGCGATGAAAAAACCCCGGCCATCCGCTTCGGAGCCGGATGGGGAAAGGATCGTTCCAACGCATGGAGAATCGAACTGGAGATCGAACAGGATGTCGAAAAAACCGACTGGATGATCTCCCGTTCCAGCGGAGATTCCAAGTTTTATTCGAACAATCAGTTTTTCTCGGTCAAAGGCAGGGGCCGCCAGAAATTCGTCCAGAAGATGGGCTGGATCGGCTATCCGGTACCCCAGATTGCGCGGGGACTGAAAATCGAATGCCGCACCCCCGGAGCGAACATCCGCATCCGCTCGATCCGGATCGTGCCGTTTTCCGGCAGTCTCTACTGGCGCAGGGAGATTCAGATTCCGTTCCGTCCGATCGCCGCAAAGCTCTCCTGGATGCACAAGACCGGAAACTACGACGTGTTTGTGAACGGAGTCAAAATCGCATCGGGCAAACACATTCTCCGGACGGGCGTTGAGACATTCGATCTGCTCCGGCATCTCAAGCAGGGGAAGAACGTCATCGCCTTCCGCGACCAGTTCTACGGCGGGCTCTCGCAGAACTCCGCCATCCAGCTGGAAGGGATCATCATCGGGCGGAACGGAGAGACTCTGCGCATTCCCGGCGACCGGCAGTGGCGCTGGAGCTATCAGGCTCCGGAAGGATGGGAAAAACCGGACTTCGCGGACAAAACCTGGCAGACGCCCGTTCTCCGAAGCGCGGGAATCTCGTATCTACCGAACAAGACGCCGATCTCCGCCGGTTTTGCGCCCGATCACATGGGACTGCTTGAGATCCGCGAACTGGGGACGCCCTATCCCGTTTTCGATTACGACAAGGATATCGCATGGCAGGTCCGCGTACCCGCCGGACTCGTCCGTCCGACGCTCCGCCTGGAGATCCGGGAGGCCGACACCAATGCTCTTCAGGAGACTCTGACGGCGGATTCCTCCCGCGTCAACGGAGATTTCCGGGAATTCACCGTTCGTCCGAAGCTCCGCAAAACAGGGGCCTACCGCACGTTCTGGACCCTCGGCTCCGACGGAAAAACTCTTGACACCTGCCGCGGAGAGATGATTATCGCAGGTCCGATTGCGCAGGAGGAGTTTGCCCTCAAGGACTTTGAACAGGAGCTGGAAAAACGTCTCCGGCTTGTCCAGAAGATCGACTGCACCGATCCGAATCCCGCGCCGGACACCTTTCTGGATCACACGGGCAAATATACCAAACCAACTCTCAATGCGGGAAAGGTCGTCACCCGGAACGGCATGACATACCGGGAGACGGGAAGCGGACTGCTGGATTATTTCTGCTATAAACTCGATCTGCCGTCCACCGGAGAAGCGATGATCGCGGAACTGGTCGTTCCGGACGATGCGGACCGCTATATCTACAGCGCCGTTCTGGAAACGGTCCCGGCGGGCATGGAGCACAACACTCCTCCGCTCGGGAGCAAGGCCTGGCCGAATGCCAGCGGAACGGTGTCCACGGGGGATCTCTATCCGCTCAGCAACGGGAAGAAAAAATTCCGCTACGTCTTCTTCCCCGGCACGAAAAATACCACTCTGCTGGTCCAGAACGGACGCGCGGGCATTCCGGCGGCGGTCTGCGAGATCAACATCTACGCGGTCAAAGGCGGACTTCCCGCGCTCAAGATCCCGAAGACCGACCGGACCTACGGCAACCACAACGAACGTCTCATCTTCAACGCATGGGGCTCGTACGGGAACGCGCTCGCCTACGGCACGGAGGCGCATCTGGTGCACTACTACGACGGCGCATGGATCACCGCCTACCGGGCCATTGCACGGAAAATCCAGTTCCTCCGTTTTCAGGGACACAACGCCAGCGTGGAAGGAGCCTTCATGTATGAGAACGGAGTCTTTTCTTCCCGCCACGCACAGACGGTGCTGAACAACGACCGCTTCGACTACTATCACGCTCTGCTGAAACTTTACAAACACAACAACATCAAAACCTTTGTCGGATTTGAATACATGCGTTCCTCGGCGCTCGACGCGATGGGAGCCTACGACACCAGCGATGCGCAGGTTCATTCCGGAAAGAAGCGCACCGTCTACATGGTGGACCGCTTCGGACGGCAGGTGATCGGCTATATGGGCATGGGACTCAACTGCATGAATCCGGTCGTCTGGGGAACGGTCACCGACCTCCTGAAAGAGCTCTATCAGCGCTATGACGGAATCGGGAACGTGGAAGGACTCGTCACCTTGAACGGCAGCTGGTGGCTGCCCGGCTTCCCCTCCTACTCCAACATGGAAGCCGCGGAAGTCGGATACGACGACGATTCCGTGGAGCAGTTCGAGCACGACACCGGAATCCGTCTCAACCTCCCCCGCACCGGCGCGGAGCGCTTCCCTGCCCGCTATCAACTCCTGACGGGCAAATACAAACAGCAGTGGTTCGCATGGCGCGGAAAAAAGATCCGGGAAAAACTGCTCGAGATGCGGAAGATCGTCAGCTCGGGCAAACAGAAATGGCAACTCTTCTCCTGGCCGGCGAAAGCCTCGAAGGAACGGAATGCGTTCAACACCGCCGGAATCCGTCCGCAGGTCCGCGACGAATACATGGAGCGGATCCAGAGAGAGGCCGGCTTCCCGCAGGAACTCTACGGGAAGGAGAAACAGGACGGCATCACCCTCGTCGCCACCGCAAACACCGCGCGCCGACTCGAAAACAACGCCGATCTCTATCTCTACGGCCGGAACACCAACCGCGGCTCCATGGAGCTTTACCGGAAAAACGATGCGCTCGCACTGAACTGCGCGGGTCTCAATGAGAACATCGGGACCACGGCAAAAGCCGCGAAGAGATGGTACTGGCGCGCCAACAACGTCACGATCTACGACCGCAAAGGGGTCGGCGACTTCGCCTATGCGGATCTGATCCCGCTGATCCGCAACCACGTTCCGAAGCACGTCTTCCACACGTGGAACGACATCAATCTGCCGACCGCCCACGGCGATCAGGCCCGCCGTTTCCTCAAAGCCTTTTACAGCATTCCGAGTGGCGAATCGCAGAAGCAGAACTCCGTGAAAGGCGTCGATGCCCGCTTCCTCGGCAATCACCTGATCCTGATCAACGCGACCCCCTTCCCGCTGAACGGGACTCTGGAGTATCCGGGCCGTTTCGAAGATCTTGTCTATGACGCTTCCTTCCAGGGAAAACAGACTCTTTCCATCCGTCCGTTCTCCCTCCTTGTCTGGCGCTCGGAAGGCGGAGCGGAGAAGTTCCAGGGCTCCTTCCGCTTCCGTCCGGAGGACGAACAGGATATTCTCCTGATGGGAAAACAGATTCTCAAGGAACGCTCCCTCACCCGGAAAATTCCGAAAGAACATCTCCGCCGGATCCGCTCCGCCCTGAGCGGAAACGACGTCTATGCGCTGAAGAAGGAGATGGACGACTTTGAAGTTCTCTTCTACGCCAAACGCTTCTTCGACAGCAAGGAGCAGATGGAAAAACAGCAGCGCCTCATCCGGGAGCTCAATGCGCGCGGCGTGGTGCGGATCAACTGCGGCGCTCCGGAGGACCTGACCGATTCGAAAGGCAACCACTGGTTCGCCGATCAGCTGTACACCGGGTTCAACGCCTACGGCTGCGAATACGGCACGTTCGTCTCGCGCGGCAGGATCACCGTGAAGAACACGGACTTCCCCGAGATCTTCACGACCGAAGCCTACGGCTCGCAGATGTTCTATCAGATCCCCCTTTCGAACGGACGCTACACCGTGAAGATCCATTTTGCGGAAACCTATGCGCCGAACCGCGAAAACGGCCGAACCTTTTATCTTCAGGTCGGCTCTGAGAGCAGGAAGAATCTCAATCCGGTCCATCTGGGCGGCGGCTTCCAGTCCGCGGCGGTGGAGACCTGGAAACACGTGGAAGTCAAACGGGGACTGCTGACCATCAAAGCCGGCGGCGACCCCGCCATCAACGGAATCGAAATTTTCAAGGAGGAACAGCAATGAACGCAAAACTACCCATCATTCTTGGCGCATTGTGCACCGCCGCGCTTCTTTCGGCCGACACGCTTCTGGAGGTCGCTCCGGGGACGGTTCTTCAGGACCGCTGGAACCGGAAACTGCATAAGAACTTCTCCACCGGCTCGAGCAAAACCGGAGTCGAAGCCGTTCAGGAGAAAGGAAAAACGATCGCGCGGTATCAGAGCGGAAGCAGCACGCTGTATCAGATTTCCGGAACCGAAAACTGCGGAACGGAGAATCTGACCTTCACCGTTCTGCTTCG
>DDJH01000272.1:0-3169 GCA_002338895.1 Lentisphaeria bacterium UBA1829 | reverse complement strand
GTTTGTGGCGGTGTCCGGCAATGAGAAATGCAACAACTTTGTCTCCGTCCGCATGAACGGGGATCTCCGCATCGAGCCGGGCAAGTGGACCGTTCTGACACTTTCGGCGAACCGTTCGGGCGATCTTCAGCTGTTTGTCAACGGCGAACTTGCGGCGTCGAAGTCGATCCGTGCGTACGAGAAGGAGAATCTCTATCCGAAGAAGCCGCTCTTTTCCACGCTTCTGCCGAAAGGGAAAGCGGATGCGGAACAGCCGATCCGGATCGACATTGCCGAACTTTCCATCCGCAACGAACTCCTGAGCTCGACGGAGATTCTCCGGGAAGCGGAAGACATGCTCGATTCGATGGAGCAGGAATAAGGAATGATGATGCGCAGGGCAATCCGTTTTCTGTTTTTTTTCGCGGTTCTTCTGTGCGGCGCGGCGGAAGTCGGTCTTGACACCGTCCCGTGGACCGATGCGGCATACAGCTGGACGCCCGATGGACCGCGCCTTCCCCGGATCAACCGGAATCTGAGCGGGAAAGGTGCGATCCGGATCGGCGGAACGGATTTCCCGAACGGGATCTGCGGACACACCGGGTTCAGCATCGTCTACCGTCTGGACGGGACAGCGGACTCCTTCTCGGCCGAGATCGGAGTCGACGAGGAACGGCTCGGCAACGAGCGGATGGAACCGACCGACGTCCACTTTGTGATTCTCGCGGATCACCGGGTCGTGCTGAAACGGGCTCAGGCTCTCGGAGCGAAAGCGGAACATGTGGAAGTCGATCTTCGCGGAGTCGGGCAGCTGGAGCTGCGCGGCGAGTATGGACGGGGTTTCCGGCTTCAGCGCGTCGCCTGGGGCAATCCCGTCTTTCGGACCCGGACTCCGGACGCGCTCCGCTCGGCTCTGGAGCGGAACCGGAAAAAACACGAGAAGATTCTGGCGTTTGTCCCGCAGTATCCGGACGCGCCGGAATGGAAAACGTGCCGGATCCGGAAGGTCGCCTGGAACGGATTTGCAAACGCCTACCGGATCGAGGGAAAGGAGTTCGAAGCGCTCCTCGTTCCCGAATACGGAGGGCGGATTCTGGAGTTCCGGAAAAAAGACGGGGAGAATCTTCTGAAAACGACGGTCTATCCGGGCGCGGCCCGGCTTCTGCGCGGACGGACTCCGGACCGGAGCGGCGGACATTTCATGCGTTGTCACCCCTCCCCCGCCTTCTATCCGAACGATCCGATTCTGAAGCATGCGCCGTACACGATCTCCTTTCCGGCCGACGGCGAAATCGTGATGCGCTCCTCCGAAAGCACGCTCTTCCGCATTGTCTACGAATACCGCCTGCGGATCCGGGAGGACGGTTTTGAACTTGAAAACCGGATCATCAACCGCGCTCCGCTCCGCCGTCCGCTCGGAATCTGGAGCATCACTCGTCTGGAGCCCCCGCGTCTGAAACAGATTCTTCTTCCGCCGGAACGGAACACCCCTCCGGGAAAGCTCCGCTTTGAACAGAGAGGTTCTCTTCTGGAGCTGCGGAAATCGCCGGAAGGAATCGCACTTTTTTTCTCCGGAGAGGCGCAGAAGCGCAATGCGATGGCGCAGTTTCAGGCCTGGAACGATCCGCCCGAGATCCGCACGGAGGGACGGAACGGCGGATGGATGACCATCCGTTACGAACGTCCGAAAGAAGAGCTGAACGGAGAGTATCCGATTCATATTTTTGTCAATTCCGAGCTGACCGAGGAGGAATCGCATTCGCCGGTTCGTCTTCTGAACCCGGGCGAAAGCATCACCCTGACCGAGCGCTGGAGCGTCGGCCGGGCAACAGGAGAAAACCGATGATCCGCGGAGACCTTTCCTCGAAACGCATTCAGAACGAACTGCAAAAACGCTTTCTCTCTCCGCAGGGCTTTCTCTACGACTATGCGGGCGGAAACGGAGAAGTCGAACTGCCGACTCCGGACGAGTGCCTTGCAAACTTCCCGAATGTGTTCGGCTGGTGGACGCCGATCGAAAACGGTGCATTTTTCACGGGCGATTATCTTCTCGGCCTTCTCCGCAACACCCGCGAAGGTGCGACGGAAGAACGAATCCAATGGTGCCGGACTCTCCTGCACGGTCTTTTCCGCCTTCAGGATGCGGCAGAGACGGAGGGGTGCATTCTGCGGGGACTCGGCTCCGACGGAAAATGCCATTATCCGGCGACCTCCTGCGATCAGGTGGTCCCGTGGCTTCTCGCGCTCTACGAGTACCAGCGCCATCCGATGGCGACGGCGGAAGAGCGGACAGAGTGCCGCAGCCGCCTGCTCCGCGTTCTGACGGCTCTCCGGGCGCTCAACTGGACAATTCCCGGAGAGAAGCCGGGATGCGAACGGGGCAGTTTTCTTTCCGGCAGCTCGCCGGCGGAGGCGACCGTCTCCTCGGTCAATCATCTCCTTGCGACCGCGCTTCTGGCCGAACTGAGCGGAAACGACACGGACCGCGCTCTTCACCGGCAGAGTGCCGCCGATCCGCTTCCGTTCGGCGGAACCCGGCTGGACATTCTGGAAAACGGCTTTTCGACTCATCCGCTCTGGATGGGCTGGTTCCTTGCACATACGGTCTATGCCATGCGTCTTCTTTCGGAAATTTCCCCGCTTCCGGAAGTCCGGAAAGCCGCGCAGAAAGGGATCGACTCCTCCGCCCGTCATTTTCTTCCGGCTCTTCCGGAATGGAAGCGCTGGGTTCGGGGTTCTGCATTTTCTCCGAACTGGCGGATCTGCCGGTCGCGCTGGATCCCCCACGACAATTGTGCGGAAGGGGAAAAGATCGCTCTGGCGGAACTGCCGCTCTGGAATGCCGAATCCCCGCGGATCAAGGAGGAGAAGAACACGATCCGTCATGCGCTGGCGGCGGGATGGATCGTTCTTCTCTGCGAAGATCCGGATCTGAAAGCGGAGGCGCGGAAGCTCCTGAGCGGAGTTTTTGAGACGCTCCCTCTCGAAGAACTGGGCGACGCATCCTTCTATCTGCTGGAAAACATTCTTGCCGAATGGTGACCGGGATTTCCTTGCCGGGTCCGCACGGCAGTCGGGGGTCCGCTTCTCCGGACCCCGTCTCGGGCTCCTGTTATCGGAGGATTTTCTTCAGGGCCGGGACCAGCTGTTCCATCATGCGGACATACCCCATATCGCTCGGGTGGACGCC
>DDJH01000237.1:16983-17217 GCA_002338895.1 Lentisphaeria bacterium UBA1829 | reverse complement strand
ATGCAGGGGGTGAAGGACAATGCCGCCTGTTCCGAATCCCGCTGCGGAGGGCTTCTGACCAACCGTCAGTCCTACGGGATCAGTTTTTATTTCCAGACAGGCTCTTCCCCGGACCGGATCGGCGTCCGGCTGAACAGCCTGATGCTGAAGGACGACCTCGAAAACTACACGGTCCGGGCGGGCGGGTTCACGGTCTATCTAGCGGAAGCCCTCTGGAGCAGTACGGACCACTAT
>DDJH01000237.1:4732-16975 GCA_002338895.1 Lentisphaeria bacterium UBA1829 | reverse complement strand
GAAACAACATCGCCTTTCTGGACTGCAGCGTCCGCGCGTACAGCACAACATCCTGGATTTCCGCCGCAGGAACACCGGGAACCTTTTTCGACCAGAGACGCTTTTACACCAATTTTTTGAAACGATAATCCAGGAAAGGAAAGGATTCATATGAAAATTCTGCTGGCAGCGGCCGCTTGTGCCGCACTCCCCCTCTTTGCGGGAAATCTGGTCTTCAACTCCTCCTTCGAACTGGGGGAAAAGGGATGGAACGGGTTCTGTGAACGTCAGATCCCGGAAACGTTCGAACGGAAGATCTCCGGGAAAAACTGGGGAATCGACTCTTCCACGGCTCACTCCGGAAAAAATTCGCTGAGAGTGTGTCTGAAGGGCGATGCCCGGAGAACAGCGGTGTTCTCTCACGATATCCCGGTCGAATTCGGAAAAACGTATACGGTCTCTTTTTATGCGAAAGGCGACAAGGCGGTCCGCTGTCCCGTCCGGATGCGCTCCTGCATGGTGCCGCCCAACCGGAATCAGGACGGTTCCATTATTCCCCCAACCGCATGGGGAAGGGATGTCCCTCAGGTCAAAACCAGTTTCGGCATGCCGAAGGGGAGCGATGAGATGGTGCTGACGGCACAATGGAAACGATACTCCTTCACGTTTTCGCCGGAACGGGATTTTGTCGCCTACACCTTCTCGGTCGATTCGGAATATCGCGACTGCACCATCTGGGTCGACGATGTTCAGATCGAAGAGGGAAAGACCCTTTCCGCGTACAAGCCGGCCTCTCCGCTCGAAATCGCCCTATATCTGCCGGACCGGACCGTCGGAGTCGGAAACGCGAAGGGAAGGGCGGTCGCTGTCTCGTACGACGCGCCCCGGAAGAACTCTCCGGTGACTCTCTCCCTCTACAACCTCTATACCGACCGCGTGGAGAAAACGCAGAAACTCTCCTTCGATCTGGCACCGGGAATTCCGCAGGAAAAACCGTTCGCGTTTGACGGTCTGAAGTACGGCATGTACACCGTATTCCATTCGCTTCAGCCGAGAATCACAACCCGCGCCTATGAATCCTCGCCGGAAAAACCCGCGGCACAGCGCAGCACCAAACTCCGGGATGGGGATTTTTCGTATCAGTCCGCCGCCTACATTGCAAGTGTCCCGGTTCCGCCCGCCCCGCCGAAGAAGGGGTATCGGATGGGACCCTGTCTGCATTTCGGCGGGGGGCTTCAAAACGGCCTCTATCGCGACGGAATGGGACTCGGCGATGAATTCGCGGAAACCCTCCGCGATTCCGGCGCCACCATCACCAAAGTCTGGAACGCCTTCCCCTGGACTCTGCTGGAGCCGGAACAGGGAAAATTCAATTTCACCCACTCGGATTCCATCATCCCCTTTATGAGCAAGTATCATCTTCCCGGCGTCTACATCTTGATGGGCGCATCCTTCGGCGATCGGAAGAATCCGTGGTCCCGCGTCCGCTGGACCCTGCCCGGATGGGTGATGGACCGCGACATCGCCGGCCCGAACGGAGTGAAAAATCACTTCGTGACCAATCCCCGCTTCTCTCCGCTGTGGCGGCCGCGCCAGGACGACTGGAAGAATTTCCTTTCCGCTATCCTGAAGCGGTACAAAGGACAGATCGACTCGTATGAAATCTTCAACGAACCGCAGCTGATGATGGATGCCAAATCCTATTTCCCCTATCTGAAAACGGCGTATCAGACCATTCATCAGCTGGATCCCTCCGCCCGCGTGGTCGGAATTTCCGCGACCAGCGACTTCGGCGTCAACGCGGACTCCTTCATCGCGCAGGTGATCCGCATGGGCGGCGGACGGTATGCCGATCTCATTTCGTATCATCCGTATCTCAAACTCGACGATTCCGTCCCGTCGCAGATGGAACAGTACGCAGGCATTTATAAAAGTCTCCGCGGCGCCGGCGTGAACAAGCCGCTCGCCAACACGGAAAACTACTTCTTCGAAAACGGCGACTCCTTCTACTTCTGGTGGAACAAGGCCCCCGATTACGACATCTC
The DNA here is from genome assembly GCA_002338895.1 of Lentisphaeria bacterium UBA1829. Classification (GTDB taxonomy): domain Bacteria; phylum Verrucomicrobiota; class Lentisphaeria; order Victivallales; family UBA1829; genus UBA1829. Next base: position 14,951 of record DDJH01000237.1, on the reverse strand, counting down.
CCATTACATCCGTCATCATCTGATCGACATGGGCGAGGGCCTCGCCTTCTCCACCACGGTCGAATACGACAGCGCCTTTTTCTCCAGCTTCATCCATCCGGCGCAGGTCTATCACAACAACAGCCGCCATGGAAAGCCCCAGCCGAACCTCCGCTATGTGGTTCAGGCGGGAACCTCCCGCATGGTCTCCGGCGCGGAAGCGGTCGGCAAAATCGACCTCCCGTCCGGCGCTCTCGGATACACCTACCGGAAGGACAACGCTCTTTTCACCGTCCTCTGGAACGCCCGCGCAAAACAGAAGTCGTGGATCACTCTGACTCTGCCCGACGGCGTTTCCTTTACGGAATACGACATCTTTTCCAACCCCATGAATTCCCGGAAGGGCACTCTGACTCTGGAACTGGATTCCCTTCCCCGCTATTTCCGCTGGCACAACGCTTCGCCGGAACGCGTGGCGGCGATCTTCCGGAATCCCAGGGAACGGTGTGAAAATCCCGTCCGCATCCGCAATGCCAATCTTCTGCGGAACGGCAGCGGAGCCGAACTCCGGATGCAGGTGGAAAATCTCAGCGGAAACGTGCTGAAGAATCCGGCTTTCACTGTCCGCGGGAAGGCTCTGAAAACTCCGGTCCGCCTGACGACAAAGGAGATCGGCTATTTCCGGACCGCCGGACTTGCCGGAAAAGTCGCCCTCTCCGACTCCTGCGGAGCGGAAGAGACACTCGAAATCTCCTCCGAACAGATCAAAAATGTTCCGATTTCAGTTCCCGTCCGCCGGAGCGAGAAAATCGGATATCGGCCCCGCACCTTTGTTCTGGAATCGGTCATTCAGGGGAAGGTGGAGTCGAAGGAGGATCTCTCCGCGGAAATGGAAATCGCGATGAAGAACATCTCCACCGTGCGGGTCACCGTCCGGGTCCGGGACGACAAAGTTTCCCGGAATCTTCATCACGAACCCTATCTGCGCGACAGCGTGGAACTCTTCGTCGATCAGGATCCGTTCGGCGGCTCCGGCAGCGCCTACAACCGCTTCTGCCGCCAGTACATCGCTCCGCGTTCCGGATCGCAGGGAAAGATCGGACTGCGCTCCTCCTTCGAGGACCGGAAGGACGGGTACACATGGACCTTTGAAATCCCGGTCGTCTACCGGAACAACTTCATCGGGCTGGATCTGACGGTCAACGACTCCGACGGCGAGCGCCTGAAATCCAAACTCTCCTGGTCGGGCCGTTCCGACAGCTTCCGCAACCGCCGGAATTTCATCATCCTTGAACTCAACCGNNCCATCCGCGATCCCGGCGGACGGATCCTCCAGCTCGTCAACAATGAAAGCACCCCGTTCCTTCCCACTGCGGAATGGGTCCGCCATGAGTTCCGCTTCGTCCCGAAACACGACGGAGCCGGCAATCTTGTCCTCCGCAGTTCTCTCGGGACCGACCGCGCAAAGGATCTCCGTTTCCGGAACATCTCCGTCCAGGGCGCCGAAGGAACGCTTCCCGCTCCGGACAAGGTGATGGATCAGGCATGGATCGCTCTCCAGTTCCGGAAAGATGTCCCCGTGACCATCTCCTGCGAACTCAAAAAGGACGGAGTGCAGAAATGAAGTATTTCGGCTGCGCCTACTATCCGGAAGCATGGGAAAAGGAGCGCTGGGAAACCGATTTCCGCCTGATGCGCGAACTCGGATTCAATATGATCCGTCTCGGAGAATTCAACTGGGGGAAACTCGAACCGGAGGAGGGGTGCTTCCATTTCGAGGAGACCTTCGAGGTCCTGGATCTCGCCTTGAAATACGGAATCCGCGTGATGATGTGCACGCCCACGGCGGCGATCCCCCGATGGATGCACGCCCGCTATCCGGAAACCTTGAAGCTCCGCGCGGACGGAACTCGGCCGGAATGCGATGCCCGGCAGAGTTACTGTCCCTCTTCCCCGAAGTTCCGCTTCTTCGCCGACCGGATCGTTTCGGAGATGGCGCGCGCGTTCCGCGATCATCCGGCAATCGCAATGTGGCAGCTCGACAATGAACTGAGCGTCGAAGCCGCCACCGGACTCTGCGTCTGCGATTCCTGCACGAAGCGCTTTCAGGAGGCCATGCGGAATCAGTATCGGACGCTCGATGCGTTCAACCGCGCATGGAACGGAGCTTTCTGGTCCGGCGATCTCCAGGCCTGGGAGGATCTGAAACCGCCGTTCCGTTTCCGCCGCGGATGGAGAAAGGAGTATCTCCGCGTGCAGGGAGAGCTCTTTTCCGAACTCGTTCTGCACCACCGCGATCTGCTGAAACAGGAGAATCCCGGCTGGGTGGTGACAACCAACAATCCCGGAATGACCTATGCGGATCTCCGGCTCGACCGCCTCTTCGCAAACCTGGGATACGCCGCATGCGACACCTATGTCGCCAGCGACAACATCTTCCGCTTCCGCGCCTTCTGGGATTTCTACCGCGGCATCACCGGTCGTCAGCAGAAATTCATGGTCGCGGAAACCGGCGCCTTCAACCAGATCACCACGGAGCCGAACTCCAGCGACGCTCTCAAACCGTGGTTCTGGGAGATGTTCGCCCGGGGCGCGGAATCCATCCTCTATTTCCGCTGGCGCCAGTCGGTGATGGGCGAGGAGACCCATCCCGCCATTCTCCCCTGGTGCGGACGCCCGGGCACAGCCTATCGGATCATTCAGAAGATCCGGAAGGAGTTCGAGGCGCTCTCCGAAGATCTTTCGAATCTGCCGCTGCCGGAAACGGAGATCGCAATCGTGCACGACGCCGCGTCCGGACAATATCATCAGTCGAAGAAGAGCGACGCTCTCTATGTTGCGGCAAACCGGATTCATCTGGCGCTGACCGCGCTCGGGAAAAATCCCGATTTCCTGATGATGGAGGCAGCAACGGATATTGCACCGTATCGTGTGGTGTTTCTGCCGCTTTGTGAATCGGTGTCGCCGCGGATCATCGAAACATGGAAGGAGTATGTGCGGCGTGGGGGGTGTCTGGTCGCCATGACCCGGCTGAATCTGATGGAGGAGTCCGGAAGCTACCGGAAGGAGCCGTATCCCTGCGGAATGAACGATCTCTTCGGCCTTGAAATCGAAGAGACAAGGGAACTGCTCACCTCGCAGACCGATGCCAATATGGGGGTGTTCGATATTTCTTCTCTTCCGAAAACTTCCGTCGAACTGCGCTGTTTCGGGCAGAGTGTGCGGGCGGAACGCTATGTGGAGCATCTGATGCCGAAGGGGTGTGCGGTGCTGGAAACTCTCTCCGCCACCTGTTTCGCCGGTGCGCCGCTGCTGACGTGTCACTCATTCGGAAAGGGGAAGGCGTTTTATCTTTCCGCGTTTCTGGACGTTGCGGGAGTCCGGCTGATTCTCCGCCGCGTGCTGGAACACTGCGGAATCGCTCTGCCGGAGAGGGAGCTGCCGCCGGAGGTCTCCCGGATCCGGAGGGGAGAGTATCTTTTCACGATCAACTCCTCCGCCCGCAGAATCTCGATTCCGGAGGAGCGGGGCGGACGGATCCTGATGGGGTCGCCCGACTCCGGAAACGAAATGGCGGTCCTCAACCCCTACGAGGTGCGGATCGCCCGTTTCGGAAGAGACGGGGTGAAAAAAGAATCCGACTCCGTCTGAAAACGCGGGGAACATTTTTTCCCCGCCGGATCCGGTCAGGAATCGAGGATCCGGGCGAGTTTCCGATGGACGCCGCCGTCGATCACCAGATCGGCCCCGTTGATGAAGGAGGAGTCGTCGGAGATCAGGAACAGACACAGCGAAGCCACGTCGGCCGGTTTCCCGTACCGGCCGAGCGGAATGCCGGTTTTCTCGTCCGGAGCGGGAATTCTCCCTCCGGTTTCAATGCAGCCGGGGAGGATGTTGTTGACCCGGATGCCCGAGGGGCCCGCTTCAATCGCCAGCTGGGCGGTCATCGAATGGATGGCTCCCTTGCTGGCGGCATAGAGGGTCCGTCCCGGAACGGAGGTGTCCTGATGAACCGAGCCGATGTTGACGATGCTCCCCGCATGGCCCCGCATCAGACGAAGCTCGTTCAGACAGCAGAACAAGGTCCCTTTGATATTGAGATCGGTCAGCTGGTAATACAGCTCGGGGTCGATCGCATCCAGCGGACGCGGCGGATGGTTCCAGCCCGCGTTGTTGACCGCTCCGTCAAGACCGCCGAAGATGCGCTCGATTTCCGCAAACATTGCCGCACGCTGAGCGTCGTCACTCAGATCGGCCCGGAAAAGATGCACCTCCCCGGGCAGTTCCGCCGCGACCCGTCCGGCAAGTTCCGCATCGCTCCGGTAGTGGAAAAACAGACGCGCTCCGGCCGATGAAAACGCCCGCGCAATCCCTTCTCCGATTCCCCGGGAGGCTCCGGTCACCAGAACCCGTTTCCCGCGCAGATCGTCATAACTTCCCATTGCCGGCCTCCCGGAACTCCCGGCGGAGCTCCTCATACAGTGTGTCGAAGATCGAATCGTAGATCCGGTCCGTGCGGAACGCCGGGGTACGGCAGCAGTCGCTCCGGATGAATCCCCGGCGCTTCAGAATGCGTTTCTCAAAGAATATGATCATTTCCACATTCTGGCGGATGTGGTTCAGCATCGCATTCAGAACTCCATGGATCCGCCGGGCCTCCGCGTCGTTCCCCGCAAGAAGCGCATCCCAGACCGCCCGGTAGACGTCCGGCATCGACGGCCCCGGCATCACTCCCGCCGCTCCCCGGGCAAATCCCTCGATCATCTGAAATCCCGCGTTCCCGATGAAGATTTCCCGTCCTTCCGGCAGCAGCTCCTTCAGCGCGGAAAGATAGCTTCCCGGCGGCCGGCATTCAATCTTGAAATATTTCAGATTCTCATGTCTCCGTGCCAGTTTCGCCAGCATTTCCGGCGCAATCCCCACACCGGTCTGCTCCGGCGCATACTGCAGCATCACCGGAATTTTCACCGACGCGCAGACCGCTTCCAGATGATCGAACAGCGCCGCGCCGCCCGGCTTCAGAAAAAACGGCGGAAGCACCATCATGCAGTCGGCCCCCGCATCCTCGATCCGCCGCGCACGCAGAAGGGCCGATTCCGTCGAATGACGGGTGTTCGACAGAATGCTCGGCACATGTCCGCGACGGCAGACCTCCACCGTGATCCCGATCAGCTTTTCCTCTTCTTCCGCATCCAGCTTGTAATACTCTCCGGCAATTCCGAACAGTGTCAGTCCTTCCGCCCCGTGTTCGATCATCCGTTCGCAGCAGCGCCGGTAATCCTCCAGATCCAGCGCGCCCCGCTCGTCAAACACCGCCGGCGCAATCGGACAGATCCCTCTGATTCCCATTCCCTTTCCCTGCTTTCCTTCTTTTTCCGGATTTCCCGGAATCCGTTTTCCGTTTTTCTTTTTTCCCGGAAAATGTTTTTTTCATTCTCCTCTGCGAATCGCTCTTCCGGCGAGAACCCCGGTGGCCCTGCCGTCCTTTACGGCGATCTTCCCGTTCACAAGAACCAGACGCATGCCCGCCGCTTCCCGGAAGGGATCCGCAAACGTGGCCCGGTCGACGACCTCCTCCGGACGGAACACGCAGAGATCGGCAAAGTTCTTCTCCGCAAGAACCCCCCGTCCGCGCAGACCGAACAGCTCGCACGGCCGCGCCGAGGCGCTTCGCACAAATTCAGACAGCGGCAGCTCGTTTCGCACCGCCAGTTTCAGCAGCCGCGCAAACGCCCCCCGGCTTCGCGGATGCGGAAACGCATGTCCCGGCAGCGTATCCGACCCGAACAGAAACGCCGGATGACGCATCAGTTCGACAAAGTCGCGATCCAGTCTTTCCCCCGTCTCCTCCGGGATTTCCGCTTCCGGACGGAACGCCAGTTCAAGCGCCTCCTCTTTCAGAAGATTCAGCACCATTTCCGGTATGCTCTCCTTCCGGATCTCCGCAATCTCCCGGTAGCTCCTTCCGAGATACTCGGGATGCCGCGGCGCATGGAGCACAACCCCGGACGACGGTCCCTGTTCCGGATGCCGCTGCCAGACATCCAGAATCCATCGTCTCCAGACGGGATCGTCAAGGCGTTCGATAATCCGTCGGAACCCCCCCTCCATCACCCGCATCGGCAGATGGACCGCCGCATATCCCGCTCCGACCGGATAGGGATAAAAATCGGCGCTTACACGCAGTCCTTCCGAAACGCCCCGTTCGATCACCTCCAGAAGTCCCTCCAGATTCCCCGCGGTCCGCGGATTGGTCCGGTAATGGGAGAAATGGACGCGCACTCCGCTTCGCCGGGCAAACTCCAGCACCTCTTCCCGGGAGTCGAAGGGGAGGGGGTGATTCTCCCGCAGCGCCGTTCTCTGATGCACGCAGATTGGCGCGTCGAACTCCGCCGCAATCCGGCAGAGCTCCGCCACCTCCTCCGTATCGCTGAACGAAGCCGGATAATACGCAAGTCCCGTCGAAAGCGCGCACGCCCCTTCCTCAAAAGCCCGCCGGGCAAGCTCCTGCGCCTTTTTCACAGGAAGTTTCTCGTCCCGGAATCCGCACAGAGCGCACCGCAGCGGCGAATGCGCCAGATGGACCGCCGCATTGGTCCCCGTCTCCGGAAGCGCATCCAGATACTCCGAACAGGAACCATACACGTCGGGACAGGATCCGTAGATGCCGGCCATCACCGGCGCGTAGTCGGAATCTTTCAGCGGAAAGAGTCCGATCCCGCAGGCTCCGACAATCTCCGTTGTGATCCCCTGACAGAGCGCCTCCTTCCGGTCCGGTTTCCGGATCAGCTGCCAGTCGGAATGCGTGTGCACGTCGATCCAGCCGGGCGTGACCGCCATTCCGGAGGCATCGAACCGTTCCGCCGTTTCGCAGGAATCCAGATTCCCGATCGCGGCGATCCGGTCCTGCCGGATCCCGACATCCGCACGGAAAGGCGCTCCTCCCCGTCCGTCATAGATTCTTCCGCCGGCGATCAGCAGATCAAACATCCCTTCTCACTCCGCCAGTTCGACAACCATTTCCACTTCCACCGCGATTCCGTTCGGAAGCGATCCCATTCCGACCGCCGACCGCGCATGGCTCCCCGTCTTCTCTCCGAACGCTTCCAGCAGCAGTTCGGAAACGCCGTTCAGCACGGTCGGATGCTCCGTGAAGGTGTCGACCGCATTGACCATGCCGAACACTTTGACGAAACTGCTCACCTTGTCCAGATCCCCGCAATGCAGTTTGATCGCCTCCAGACAGTGGATCGCCGCCTCCCGCGCCGCCGCATATCCCTCCTCCGTGCTCAGATCCCGGCCGACTTTGCCTTTGATTTTTGTCCCGTGCCCCGATACAAACAGCAGATTCCCCGTCTGTTTGCTGTGCAGTATGGGGTGGCTGCACGGACCCGGAAGAACAAGTTCAATGCCCATTGAGGAAAGTTTCGATTCGATTTTCATTTTCTGTTTTCTCCTTTTGTCAGAATTTCATCCAGTTCAAGGAACCGGTTTGCGATCTGTTCCATTTCTCCGTCGGCCAGGCACATCGGATTCACATAGACTCCGGGCCGGTTCTCCGAATAGCAGAGGATCGACGGCGTCCCCTCTTCCAGCATCCTCCGCAGTTCCGATGCGCAGAGAGGGGTCTCCTTCAGGGCGACAAACGCCCGCGGCAGCGGCTGCCCCGCCTGATTCGGCCAGGTCCGTTCCGCGGAAAAGTGACGCGCTCCCCGGAGCGCGGCAATCAGTTTTCCCACTTCGTTTTCACACCATTGCAGACGGGCTTTCTCATCCGCTTCCACATACTGGCGGATCGCCGTATACAGCGCGATGATCTCCTCGCGTCCGATCTTCATGATTCTCCCGCAGCCGTAGTTCGGGAAGCCCAGTGAAGCGACGGTGTCCAGATACTCCTTTTTCCCCACCAGCAGTCCGCTTGCCTGCGGACCGGCAAGATCCTTGCCTCCCGAGAAGCAGGCCATGTCGCATCCCATCTCCCGCGTGAAGAGCCAGAGGTTCGATTTCGGGGGAAGCTGGGCGGCTCCGTCCACCAGGACCGGAACCCCCGCCCCGTGCGCGATCTCCCGGAAGAGTTCCAGATTCATGCAGTTTTCACCGTAATATCCGCCAGGGGTCCGCGGCGCAAAATAGCAGCAGACGGTGTGATCCTGAATCGCCGTCTCCATCATCCGTCTGTCGAAGGCCGCCTCCATGTTCGGATAGCCGATGAAACGCAGTTTCACGCCAAGCTGTTCGATCGCATGATCGTACGGGATGTGCTGTCCCCAGAGCGCAAGGACCTCGCAGGCGGCGATCTCCTCCTGCGTGAGCGTTCCGAACGGTCTGCCGTAATGACGCGCGACGCATCCCGCGGTCGCCAGATAGATCGCCGTACTGCAGGAGTTGCAGAGAAACGCCGCCTCATTCCGTGTCAGTTCCGCAACTTTCCGGTTGACCGCTTTCAGCAGTTTCTCCATGGAGACATAGCTTCGCGCCGCCTCGCACATCGCTTCCAGAGTCTGTTCCGACATCCGGGAGCCGCCGACCGCCGTGTAGGTTCCGAGTGCATTGATCAGCGTCGGAATCCCCAGCTCTTCATAGACGCTCATTCCTCCGTCGCTCCCCCGACAATGGACCGATACCATTTCCCCGTCTCGATTTCCCGTTTTTCCAGCGCCGCCATCGGAATCATCACGCTGGAGAGGATCCGTTCCGGCCATCGCGCCTTTCTCTCCTCCGAATCCACATAGTCCAGAAATCCCCGGAGCGTGAGGAGATCCGCCCCGTTGTGTCCTCCGCCGGAGCGGTTCGGCGCGGGGATCATCTCCGTGTGTCCGTCGGGAGTGCGGAGCTCGATTTCCGAACCGTGAATTTCCGATCGGATTTCGCCCCGGGTCCCGAACAGATGAATCCTCCGTTCATAGGCGCTTCCGCAGCTGGTCAGACTCTGGGTGAAAAAGGCGCCGTTGTGAAGAACTCCGGCGATGAGAGCGGTATCGTCGGTCATCGGCTCTTCGCCGTGACGGCGCCACAGAAAATTCGCTCCCGTCCCCCAGACCGTTTCCGCATACGAGGAGGCCAGATGCTGCAGCAGATCCGTATCGTGTGTCAGCTTGGCGGTTACAAAACTGCCGCGCCGGCAGGAGAATTTGTTGATCAGAAAACTGCGCGCGAAGTTCTGTCCCACATCGCAGGCGCTCCGGATCATCACCAGATCGCCGATGATTTTCGCATCCAGAAGTTCCTTGAGTTTGAGCGCAACCGGGAAGTTCGGAAGATTCAGACCGATCTGAAAGCGGCAGTCGCGCGAGGTGACAAAGCGGTAGAGCTCTTCCGCCTGCTCCAGATTCGCGACGATCGGTTTCTCGCAGTACACCGCTTTCCCNNGCCTCAATCGCCGCTTTGACAATCGGAACGTGCGTGTCCTCGTAGGTGGAGATGACGACCGTGTCGATCTCCGGCATTTTCAGCAGTTCGCGATAGTCCGTGAAATACGGAATCGTCGGACAGCGGAATGAAAAGAGCGGCGAAACGACCGGTCTTTCCCGGAGATCCGCCACCGCCGCCGGACAACCGTATTCCGGAAGATGATTGATGAGGGTCTCCGCAAGCTGCTGACCCCGCTGGCCGAATCCGATAAATCCGATTCGATGATACGTCTGCATATTGTCTCCTTTCTCTTGACAAGCTCTTTCGTCTGTCCTATATTATACTCGGAAACGGAGTGGAATGGAATGGCAAAAAAAGTCAAAAATATGGCATTATCCCACATTCTGGAGGCGATCGGGAAAAATGCTCTGAAGGTGCCGCAGGCTCTCTTTTCCGGCGGAATTTCCGCCGATGCGCCCTTTTTCCCGGAGGATATTCTGGTATGGAAATCGTCTTCGGAACAGACCGTCACGGATGTGTCGATTCACCAGAGGATGATTCTGAAAATCATCCTGTCCGGCGACGTGATCACGTCGGTCGACGGGTTGCGCATCCCGATGAAACCGGGGGATATGATTCTGTTTTTCCCGTTTCAGTTTCACTCCACGCGCCTCCTCTGTGCGCCGTCCGAATATTCGTTTCTCGCGATCACGTTTACGGAGAAGACGAGGAACTATTCGTCGCTCCTTCCGCTGAAGAACCATCTGCTCTCTCCGGACAAGTCGGATGCGCGGAGAATTGAAACGATCATCCGGACCTGGCTGCGCAGGGATCGTCCGGCTCCGGAAAAGGCGGTGCTGGCGCTGATGGATCTGCTCTGGTCGCAGCG
>DDJH01000237.1:0-4710 GCA_002338895.1 Lentisphaeria bacterium UBA1829 | reverse complement strand
ATCCGACTTCCGATCTCGCTGAAAACGGTCGCGGCCGAATTCGGAATCAGCGAGGAGACCATCCGGAGAATTTTCCATAAAAGCTATGGCGGAATCACTCCGGGAAAACTGATCCGCCGTCTCCGGATGCAGTTCGCTCTGGAGATGCTCGAACATACCGGGGAGCCCATCGCCCGGATCGCGGAACAGTGCGGCTATTCGGATACGTTCGTCTTCAGCAAGGCGTTCAAGCGTCTGACGGGGCTGTCGCCCCAGCAGCACAGAAAAAACTATCTGGAGGGAATCTCCGGTCGGAAGCCCGAAGAACGGAAAAGTGTTCCGCCCGGAAACGGAAACTCCCCTGCGGCAGGTAAGGCTCAAGACAGCGGTGAGAAAAATGACAAATAAGGAGATTCGGCAGATCGCCCTGCGGCAGTCCGCATTGGAAAGCAACTGTCTGCCTGAGGATTTTGAACGGTCGGAAAATCGGGTGGTCCTTTCGGAATGCCGCCCCGGGGCCCGGAAATACCTGCAGCTGCCGTTCCTGTGCGACCTGACGTCCTACGGGAGCAATCTTGTCGCTTCCGTTTCCCCCGTTCTGGAAGAGACCGTACGGGACTACATCGGACGGTATCCGGTGGAGCACTGCTTCGAAACGCCGAATCTGCATGTCCTGATGGAGAAATTGAAGCCGTTCGGGTGCAATGTCTGCTTCATGGCGGAATATTTTCTGCCGGATGTGAATAGAATTTCTGCACCGGCGTGTCTGTATCCGATCCGGTTTCTCCGCCGGGACGAATTCGCGTCACTCTATCTGCCGGAGTGGAGCAACGCGCTCTGCGAACAGAGACGGGAGCTGGATTGCCTCGCTGTCGGCGCGTATGACCGGGATCGCCTGATCGGACTTGCCGGGTGTTCCGCCGACTGCGATTCCATGTGGCAGATCGGCGTGGATGTCCTTCCGGATTATCGACGCAGAGGAATTGCCGCCTCTTTAACCGGCACTCTTGCGATCGAATGTTTGAAAAGAAATATCGTGCCGTTTTACTGCAGTGCGTGGTCAAATCTCCGCTCCGTCCGCAATGCGCTGCGCAGCGGCTTCCGTCCGGCGTGGATTCAGCTGACCGTCAAGGAAAATGCACACATAGACCGCCTGAATAGGATCGGTGCATCCCTTTCCGCATGAATCCTCCCCTCCCGGCTCCCTTTGGCCGTTTCCCTCTGTTCCCCGGGACGGAATAATGAATTTGCATTTTCTCTTGTGAAAGAGTATATTAAATATAAATAAATTAAATTCAATATTATTTAATATAAGGGAGAAAAACGATGAAGTTTTCCGAGACGGTGATGCTGGGCGGGAGCTGTCTTTCCGCCGGAGTGGTTCTGAACGGGAAAAGCGATGTGACGGTGCTCGAACGCGGTGCGACAATCGGCGGAGAGTATTTTGATACCTACTGCCCTGTTTCGCCGATGGAGCAGGAGGTCCGGTACGAGCCTGTGCGCCAGCTGCAGGAGGCGCTGCGGGAACGCGGAGCGCTGAACGATCCTTATGCGCTGGCGCCTCTGCTCTACCGCGCGCTGTTGCCGTATACGAACCGCTTTCATCTCTATCTGGAAATTCTGGAGGTCCGGCGTGTCGGGACGGAATGGGAGGTCGTGTACTGCGACGCGGGCGGAGTGGATTCCATCTGCTGCCGCCGGGTGATTGATACGACTCCCGAATGCCGGCTTTTCCCGGAATTCGCCAGACGTTTTCTGCGCGGTCAGTTCCTCTCGGCGGAAATCTACACGGAAAATCCGGACGCCTTCTTCCAGTGGGAAGGAAGCGGACTGGTCTTCCATCGGGGAAGAGAGTTCAACGAGCTCTATTTCTCCTGCGATTTTCCTCCTGGGGTCTCTCCGGCGGAAATGCGGAGAATCCTGTTTCAGCGCTGGGCGGAGCGTCCTGCCGGTCTGCGTGAAGGACGGATCCGTTCCATCGGCAAGAGAGTCGGGTTCCGGATGGCGTGTCCCGCCGCAAAGCTGGATGAGAATCTCTACTGGGTTGATCCCGTCCGCTTCCCGAATCCGCTTGCGGCGCTGGACAATGCGGATGTGTCGCTGGAGGGTGCGGAAGAGTGTCCGGTCACTCTCTCTTCGCGTGCGGAGCCGGAGAATCCGGCGGCCGTTCTGCTCTATTCCGAGTTGAAAAACCGGACATGTGTCCGGTCGCGGAAGCCGGTGACCTTCGATTTCAGCACGGATCTTCTGGTGGCCGGACTCGGTTCGGGTGGATCGCTGGCCGCCGTGACGGCGGCGGAGCATGGAATCGCGGTTGCCGCCGTGGAGAAGCTCCCGCTTGCCGGAGGAACGGGGACCGCCGGAGGGGTGACCGCGTATTATTTCGACTATCCCGGCGGCGCATTCGAATCGGTGGACGCTGAGTGCAATGCGATCCGGGCGGAGCATTTCGAGCCGAGTCACCGGTACAATGCCGATATGAAGGGGATGGTGATTGAGTCGCGGATCTTGAAAAACGGAGGACGGATTCTGTATGACTCCTCGGTGATCGGCTGCTGGCTGGAGGAGGATGGACGGACGGTTCGGGGTGTCCGGGTTGCTTCCCCCGACGGCGTGATCGACATCGGGTGCTCTGTGCTGATCAATGCAACCGGAAACGGCGATCTCGCCGCCATGCTCGGTGCCGAATTCCGCGAGGGACGCGAATTCGACGGCCGCTGTCAGCCGTTTTCCAGTGTCCGCTTCACCGCAAAGGGGAGTGGAACCACGTTTGCCAATTTCGACGCCGGGTACATCTGCATGTCCGATCCGGAAAGCATCACATCCGGGATCATCTCCTCCAATGCGCTTCACACTCTTTCCCCGCAGGAGAAGCAGGAGCCGATCCTCTGGCTGACGCAGGTCCCCGGCGCCCGCGAAGGACGACTGCCCGTCTGCGAGCGGACCATCACCTTCCACGATGTCGTTTCCCACCGGAAGCCCGACTGCAAAGTGCTTACATGGGCCTATTCCAATTTCGACGATCATTCGCAGGACTGGGCGTTCGCTGATCCGGAAACCTGCGACTGGATGGTCGTCGCCAGTCTCTGGGGAAAACGTTTTTCCGTTCCCCTCCCGCTGGAGATCCTGCTCGTGAAAGGGTTTACCAATTTCATCACCGCCGGACGCGCCGTCTCCGTCGATCACACGATGGCTTCGCATCTCCGCATGCAGCGTTCCATTCAGAAGCTCGGAGAGATCGCGGCTCTCGCCGCCGCTCAGAGCATCAAAACGGGTCTGCCGCTCCGGAAGATCAATCTTGATCTTCTGGAAGCCGAGGTCCGGAAGAGCGGAACGCTCGATGAGACGTGTCTGATCCCGAATGAGGAGCCCTCGGATCCCGCGGTCCTTCGCGCTCTGCTGGAAGGGGAGGCGCCCGGGGAAGCTATCTGGGTGACCGGGCATGAGCCGGAAAAGTATGCTGGTCTGCTGCATGAGATCCTCCGGAACGGAACAGAGCATGCACGCCGGAATGCGGCTCTTGCTCTCGGACTTGCCGGTGATCCGGCGGCTCAGCCGATCCTTCGCGAAATCGTCGCTTCCCGGGATGATTTCCTGCCGAAAATGACGAAAAATCCCCGCCAGAGCCGTTCCAGATTCCTGGCGGCAATTCATCTGCTCGGCCGATTCGGTAATCCGGATGATCTCCGCTTCCTGATGGAGCTTCTGGAGTCTTTCCCGGTGGATGAGCAGGTCTTTTCGCATGCTCTGCGCAGTGTCCTGGCGCTGGGCGATCTCCTGCCCGAACAGAGAGAAATGATTCGGAAGCGCCTGGATGAAATCTTCCACGACTCCCGGTTCCGCTATCGTCTCCTGATGAAGAACTCTTCCTCCACCGGGGAGCAGGTCTTTCATGAGCTCAACAGCGATTTGCGCGCCATGGCGGAGAAGCACTTCCGCCGCTGGACTGCCGACAGGGGGGATGTCGCGTGATTCAGGTTCTGGAGCGCTTTCACAGGATTCTTCTCTGTTTCGCCGGTCAGCCGGATCGGCCACGCTCGCTCGGGGAGCTGGCCGAGCGCGTCGGGATCTCGTCTCCCGCCTGCGCCAATATCGTGCGGACGATGGTCGAGCTCGGCTATCTCCGTTCCCTCGGAAAGCGGAGGGGGTATCTGCCCGGGCCTGCGGCGTATTTCCTCTTTGCGGCAAATCCGNNTATCCGTTTCTCGTCGAGGTCGCGCGTCCTGAAATGGAGGCGCTCGCTGCAGAAAAAACAAGTTTCGTGATCCTCGTCTGTGAAGACGGCGGTTTCCGGAGAGAGCTCTTCAGTATCTCTGATACGGCCATTATTCAGATTCAAAATCGAAATCCGGAGGCGCTCATCATGAACCTCTTCCGATGCTCCACCGGCATTATGCTGCTGGCTCAGATGGAGGAACCGCGCGTAAAACGTCTCTGGGAAATTCGCGGAGGGGAAAATAATTTTCTCGCTGAACCGGATTTCAAGCGGTTTTGCAAGCGTCTTCAATTCTTTCGGAAGCAGGGGTGGGGCGCTTTCCCGAATTCAGAATTTATGCGCGTTACCTGTGCTGCTCCGATTTTCCAGAATGGAATTGTAATTGCCGCTCTCGGAGCCATTGCCGATCTCTCGCTTTATACGGATCCCGATCTTCCTGCAAAGAATTGTGTCGAGACAGCCGCGCGGATTTCTCGTCTCATCTCCAGAGAAGGGTAGGGGGGGGGGTTTTTTTT
>DDJH01000238.1 GCA_002338895.1 Lentisphaeria bacterium UBA1829 | reverse complement strand
ACCCGTAAACGGGTCTATATACTCCTTGAACGTTAATTGTTCCATCGCCTGATCTTCCGCCAGTTGTTTCTGAATATACGCAGTTATTGCGCGCGTATCCGCTCCGGCCGTATTAACATAGTAACCTCGACACCAGAAATGTCGATTCTCATATTTGTACTTCAGGTTTGCATGACGGTCAAAGATCATCAAGGAACTTTTTCCCTTCAAATATCCCATAAATTGCGATACACTCATTTTTGGTGGAATACTTACCAACATATGAATGTGATCAGGGCAAGCCTCGGCCTCCAATATTTCTACTTTTTTCAAATCGCAAAGTTGACGCAGAATTTTTCCTATCTCTTTTTTGATTTGTTTGTAGACTACTTGACGACGGTATTTGGGCGCAAATACAATGTGATACTTGCATTTCCATGTTGTGTGTGATAATTTGTCAATTGTCATTTGAAACTCCGTTCTATGGATTGCGATTGGCGAATTGCAATACTATAGCACGGAGTTTCTTCTATCGCCTTTAAGCTGAAGCTGTTCGGCTACATACCGGCGCAGCCGGTAGTTTTTTTGCGCTAAAGCAATATAAAAATGACCGTCGTTTTTGTCGGACGACGGTCGTTTCCCGAAATGGATCTCTGAATTCTCAGACGATCAGCAGCTCGGTCTTCGGATCAAAGATATGAGCTGTCGCAAGGGAGAGCGCCAGGTTCACCTCTTGTCCGATAATGACTTTCCGATGCGCGTCGATCCGGGCGATGCAGCTGGTCTTGTCTCCGGTATCCAGATAGAGGTAGGTTTCCGCACCCATCGGTTCCATGACCTCCACCTTGGCTTTCATGCGCTGCGCATTCTCTTCCGCTTCCGCCCGTTCGGAACCGATCTCTTCCGGACGGATTCCGAAAACGACATCCTTGTTGAGATAATCCTCCGCTTTGGCATTCCACTCTTTCGGAAGACGAATGGAGAGGGTGTGCGTTTTGAAGAAAATATCTTCTCCGACCTTTTCAAGGTGTCCGTTGAAAAAGTTCATCGGCGGAGTTCCGATAAAGCCGGCGACAAAGATATTGGCCGGATTGTCATAAATATGAAGAGGGGTATCCACCTGCTGAATGATGCCGTCTTTCATCACGCAGATGCGGTCTCCCATGGTCATTGCCTCGATCTGGTCGTGGGTCACGTAGATCATGGTTGTTTCCAGACGTGTATGGAGCTTGGAGATTTCCGTCCGCATCTGCACGCGCATTTTCGCATCAAGATTGGAAAGCGGTTCGTCAAACAGAAAGACCTCCGGCTTGCGGACGATGGCCCGTCCGACCGCGACACGCTGACGCTGTCCTCCGGAAAGCGCCTTCGGCTTTCTCTGAAGATAATCATGGATTCCCAGAATTTCCGCAGCCTCGTTCACACGCTTGTCAATATCGGCCTTCGGAAGTTTGCGGAGTTTGAGGCCGAAAGCAAGATTGTCATATACGGTCATATGGGGATAGAGCGCATAATTCTGGAACACCATCGCAATATTCCGGTCCTTGGGCGGGACGTCATTGACAACGCGCGAACCGATGGTGATTGTTCCCGAGCTGATCTCTTCCAGTCCGGCAATCATCCGCAGGGTTGTGGATTTTCAGCATCCCGAAGGACCGACGAGCACCATGAACTCCCTGTCTTTGATTTCGAGGTCAACATGTTTGACTGCAAGGACTCCTCCATCATACATCTTGCAGACATCTTTTAAGATTACTTCCGCCATTTTCCACGTTCTCCTTGGGCTTTTGAAATAAAAAGAATAAAACAAACTGTCGCGGGATTCTGAATTCTGTCGCGGTTGCGGATCCGCTCAAACCCTCTATCCAACGAATCATCTTTATTCTGACAATATAGGCATATTTTTTCCAAAATTCCAGACCCCGGCGAGAAAAAAAACAATTATTTTTTCTGAGAACATCCCGCGAACCGCTTTTTCTTCCACAGAAAACCGCATGTTCTTAATGCCGTTAAACTGTTTACTAAATTAAATTTTTCGTTTTTTTGACAAAAAAACTTGGATTTCTATTTGCAGATTGCACAAAGAGAGTGTAAGTTACAGACTAAATATAATTGAGAAGAGATGAACCTAACCAAGATAAAGGCGAACGGACCGTATTTATGAAGATGAAACTTGTATATTTGCTTTTGACATCTGCTCTGAGTTCCATACTCCTCGCAAGCTGTGCCACCTATAAAAAACCTTTCGAAGGGGTTTCCAAGAGCAGCTACACGACCCTGAAGCCGCAGGAAAAGACCTCTCTTCCGAAGGGAATTCACACGCTGACCCTCGAAGAGGCTCAGAATATCGCGCTGAACAACAACCCCAGCTTTAAAACAAAATATTTCGCCATCGCCGCCGCACGCGCCAGATATTATCAGAGCTTCTCCTCCTACTATCCGACCCTCAGCGTTTCGGCGACAATCGGTCAGAGCTTCTCCCGGGTCTATGCCCCCAGCAACTATTCCCGGACCCGTTCGCAGGCCGAAAATTATGGAGTGGAACTGGGCGGTTCCTGGCTGATTTTTGACAGTCTCGTCCGGGAAATGAACATGCTTTCCGCGCGGCACTCCTGGAAGGCGTCGGTTGCGGAAGAGGATGACGCCCGCCGTCTCCTGCTCCGAGCAGTCGCCTATGCGTACAATGACGTTCAGCTCGCCGCCGCCCAGCAGCGTATCGCAATTGCCGATATGAATTACAGCGCCGACCTGCTGAAGGATACTCAGCTGAAATTCGAAGCCGGCGCGGTTCCTCTCAGCGATGTGCTGAACTTCAAAATCCGCTACAACAACGGAGAAAGTGATCTGATCTCCGCGCAGTACACCTACGCTTACAACAAATATGCGCTTGCCGCACTGCTCGGGTTGACTGACGGAACCATTCCGGATGAGGTCAAATTCCCGGAAATGCCTTCTCCGGAAGGTGATGTTCTGCCGGATATCTCCGTCTATCTGGATACCGCGCTTGCGAACCGTCCGGATCTCCGGGCCTATCGGGAAAACCTCGAAGCGGCCAAGTTCTCCTTCTGGTCGAGCCTCTGTGCGTTCGGGCCGACGGTGTCCGTGGATTACTCCCTCGGCTATTCCCGCAACCGCACACTGAATCGCTATCTGGATACCGGGTCGGGAACAAAGTCCTATCACAGCACGGGCTCCTTCAATTACGGAGCATCCGCTTCCTGGAATCTGTTTGAAGGCGGAAACACCTACTTCAACGCCAGAGCGGCACAGGCGGCCATGGCGCAGGCGGAATACAATCTGGCGGAAATCTGGATCACCGTGATCACCGATGTCCGCGCGGCATACGACAACTACATCACATACCTCAAGCAGGTGAAGCTCTTCCAGAAGACGTATGAACTGACCAAGCAGACCCGAGACCTTGTTGAAGAAGAGTACAAGGCCGGTAACGCGGAACTCACCCGTCTGAACGAAGCGCAGACAGACCTGGTCAACGCGGAAATGAATCTGGTTTCCTCGGTTGTTAAAATGAATCAGGCAAAGGCTCAGCTCGAGGCGGCGATCAACATCCGATAAAAAACAAAAACACTCAGAATCGTTTCAATTGCACTTTGCCGAGCTGAAAATCCCCGGCAAAGTGTTTATTTATAGGAGAATAAAGAAGATGGATTTCAGAGCGCGCTTCGCCCCCTCCCCCACCGGACAGGTCCACATCGGCAACATCCGGACAGCAATCTTCAACTGGCTGACCGCCCGTCACTGCAAAGGGACATTCCTGCTGCGGATTGAAGATACCGACCTGGAACGCTCCACGCAGGAGGCGATCGACAAACTCCTCGAATGCATGAAATGGCTCGGCCTTGACTACGATGAAGAGATCATGTATCAGACCGCTCAGAGCGAAAAGCATAAAAAGGCCGCGCAGGAGTTGCGGGAAAAGGGAAAAGCGTATTATCTGAATCCGGCGGAAGAGCATTCGCCTCTTCTGTTCAAGCTGCCGTATGACTGCGATGCGATGCCGTTTGTCCGGACGATCGGAGAGGTGGAAATTTCCCTGGCTCCGAATACCGACGTGACTCTGAATCTTTGCGCAGTGGCCTATCAGACGCTGAGTCCGAAAGGGAAAGTTGTTGAGAATACGGCCTCTCTTGCCGGATTCAAGGATCTGTGCCTGATGGATACAGCGGGAAATGAGCTCTTCCGCCTGAACGGGGATTCCATGAAGACTCTTTCCGGAAATCCGCAGGAAAAGAAGGTGATCTCCGGAGCGGCAAAGATGAAATTTATCCGCAGAGAGGTGTTTTTCCACGATCTGGTCAAGGGAGAGCTTGCCAAGCCGCTTGACAGCATGAAGGATTTCATTATTGTGCGCAGTGACGGAAGTCCCGTGTTCCATCTGGCCAACGTCTACGACGATGTGCAGCAGAGAATGACACATATTATCCGGGGAGACGATCATGTGGAGAACACGTATCGTCATCTGTTTCTTTTCGAGGCGCTGGGCTTCCCGATTCCCCGCTATGCGCATCTTCCGATGATTGTCAATGCGGCGGGCAAGCCGTACAGCAAACGGGATGGAGACGCCTTCGTCGGCGATTTCCGGGAGAAGGGATATCTTCCGCAGGCACTGTTCAACTATCTGGCGCTTCTCGGGTGGTCGCCGGGCGACGACCGGGAAAAAATGAGCCGGGAGGAACTGGTGGAGACCTTCGAAATCGAACGGGCGCTCTGTTCCCCGGCTCAGTTTGACATGAAGAAGCTGACGAATATGAATGGAGCGTATATTGCGGAACTGTCACCGGAAGAGTTCCGCAATCAGATTCATCCGTTTGCAGAGAAGCTCTGTCCCGTGGCGTCGGGCTCGCCGCTTCTCGACAAAGTGGCCGATCTGATGCACTCCCGGACAAAGACGTTTGCCGATGTCGCACACTGGAAATACTTCTTCCAAAAGGCCGAAGAACTGGAATATGATCCGAAGGGGTTGAAAAAACTCCTGAGTGATGATACAGTAAGAAAAGCGGTGGAGACGTTCGCCGGAAAGGTGAAGGGCTCTCACACGCTGACGGCGCAGGAGGTGGACGACCGGATTCATGCTGTCGAAGCGGAATTCGGGATTCAGCAGGATCATTTGAAACAGCCGCTCCGAATCGCCGTGACTGGGGTTACGATCGGCGCAGGAATCTGCGAAACGATCGAACTGCTCGGGGGAAGCGAGTGCGCGATCCGCATTGCGCGGGCCCTTTCCTTGTAACAATCAGCCAATTGAGGGGTTTTCATGTTTGCCAGAGAGAAAAAAACTCTTCCGGTCCGCATGCTGGGAGATTCCATTTTGAACGGCAAGGCGAAAGTCGTCAAGAAAGTGGATGACGAGCTGTTCGACCTGGGAGAAAAAATGATAGAAACCATGTACCGCAACAACGGGATCGGACTGGCGGCGCCGCAGGTCGGTGTGCCGTTGAGAATGTTTGCGCTGCATGTGTATATGGATGAGGATGAGAACGGCAATCCGCTCTGTGGAAACTCGCCCGGAGAGATTGAACTTCTTCCGAAAATGCCGCTGGTGTTTGTCAATCCGGAGATCGTCTCCCGCAGCGAAGTGATGGAAGAACGGGAAGAAGGGTGCCTGAGCGTCCCCGGGCTTTATGCGCCGGTGAAACGACCGGCGTCGATCGTGTTCCATGCTCAGATTCTGGGCGGACGGGAAATTCAGCTGGAGTGCGGCGGCCTTCTTGCCCGTGCCATTCAGCATGAATACGATCACCTGGACGGGATCGTTTTTGTGCAGCGTCTGGAGGAGAAGGACCTGAACGCCATCAAAAGCGGAATCGACAAGATCGTGAAGAAATCCGGGAAACGCAACTTCAAAATCAATCATGTGAAGTCATAATCCATGCAGTTTTTTCAGACCATAACGGCCGTATGCTCGGGACCCTCGGTTTTCCCGAGTCTGATGAACCGGAATCCGTTCCGGGCGATTTTTCATTTGTTTCTGCTGTGCATTCTTCTGGCCCTGGTGATTTCCGTTTTCAAGATAGCGGAACTCCGGGAGCCGAGGCAGATCATCTCCAAAGCGCTCGGGAATTATTTCGGAGCACTGGTCATACAGGATGGAACGTCGTATCCGGCCCGTCATGCAAAACGGGCGAAAACGTTTATTCTGACACGGGACCTGCGTCTGGACTACATGCCGTTTTCCGCGGATGTTCTCGGAAAAATGGATCAGTGGAAGGAGCGGGCCGGGATCTTGTGGACACCGCGCGGATTTCTGCTGTGGAGCACCGTGGAGGGAGAAGAGAGATTCATTCTGCTCCCGCTTCCCCTGCCCTCTCCGGATCAGACGGTTCCGCCGCTGCCGCTGAACGCGTTTTCCTCCACACCGTTTACTGCGGAAGAGATCAGGAACTATGTGCAGAAGAACTATTTCGGGAAACAGGAAAAGACTGCGGAAGAGAAAAAGAAAAAGGCGGAAGACGGGGGGAATGCGTTGACAATTCCGCTTCCCAGTCTGGTTTCGTCGGTTTCGACGGTGTATAATTTCTTTCTCGGCGTTTCCGCGTTTGCCGGACTGTTTTTTACGGCGCTGATGATCACGTTTCTGTTCGCCGGAGCGCAGAATCTGTTTACGCCGCAGGGGGATCGGAAGATCGGGTTCCCCCGGCTGATGACGATCATGGTTTATGCGGCGTTTCCTCCGCTGATTATTGCCGGATTGTTTACGGCGCTTTCGCTGCCGTTTCTCAGTTTTCAAACCGTTTTTTTTGTCACATTCTTCATTTATCAGATGCTGGCGTTTTCCGCAGTCAACCGCTCGGTGAATCCGCCGCCGGAGGATGAGGACTTTTTTTAATCGACAAGGAGGTATTTCTCATGTCAGACACGCACGATGTATTCCGGGTACAGAACTATTATCCGCTGTTTGCCCATTGTTCCATGCCGGCGACCTTCGCCTTCCTGCGCGATCCGGAGATTGAAGCGCTTGCAGCCGGAGAATATTCCGGAAAATATGCGATTTCCGCAATCCGGCGGATCTCGGAGGCAATGCGCCCGTTCCATGGGAAACATTTTGTCTCGACGGACTTTGCGGCGCCGACCGATTCCCCGCGTTTTCTTTCGTCGAAACGCGGATCCGTGGTTTCCGCGGAAAGCGCGTGGATTTCGCTGGCGGGAAGCGCGAAGATCCGGGCTCTGGCGGCGGCGGGAGATGTTCAGTGCATCTGCGTACGCAAATTCCGGGTGTTCGACATCCCCCGCGAATACCGGCTCTTCATCCGGAACGGCGAACTGCTGGCAATGAGTCAGCGTTTCCTGATCCGCCACTACCGCCGTCTTGTCCACCGGCAGGAGGATTACTGGAATGTGGCAAAACGGTTCTTTGAGGAGATCAAAGGACTGCTTCCCGTTGACACGCTGACGGTCGACATCTACATCACCTGCAAGAGGAAAGTGATCGTGATGGATCTGAATCCGTGGGGAGAGCCCACCGATCCGCTGATGTACAGGGACTGGAACCGCGAAGTGAAAGAGCCGCTCGGGTGTCTGCTGGTTCCGCCGCCGTGCATGATCTCCGGTGATGTGAACGTCTCCTTCTGATCGGCCGATGATGCAGAGGATCCTTGCTCTGGGATTGAATCCCGCATATCAGAAGACTCTCGTTTTCCGAACTCTGCTTCCCGGCGGAGTGAACCGGGCGGAATCGTGCCGGGCGTCGGCTTCCGGAAAGGGAATCAACTTCATCCGGGCGGCGCATCGGTGGGGACGGGCGGAAGCGGTGGTGCTGCAGCCGCTGGGAGGAGTCGTCGGGAAACTGCTGTCGGATGCGCTCGAAGAGGAAGGGCTTCCGGCACTCTCCATTCCGGTGGAGGGATGCACCAGAACCTGCACGACACTGCTGTGCTCGACGTCGGAACGGGCAACGGAGATTATTGAACCCTCGGCGCCGCTGTCGGAACAGGAGAGCGGAGAGCTGTTCGACAAGATGAAAAGGATGCTGCCTGATTTTCAGGGACTTGCTCNNGGACCTTCCCGCCGGGAATCGGACCGGAATTCTATCGTGACGCCGTCCGGCTGGCCCGGGAACGGAACATGCCGGTTCTTCTCGACGCATACAAAGACATCGGAGAGTGCCTTTCGGAAGGAATCTCTTTTTTCAAGATCAATCAGGAGGAACTTTCGCATCTGATGGAGTGTCAAACCCCGAAACCGGAAGAGATGGACCGCTTCCGGAAATCGCACGGGATTGAAGTACTTGCGGTAACCGACGGAGCGAATCCGGCGATTCTCTGCACGGAGAACGGCATTTATCGCATTCGGATTCCTCGACTGGAGGCGTGCTGCAATCCGATCGGCGCGGGGGACACCTGTGATGCGGTGCTGTTTTCCGAAGTGCTGGAAAACCGGGAACTGCCGGAAGCGTTTGCACTCGGCCTTGCCGCCGCCACGGCAAGCTGCATGACAAGGGAACCGGCGGTCTTTGCACGAGATGAGGCGGAAAATTTATATAAGCAGACTGGAATAGAAAGGATGGGTTGATTCGTATGCAGGAAGAGACCATTGTCATTGAGCCGACTCCCGAGAAGCAGACGATTCCGCAGGAGAAGAAAAAAGGAAAAGGATGTTTCGGTTGTCTGCTCGGCTGTTTTGCGATCGTTGTTGTCGTCGTGCTTCTGGGGCTGGCGGCAATCTGGAGTTTGAACGGAAAGCTCACGGTTTTCACGGGAAATCTTCAGAAGATCGACCGGGAGGATCTGGAAGAGGAATTCGAAGGAACGTCGAAATCCAATGGGAAAATCGCGGTCATTGATGTGTTCGGAATCATTCTGAACGAGAACGGCGGATACAGTGAAAATGCCGATTCCACGCTGATCTGCCGTCAGCTGAGAAAGGCGGAGAAGGATCCCGATGTGCGTGCGGTGATTCTGAATTTGAACACGCCGGGCGGGGAAGTGACGGCGTCCGATGATNNATTCACATGGCAGTGCAGAAAGTGAAGAAAGTCAAGCCGGTCGTGGCCCTGATGAACTCGATGGCGGCAAGCGGAGGGTACTATGCGGCGGTGGCAAGCGACTGGATCGTGGCCAGCCGTCTGACCATGACGGGAAGCATCGGCGTGATTATCTCCACATACAACTACAAGGGGCTGCTTGATAAAATCGGTGTTCAGTCGGAGGTTTACAAGTCCGGGAAGATGAAGGATATGCTCAACGGAGCGCGTCCGCGCACACCGGAAGAGGTGGCTCTGGTGCAGGGGCTGGTCGATGAGTGCTACGGAGAATTCATCCGTCTCGTTTCCGCCGGACGCAGGATCCCCGTCGAAAAAATCCGGACGACGGAAATCGGCGACGGACGCATTTTCCATGGCTCCAAAGCCCTTCAGCTCGGCCTGATCGACGAAATCGGCCGGATGCCGGAAGCCGTTGCCAAGGCTGAAAAACTGGCCGGATGCGAACCGGGATCGTTGAAAGTGGTTCGCTACAAACGCAACAACTCCTTTCTGCATTTCCTGTTCGGAGCGGAATCGAATGCGCCGAAGGCCCTGCGGCTCTGCATTCCGGGATTTTCGGAGCCGCAGCTTCCTCGCGGCTGTCTCTACTTCCTGCCGCAGGATTATCTGCAATGAGAAATTTCAGACGCGAAGTCGCGGCCGCGTCTGAGTCTCCGGTGGAATTGCCGGAAACGGAATTTTCCTGGTCGCTGACGCGGCATCTGCGCTTTCTGCATTGCGAACGGGGATACTTTCTGCATTACTATGCCGCGCAGGGCGGATGGGATCGTTATGCGGATTCTGTCGCGGCGGCGGTCTACCGGGGGAAGAAAACGCTTCTCCTCCCGGAGTGGCTGGAAGAGCGGATGGATCAGGCGTGGAAATCGGTGCTGGACCGGATCCGCTTTCTTCCGGAAAAGATGAGACAGAGAGCGTTCCGCTATCGTCTGGAACGGCGTCTTCTTGAAGATCTGGAAGAGGAGGCGGAGAAGATGGCGTCTCATGCGCCGGACTATCTTCCGTTTCCGGATTTCCCGCTGCCGGCGGAGGATTTTTTCCGCAAGGGACGACACGATTGTTCCGAAGCGCTGAATTTCTGTTTCTCCACCCAGATTCCGCAGTCGGTCATCCATTTTCAGAGGCCGAACCGGATCAATGAGAATTTGTGTTACGAGTACTATTTTGACGGGGTCCGGATCTGGAGCAATCCCGGAGTTTTCTGGAGCGAACCGGGGATGCGCTGCTCGATGCGATTTTCGTTCCGGCCGGCGGAGAAGGCGATTCTTCAGGCGGGCGCGGATCTGTTTGCCTGGCACATCCGGGAGAGTGTTCACGAGAGTGCGGCAACCAGTTTTTTCTTTGTCCCGGAGAATGGTCACTGGGAGTGTCTCGAATTCTCCGGCGATCCGGACCGCGCGGAAGAGCTGATGGGAGAAAGCATCACATGGATGCGTTCCCGAATCCGTCCGGGCAATGTGGTCTGCGCGGCGGATTTCCCGGAGTGCGGAATTCCGGAAGTCTGCCAGAGCTGCCGCTTCAATCTGGCCTGTTCCCTTGTCCGGGAACTCTGAACAGAAATCGGCGGGGCAGCCTGCGATCACGAAAGCCTTTGAAAAAGATGGAAAAACTGGGGATTCCCGCTTGATTTCAATCACGCTTCGGGTATCTTAAAACCAGAAAAAAACAACGGGGAGATTTTACTATGCTTGATTTGAATTTGCTGGAACAGCTTATCCGCTGCAAACCCATGTCGGAATCAGTTGAGGCGGTCAACCGGGCGACGGACATCATGCGGGAATATCTGGAAAGCCATGGCGTGTTGTGCATTGTCGAGGAGCTTAAAGGAAGGAAAATTCTGTATGCCGCCACCTCTCCGGGGAAAAAGCAGGAGATTCTTTTCAATGCGCATCTGGATGTCGTACCGGCGCCGGATGCCATGTTTGAACCGGAAATCCGTGAGGGGAAACTGTTCGGACGGGGGAGCTCGGACTGTCTCGGGAACGCCGTGGTAATCGCCACCCTTCTCTGCGCCAATGTCGGGAAAAAGGGGCTTTCGGCCATCTTTTCCACGGACGAAGAACTCGGTGGCGAGACGACCGCCTGCATGGTCGAACGGGGATACGGCGCACGGAAGATGATCCTGATTCTGGACGGAGCTCCCTATGCGATCGCCCATGCTCAGAAGGGGATCCTCGGTCTGACTTTGCGGGCCCACGGAAAAGGCGGACACGCATCGGAGCCCTGGGAGCTGGACAATCCGATCGACCGTCTGATCGACGGCTATCTGAAACTGCGTTCCGCCTGGCCCGCCATTCCCGCCGATCACTGGGGCGACTCCATGGCAGCCTGCATTCTTTCCGCCGGAACGGCATCCAATCAGGTTCCGGACGTTGCGGAGATGGTGCTCAACATTCGCTTTGTCCGCGGCGAAGACCGGGAAAAGATCCTCTCCCGGATTCGGGAACTGACCGGACTGGAAGTGATCGTCAATCAGACCAGCGATCCGCTTTTTGTCGAGGAAAACACGCCATTGATGCGCCGTCTGAAAGAGGAGATGCAGAAACAGTTCCCCGACCGGGAAATCTCCTTCCTCCGGATGAACGGCGCAACCGATGCCCGTCACTTCGCCGGAGAAGGCGTTCCCATCGCCATTCTCGGAACGGACGGGTATGGAATGCACTCTTCCGGAGAATGGGTCTCCCTGAAGAATCTGGAAGAGAACTTCGAACTTATAAATCGCTTTCTTGCAACGATTTAAGAAATATTTTCCGCGCATTCCGCATTCAGAGAAGCTCTTTCTCCGGATGCGGAGTCTTCGATCCAGCCGGCGGAGCGGAGTTTGGCAACGGTCTCCCGAAGCAGATACTCCGGAGCCGACGCACCGGATGTGATCCCGATATCGCCGGGCGGGAGCGTTGCCGGATCCAGTTCGTCCGCGGAAGAGATCAGCCGGGCGGGAACACCGCAGGATTCCGCAACATCCCGCAGTTTCCGTGAATTCGAGCTGCCCGGAGAACCAATCACGAGAATCGAGGCGCAGTGCTGCGCAAGAGCTTTCACGGCACGCTGACGAGCCGCCGTCGCCCCGCAAATTCCGCTGCAGATCCGAATTCCGGGGATCCGCTGTTTCAGGAGCTCGAACAGACCGGCGCAGTCATCCGCACTCAGCGTCGTCTGCGTCAGACAGGCCCAGCGACCCTCCGAACCATGGGGAATTCGTTCAATATCCGACTGGTTTTCAACGACATACGGTGTTTTCTTCAAACGGCCGATCACCCCTTCAATCTCCCGGTGGGAGCGTTTTCCGATCAGGATCAGGGAATATCCCTCCTCTTCCAGCTGTGCGGCTCGCCGATGGACTCCCTTGACAATCGGACAGGTTGCATCCAACAGACGCACATTCATCTTCCGCGCCCTCTCCTCAATCTCCCTGGAAACACCGTGCGCACTGAAAATCAGAGTTCCTCCGTTCCAACTCGGATCCAGCTCCTCGGCAAAGATGACGCCCCTTGAACGAAAGGAATCAACAACATGTTCATTATGAACGATTTCGTGAAGAACGCGCACCGGAAACGGTCCTTCCTCCAGCGCCTGCTCCACCAGACGGATCGCCCGTTCAACGCCCGAACAGAATCCGCGGACCTCCGCAACAAAAATCCGTCCTTTCATTGCGGCCCCTCCTGTTTGTAAACCGGGTTCATCGGCGAAAGTTCCCGAGCTTTTTTCAGCGAACGAAGCGCCTCCGGGAAACGGCCCGGATCCCGGCTGAGCAGACGGTAACGCTGAAAATGAAGCGCCGCCANNCGCCCGGCGGATGGCCTCATCCAGAAACTCTTCCGCCCGGCTCCAATCCTGACGGGAGGCAAAATAGGCGCATACGGCCCGGCACTGGAATGGAGACGCCGGTGCAATCCGGTCGCACTCTTCCGCCGCCTGCAGAATCGCTCCGGGTTCCGCCGGAATCTTCTGAAGGCTGAAGCGGGGATCCTGAAGATTGGTCAGGTGCTCATAGGCCAGCTCAAAGCGGATCAGCGGTCTCGAAGTCGCCAGTGTACAGATCACCGCACAGACCGACGCCAGAAGCAGAGTCGTTTTCCAGATTCGCGGATGCGGCGGCTCGGAGGTGTTCTCCCGTCGATTCTCCCTCAGCGTGCAGAGAATCATCCCGTAGACGATGGCCAGTGTCATAGAGGCCGGAGTCTCATAACTGACCTCCATCATGGAATGAATCCCCCACGCAATCAGTCCGTAGACCGCCGCTGTCTGAATCACCTGTCCGTCCGGGAAAAGTTCGCGGAACGTGTGGCGCCGGAAGTACCGGATGCAGAACCAGAATACAATCCCGACAAGAACCAGCATCAGCAGAAACGCCAGTACTCCCGCCTGGGACCCCGGCGTCAGAAGAAGATTGTGCGGCGATTTCGGCGCTTCATCGTTTTCCAGCAGTTTCATCGTCAGATAATGCTGAAAAAAGCCTCCCCACCCTTTCCCGATCCACGGGGATTCGAGCATCATCCGGAATGCCGCCTGAAAATAATCGAAGCGGAAAATCATGGATTTGACTCCCCGCCCAAGCGCCAGCATCAGCGCGAAGGCCCCCGCACCGACCGGAATCAGAGCCAGCACTCCCCAGCGGATTTTCCGCGGCAGTTTCAGCGCAAGAAGCGAGACGAAAAGTGCCAATCCCCCCGCGAGCACCGCTCCGCGGCTTCCCGTTTTCAAAAGCACATATCCGGAAATCAGAAGAGCAGGAATTGCGAACAGGCACCGGCTGAGCAGCGGCGGATTCACCCGAGCTCCCGCTTTCCAGAGCCATGCAACCAGAACCGGAGTTGCCAGCAGAAGATATCCCGCATACGCATTGCAGGCGGAGAAATCCGCGCTGATTCTCTGCTCGCTCAGACGGAGCTTCATATTGTTGTGAAAATACATTCCTTCCGCTTCCATCTTCCGAAGCTGTTCCAGTGTTGCATCGAATCCGGAAATATACTGGCTCAGCCCCGAATAAAGCGAAAACACCGCACCCAGCGCCACCGCGCCCAGCAGACGGGATCCGAATTCCGGACGGTTGTCCAGCAACATTGCAAACGCCAGAGCCGAGCAGGCCAGTCCGAATCCGTACGGAATCATATGCATCGGATAATTCACAACGGTGTTTTCCGCAAACGCCCCCAGCGTTCCGCTTCCCGCAAAGGCAAGCCAGAGCAACGCCTGATTTCCATTCCACGTCCAGCGCGGACTCTTCGGTACAAACAGAACCACCGTCAGAAGCAGCAGCGCCGCAAACGGAGCCAGAAGAGCCGGCGGCCACGGAGAAAGAACCAGCGGAAACCATTCCCGCCAGTAAATCATCGTGATGTCCGGAATTCCGACGATTGACCCGAATTTCAAGGGCAGCAGAAAGACAAACACCAGCGCCAGCGCTTCTGCGACAAAGGCAAAACGTCCGGCTGCGGAACTTCTCAGCAGATTCATGATCCATGCTCCATCATCATTCTCTCCGGAAATGCGTTTTTCTTCCCGATTTCCGTTTTCACCAGGGCTTGATTCGGGGAAAATAGCTCCACTTTCCATTCTTTTCAAGGGAGTTTCCGATATTCTTCCGGAGTCCGGTTCATTTTCTTCCGGAAAACCGAGCAGAAATGGCTCGGCGAAGCGAACGCGTAGTCCAGAGCGATCTCCTTGACGCTTTTCGTTCCTTCCCTCAGCTCCCGGGCCGCGGAGAACAGACGAACTTTCAGCAGATGTTCCGACGGAGAACAGTGCAGATACCGTCGAAAAAGTCTCCTGCACTGTGCCTCTCCGATCCCCGCCGCGGCGGCCAGATCTCCGATTCCGATCCGGTTTCGGCAGTTCAACTCGGCAAAGCGGCACATCGCCGCGACATGTTCATTGGACGTCTTCTCCGGCAGTTCACGCCATCTTCCGGAATCCGGAACGAGCCCCAGCAGTTTTGCATTCAGAAAGGCGGAAAAGAATGCGCATCCTCCTTCCCTGTTCCACTCATAGAATGCGCACATGTCCCGCAGAAACGAAGTCTCATCCAGGCGGAAGCGGAAAAACGGATCGTTCAGCAGTTCCGCGGGATCCCGCAGAAGCGAATGTTTCGGCCGGGCATGCAGAATCAGATGGGAACAGGCATTGCATCCGTCGGCAAGACCGAACGCGTGGAGTTCGCCGATTTTCAGCAGGCACCAGTCGCCCGGTTCCAGCCTCTTTGTTCCGCGTTCCGTCTCCATGCGGAGTTTTCCGGANNGACGAAAAGGCAGAAATGATCCGCCACTCTGCGCGGTGTCACAAACCACGGTCTGCGGTTTTCCCACCAGGAGACCGAAAACACCGACAGCGGATTCCGGGCTGTCAGAACCGCAAGCTCTTCGGAAATTCCCGTCAGACGCTTCTTCTGGGGAATCAGATTTTCATCTCCGAACTGAT
>DDJH01000033.1 GCA_002338895.1 Lentisphaeria bacterium UBA1829 | reverse complement strand
AAATCAGCATGAATGAAAAAGGCCTTTTTTCACAAATTCACAGCAGTATTGCACTGTGATAGATTTGCCTAATTTTCATTTGAGCCCTTTTCCCGCGCCGGACAAGAGGGGCGCAGAGAAAGAAAAGGGTTGTCCCATGGCCAAAGCCTCTCGTTCCATTGAAATATTACGCGGAAATGGTTGAAAATAATTTATTAGACATTATATTTATAGAAAATGAACTATTTTGATGAATCGTAAAAGATTAGGGAAGGGAGTGTTTCATGAATGGATCAGAGGATGTTGCCGCTCGTTTCTGGAAAGCAACCTTCACACTGACTGATCTGATGCGGGACATGTGCAGCAATCTTGTCGCCGCCAACGACCGGGAAAACTGGAATTTGACCATCCAGCAGATGCGTCTGCTGCGCGCGGTCTATGTGAAAACATCCACGGTCTCGCCCGAGGGCGTCATGCTCAAGACCATCGCCGAAACGCTGAACGTGACCAGCGCCGCTGTCTGCGGAATGGTCGAAAACATGGTTCAGCGCGGTCTGCTGACCCGGAACCGGTGTGAAAGCAACCGCCGGAGCGTCAATATCTCTCTTTCGGAACACAGCAAGAAGAAAATCCGCGAGGTCGAAGCCGCGTATACGGAGATTGCGGAACGCATGTGCCGGGAAATCGGCGCGGCGGAGGCGGACCGGATGATCGGAATCCTCGAAGGCCTTACGGAAAAACTCGTCGCGGAAGATCCTTCGTCCTATCAGGCTAAGCTGCTCAAACATGCCAAATAAGGACCGGACGGTTTTCCCATGAGTCATTTCAATCTTTTCGAGGCGGTCATGCTGATCTGCTTCGGCGCAAGCTGGCCGTTTGCTCTTCTGAAGACGATCCGGGTGAAGAACCCCGCCGGAAAAAGTCTCCTTTTCATGTATCTGATTCTGATCGGGTACATCAGCGGAATTCTCAACAAGATCCCCGGAATCGGACATTACGACCACGTGCTGTGGCTCTATGTGCTGAACACGCTGATGGTGTTTACCGATCTGGTGCTGACACAGTACTACCTGATCCGCCGCCGCAGAGAGGCTGCCGCCGGACGGTGACGGGGACTCTTTCCGCCGCCGGAAAAAGGGGCGTGCGGGAAGGGACCGCCCTCTTTCGCCGGAAGAGCTCTTTTTCCGCCAAATTTCCCCGGCCGACTTTTTTTTTTCGGGGGATGATGCTATATTTCCCGGAAACATTCTGATCTTTTTATTGCGGGAGACTGGCTATGAAGGGAATTTGTTTTATCGGTGCGGGAAAGATGGCGGGCGCCATCGCCGGAGGAATGGTCCGGAAGAATATGGACCGGGAAATCTATGCGTTTGATCCGTCCGCGACGGCCGCGGAACATTTCCGGGACGTGACGGGAGGAACGATCTGCGCGAGTGCGGCGGAAGCGCTGGAAAAGGCGGATACGGTTCTTCTGGCGGTCAAACCGCAGTATCTTGCCGAAGCCGTGGCCCCGATCCGGGAACGGATCGGCGGGCGGCTGGTGATCTCCATTGTGGCGGGAGTGACGATCGATTCCCTGGAGAGCCTGACGGGAACCGGACGGGTCATCCGCGTGATGCCGAATACGCCGGCTCTGGTGGGGGAGGGTATGAGCTGCATTGCGGCGCATCCCGGTGTGGCGGAGGAGGATCTGGCGGAGGCGGAGGCGCTTCTTTCGGCGGTCGGACTCTGCCGGAGAGTGGAGGAGAAACAGCTGGATGCCGTAACCGGGCTGAGCGGAAGCGGACCGGCGTTTGTGCTGGAATTCATTCAGGCGCTGGCGGATGGCGGCGTGTATGCCGGTCTTGCCCGCGATGTGGCGACGGAACTGGCGATTCAGACGGTGCTCGGATCCGCGAAAATGGCGCGCGAGACCTGCTCTCCGATCGGCGTGCTCCGGGATGCGGTGATCTCGCCGGGAGGAACCACCTCCCGCGGCGTGATGGAGCTGGCAAAGGGCCGCTTCGCCGCGACAACGGCTCAGGCGGTGATCGCGGCGGCTGACCGCTCAACGGAACTCGGGGCGGCAGCCGCAAAGAAGAAAGAGGTTTCGGCATGATGACAGGATCCGCGGATCTGTTTCTTGCATGGAAGTATTTCAAACCGAAGCGCAGTGCGGTTTCGGTCATTACGCTGATTTCGGTGATCGGGGTTGCGCTGGGGGTCGGCGTGCTGATCGTGGTGCTGGCGGTGATGACCGGATTCTCCGACAAGATGAAGGAAAAACTGCTGGAGACGACATCGCACGCGCAGATTTATTCGAGAAACGGTGGATATATTCCGGATCCGGAACAGGTGCGGAAGGCGGTGGAGAAGAATGGCGGATCGGCGCTGCCGGTGGTGGTGTCGCCGGTTCTGCTGCAGATCGGGGAGCGGTTTGTCCCGAAGCAGCTGATCGCGTTTGATGCGGATGCGGGGGCGAAGCAGTTCAAGATCGGGGAATCGGTGGAGAGGGGGAGTTTCTCGCTGGAACGCGGAGAGATGATGGTCAGCTATCTGACGGCGCGGGATCTGGAGATCCATCCGGGATCGAAGGTGCTGGTTCATTCGCCGTCGCGTCTGGCCGGTCTGGTCCGCCGCGATGAGAACGGGAAGCTGGTGCTGAGCGAACGGACCTATCTGCCCGGAGAGTTCCGTGTTCCCGGAACGTTTGCATTCGGAAAGTATGATTTTGACCGCGATGTGATCTTCCTGAATCTGGAGGATGCGGATGAGCTGTTCGGACTCCCGCTCGGCGCGGCGACGGGGGTGTATGTGTGGACGGCGGATCCGTTTCATATGGAGGAGTTTCTGGAGAATCTGAAAAAGGATCTGCCCGCCTGCGAGGTCTACTCCTGGCAGGAGCTGAACGGACGTCTTCTCGGGGTGTTGAATGTGGAGAAGAACATGCAGTTTTTCCTCCTGGTGTTTATTGTCCTTGTCGCGGCGTTCAGCATCACGAATACGCTGATTACGACGGTGATTCAGAAGACGCGCGAGATCGGCGTCCTGAAATCCATGGGGGCGACGTCGGGGAGCGTGATGCGGATCTTTATTCTTCAGGGTTTCTTTGTCGGCTGGATCGGAACGGTCTGCGGGATCGGTCTCGGCGTTCTGGTGGTGCACTACCGGATGGCGATCCTGCGGGCGCTGCGCTTCGTGACCGGACAGGAGATCTTTCCGAAAGAGTTCTATTTCTTCAGCGAACTTCCGGCGCATATCGTGACTGGCGATGTGCTCTGGATCGCTGCGATTTCCATTCTGCTCTGCACGTTCGGCGGTGTGATTCCGGCGTTCCGGGCGGCCAAACTGGATCCCGCGGGGGCGTTGCGCTATGAATAACAAGATGGATTTGTTTTCGCAGGAGGAACCGTTCCTTTCGGTTCAGATGGTGACGAAGTCGTTTCGGATTGCGTCGTCGAAAATTGATGTGCTCAAGGGGGTTTCCTTCTCCGCCCGAAGAGGGGAGTGGCTGGCCCTGGTGGGGGCTTCCGGAAGCGGAAAAACGACGCTGCTGGATATCGTCGGAACCATCTCACGGCCGGATACCGGACGGGTGCTGATCGACGGGGCGGATACCACGGCAATGTCGTCCCGGCAGACGGTGCTTTTCCGAAGGAGGAAGATCGGATTCGTGTTCCAGTCGTACCACCTGCTTCCGGAGCTGACGGTGCTGGAGAATGCGATGCTTCCGGGGATGCTGGAAGGGAAGGCGGTCCGAGTCTGCCGGAAGAGGGCGGAATCCCTGCTGGAGCGTCTGGGGCTGTCGCATCGTCTGGCCCACCGTCCGAACGAGCTGTCCGGCGGGGAGCAGCAGCGTGTCGCAATCGCCCGCGCGCTGCAGAACGAGCCCGAACTCCTTCTGGCCGATGAACCGACCGGAAATCTGGATTCGGTCACCGGAAAGGGGATCCTGGAAATTTTCCGTTCGATTCACGACGAGGGGAAAATGACGATTGTCATGGTGACGCACGACCACACCATTGCCGCTCTGGCCGATCGGATTCTGGAGCTGCGCGACGGCTGCTTCTATCAGTGAGTGATTCCCTCACTGCAATCCGGTTGTCGAGAGGAGTTTTCCGGATGATTGGCGCGGTCCGGTGAGGTTCCTTGTCGTTCTCTGTTTGCC
Organism: Lentisphaeria bacterium UBA1829; assembly: GCA_002338895.1. Taxonomy (GTDB): domain Bacteria; phylum Verrucomicrobiota; class Lentisphaeria; order Victivallales; family UBA1829; genus UBA1829. The sequence continues at coordinate 7,750 of DDJH01000033.1, read as the reverse complement.
AGGAGGAAGAGGAGTCGGATCACAGGATCGGCCGGCTGTACGGCAGCGGATTTCGTCTCAGTTCCTCCGCCGCTCCGGAACGAGAGGATTCCTCCGCGAACAGCGCAAAGAGGGTCGGTCCGCTTCCGGTGATCTGCACGCCCAGCGCTCCCAGCTCCTCCAGACGGTTCTTCGCCAGTGTGAGAAGCGGAAATTTTCGCCATGCCGCCTCCGACAGATCGTTGCGCAGGAAGTGCGCCGCCTGTTCATAATCTCGCTTCCGGAGCGCTGCGATCAGATCGTCGATCGACCGGTTGTCCTCCGTCCGGACAAGGTGGCGGTACGACCATGGCGTCGAAATCGGGAACGGCATCGGAAGAATCAGAATCGGGGGTTCCGCGATCCCGTCAAGCGGTGTGAGTCGTTCCCCGAGTCCGCGCCCGACAGAAGGACGCGGATCCAGAAAAAAAGGAACATCCGCCCCGCATGAGAGCGCCACTGCCGCTCCCCGGTCCGGAAGAAATCCATACCGTTCCTGCACGGCAAGAAGAAGCGCCGCCGCATCGGAACTGCCGCCCCCCATCCCCGCCGCAACAGGAATGCGTTTCCGCAGATTGACCGAGATCGAGGGGCGGATCCCAAGGGCGGAACAGACGGCATCGGCGGCTTTCCCGCAGAGATTGTCCCGTCCAGTCGGAAGCGGGACGTCGGATCGAATTTCGAATTCGCCCTTCCCGTCGTCGCGAAAAGTGATCTCCAGCTCGTCGGAGGGAGTGGTCAGCGGAAGAAACAGCGTCTCAATCTCATGATACCCGTTCGGAAGTTCCCCGAGAACGCGCAGATAAAGATTGAGTTTGGAAACCGCCCGGACGATGCTCATCTCACGGTTTCCGCAGTTTGTAGAGCCCATATTTGTTGTTGTAGGAGGAGATCTCGTCGGTGATCCGGACGGCAAGAGCCAGCGCATTGAGCCCGTCCTGTCCGGAAACGCGCGGTTTGACCACCGTTCCGCCGTTCTNNCCGCAACGCAGGCAATGAAATTTTCCAGCTCCGCCGCCAGCGCGTTGGTCTCGCAGAGATCAATCTGTTTCTTGGAAACGCCGATCAATCCACGCCGGTAGATCTTCCCGCTGTGATGGGCGTAATCCATCGAGATATACGAATCGGTCTGGAAAACGCGGAATTTCCGCATCGGTTCCGGACTCATCCGGCTGGCCGTCACATTTGCGACCGCCCCGTTGGCGAATTTGATCCGTACATTGGCGATGTCCTCCGTCTTGCTGAGCACCGGGATTCCAACCGCGTCGATCCGCTCGACGGGCGCCCGCACCATGGTCAGCACCAGATCCAGATCGTGAATCATCAGATCCAGAACCACGCTGACCTCGGTTCCTCTGCGATGCTGTCCCGGCCGCGGCGGCGGATATTTCGCCAGCCGGTGCGCTTCGATAAACAGCGTGTTCGAATGGTGTTTCTCCAGATAATCCATTGCCGGATTGAAGCGCTCCACATGGCCGACGCCGAAAACCAGTCCGCGTTCCTCCGCAGTTTTCACCATCTCCTCGGCCTCCGCAACCGTGACGGCGATCGGTTTTTCCATCAGGACATGCTTGTTCATCGCCATCAGCTCCATCGCGGTTGCGTGATGCTCGGTCGCCGGGACGGCCACACTGAGAGCATCGCACTGTTCCGCCAGATCCCGCAGCGAGGCGAACGCCTTCGTCCCGAACTCTTTTGCGACCGCCTCCGCGGCTTTCGGACTGACATCGCACACCCCGACCAGTTCGGCATTTCTGGATTCACTGTAGATTTTCGTATGATACCTGCCAAGCACGCCGACTCCGACGACTCCGACCTTGATCTTATTGGATGGACTGCCGAACATGAGGACTCCTTCAAACAAAATGGGATTTTCCGGAAACAAAACCGGACGAACAAGGGTTCGTCCGGCAGAAAACACTCGAAACGAAATCGGCTCAGTTCAGTGTGGCCGAATTCGGATAGACGACATTGTACACATTCTTTTCCGGCGTGATGATCCATTCCGGACGCATGATCGGACCGTATCCCCATCCGGCTTCGCGTTCGTCGGGCATGCAGCCGGGCAGCGGGATCGGGAACGTGGCAATGTCGATCACGCCGACAATCTCGCGCTTGACGAAATTATACACCCCGAACAGCACGCCGTACGTGCAGGCCGCCAGGCCCCCTTCTTCAAAGTTGACCTCATACATTTTCAATGGAATCTCCAGAGCCCCGAAACCGACATTGACAATGCCGCGCCCCAGCTTCCGGGTGATCTTCTCCGCGTACGAATCCACCTTCTGACCATCGTCCGCAATCGCCGGGATGACGGTTCCTGTCACGAAGAGTGTGACTGCCGCGAGCATCATTGTCTTCCAGAATTTCATGATTTCTCCTTCGTTTTCCATATTTTTTTAAAGATTTTTTCATTTCTGTCGGAAATGACAGTGGCATTCCTGAGAATGTAGGCTAATATATTGCTGACTTCCGTTCTCTTCAAGCGGAAGTTGCAGAAGTTTTTTAAAAAAACAGAACAATCAATACGGATTTCTATGAAAAAAGAGAAGAAAAACTCCGGAAAACCGGAAAAAATTTCTCATGGAGAGCTCACTCTCCTGAACCGCAATCACAAGGAATATCCCGATTCCCCGGAAAAAGCAAAGCTCGAAGCCTTTGAAAACCGCTATCCGGAACGGGACTATGTGATCGAATTCGACTGCCCGGAATTCACAAGTCTCTGTCCGGTCACCGGACAGCCGGATTTCGGGCACATCCGCGTCCGATACATCGCAGAACGGCGATGCGTGGAAAGCAAATCGCTGAAACTGTACCTGTTCTCCTTCCGGAACCATGCCACGTTCCATGAGGAGGCGGTCAACCGGATCCTTGCCGATCTGGTGAAGCTGCTCGAGCCCCGCTGGATGCGCGTGGAAGGCGTCTTCCGGCCGAGAGGCGGAATTGCAATTTCCGTCGCGGCTGAAAACGGTTCCCGGCCTGAACTGGCTCCCAAAACGGAAAAACCGATTTCCAACAACAGCATAGTATGAGGTTGCAGAAAATGAATATGGATTTCATTGAAAACGGCGGAGTGACTTCTCCGCTCGGGTTTCAGGCGGCNNGTGGGCTCGCCGTCCGGGGAGGCGGCGGGCGTCTGCGCGGGGCTGAAACGCAGTCACGCTCCCGACATGGCGATGATCTGGTCCGAGGCGCCCTGCTCGTTCTCCGGAACTTTCACAAGCAATCTGTTTCCGGCCGCGCCCGTGCAGCTCTGCCGGGAACGGGTGCTCAAACAGAAGAAGGTTCAGGCGGTCGTCATCAACAGCGGCGTCGCAAACGCCTGCACCGGAATCGAAGGGTATTCCAATGCGGAGAAGATGGCCGCTCTCACGGCGCGCGAACTGAAGATCGATCCCGGAATGGTGATGGTCTCCTCCACCGGAAGAATCGGCAATCAGCTGCCGATGGACATCATTGAAAAGGGGATCGTTCTTGCGGCGAAGTCGCTGCGTCCCGACGGCGGCGCCGAGGCCGCAAACGCGATCATGACCACCGATACCAAACCCAAGGAGATTGCTCTTTCCTTCTCCGCCGGGGACCGGAAGGTCACGATCGGCGGCATGTGCAAAGGGGCGGGAATGATCGCGCCGAAGATGAAGGTGCCGCATGCGACCATGCTCTGCTATATTACAACCGACTGCGCGATCTCCAATGAACTGCTCGGATCCATGCTCGGAGAGGTGGTGGACGACTCCTTCAACAAGGTGATCGTCGATGGCGACATGAGCACCAACGACACGGTGATCGTCATGGCGAACGGGGCGTCCGGCGTGGAGATCCGGGAAAATTCTCCCGATGCGCTTCATTTCAAGGTCGCTCTGACCATGGTGGCGCAGCATCTCGCCCGGGCGATCGCGATGGATGGAGAGGGGGCGACAAAATTTGTCAGCGTGGAAGTGACCGGCGCCGCGAATGCCGCGGAGGCGGAAATGTGCGCCCGGACCGTCGCAAACTCCCTGCTCTGCAAGACCGCGTGGTTCGGATGCGATCCCAACTGGGGACGGGTCCTTGCGGCGGCGGGACGCTCCGGCGCAAACTTCTCTCCCGAGAATGTCTCTCTGGATTACGACGAGATGCCGGTCGTCCGGAACGGAATGGATGCGGGAACGGCGGAAGAGGAACTTGCCAAGCTGATGAAACGCGGCGAATTCTCGGTGAAACTGGATCTGGGAGAGGGACATGGGGCGTTCACGGTCTGGACCTCCGACGTCTCCTATGAATATGTCAAAATCAATGCGGATTACCATACCTGATTCGGAGAGGATGCAAAAAAGATGAACAACCATGCAATGGAACGGGCGGAAGTCCTGATCGAGGCGCTTCCCTATATTCAGAAATTCCGGGACGACCTGGTCGTCATCAAGTTCGGCGGCAGCGCGATGGAGGATCCGGAGCTGACCCGGCGCACCATGCGCGACATTGTCCTTCTGGAGGCCACCGGCATGAAACCCGTTGTGGTCCACGGCGGCGGCAAGGCGATCACCGCCCGGCTCAAGGAACTGAACATCGAGACAAAATTCATCAACGGACTGCGCGTGACCAGTGAAGAGGTCATTTCCGTGGTCGACGATGTGCTGCACAACAACACCAACCGTCTGCTGGTCAACGGAATCCTGGAAGCGGGGGGAAAAGGGTGCCAGATCTCCGGAAAACGGATGCTCCGCGCGAAAAGACTGACCTCCCGCGACCGCGAGAGCGGAAAGGAACTGGACATCGGCTTCGTCGGGGAAGTGATCGCCGTGGATGTGAATCCGATTCTGGACGCGCTGAAGTACGGGTTCATTCCCGTGATCGCACCGCTGGCGACGGATTTCTATGGACAGGTCTACAACATCAACGCCGATATGGCCGCCTGCGACATCGCCCGTTCGCTGAAGGCCCGGAAACTGGTTTTCCTGAGCGATGTGCCGGGGATCCTGCGGGATCCGAGCGACGAGAAATCGCTGATTTCGTCGATTCGGACCTCCGAGGTGGACAAGCTGATCGCCGAAGGGGTGCTCTCGGGCGGGATGCTGCCGAAGATCCGCAGTTCGGTCGCCGCGCTGGAGGCCGGAACCCGGGAGGTGCAGATGATCGACGGGCGGGTTCCGCACTCCCTGCTGCTGGAAATCTTCACGGACAAGGGGATCGGAACCGAGATCGTCAAAGGCTGACGAAAAAGATTCCGCACGGAAAGCGGATCGTTTCCGGAGGCGGCGGATGCGCGTGATGCCGCCGCACGTCCGGAAAGGGGGATCCGTTTTCCGCGGAGGGGATCAGAGATGCGGGGTGTCGCCGTCCTGACGGATCTGTTCGAGCTCCTCGTCGTAGGAGGCGTCGGTGAAGTCGTTCCGTCGGAGCCAGTCGTGAATGCTCCGGGCGGAGAGGGGGAGTCCGGCGGTCTTCGCATTCCAGAGTTCCAGAACGTCGGAGGCGGAGACTCCGCCTTCACTGAAGTCGCGGTTGACCCGGAAGACCACTTCATCGGGATCCGCGCCGCACCATTCCGCCGCCATGCGCAGAAGATGATGAAGACTGCGCTCTCCGGTTTCGGCTATGGCGCGCATCAGAGCGGTTTTGACGGCAAGACGGGTTTTCAGCGCTTCGCCGGATTCCGTGTTCGACCAGTTGTCGAGGGAGAGTCCGAGGCTTTTGGCCATTTCATGCAGATCGTTCTGCGCGGTGCGCATCTCCTGAAGACCGGCGCCGGAGATTTCCAGGAATCCGCCGGAGGCGTCGGGGGATTCCGTATGGATGTAGTTGCCGGCGCCCATCATCGGCGGGCCGTCCAGCTGGAAGCCCTTCAGGAACAGGGTGGACTGACCCTGCATGAACAGCGCATGACGGTAGTCCGCCTCGCCGCGGTAGATGGCAAGACAGAGATTCGCGAGGGCCAGAAGGGGCGGTTTCTGGACATCCGGACAGGAGTCCGTCACATTGGCGAAGACAAAGGGGATTTTCCGAAGACGGCGGCCCCGGATTTCCGGAAAATGCTCGTCGGAGAGCGTGTGCGGGAGTCCCGGAAGAGCGGCGTATTCCTCCGGCGTCAGAACCACGGAGAAGTATTCGCCGTCGGGAGAGAGGGCGCAGAGACGGACCCGTCGGGAGAAGCTCCAGAGTCCTTCCTTCCGCTCCCAGCAGGATTCGTCCAGCAGAAGAGAACGCAGGGGCGACGACGGACCGTTGCCGCACTCCCAGTCCAGAATCCGATGCGCCGGATAGAGGGTCATTGCGGGGACCGCATCCGACGAGAGAGTCTCCGGCGGAACATCCAGAAGAACTCCGCAGCGACCGTAGATGAGCTGAAGGAGATTCAGACGGCGAAGCGTGTCCGTCAGCGGCAGTCCGTCACTCGACGCCCGCCGGCGGAGCGGACGGATGCGTTCCGGAAGTTCGACCGCTTCCGGCGGTTCCCGATGCAGAATGCCCAGCATCGTCGCCGCGGTGGAGAAAAAGTAGTTGAAGTAATTGGCCCGCGATTTGTAGGCTTCGTAGCGCCGGGCGCCGAACTGCGGATCCGCCATCTGGCCCTCGGTCCGCGGGAGATAGGTTTCGCCCGCTTCCTTGATTTCGCGTTCTCCGGCGAAGCAGTCGTCGCATTTGCACCAGTCCTCCAGGGCATAGCGGTACTGCGGGTTCACAAGGCCGGGAGCGCCGATCGTGTTTCGAATCATGATAACAGTCCTTTCTGTGAAGTTCCGGGTTTCGCGGAAAGGGGGCTGTCAACCGACCGGCGCAGAATGGCGGAGAGTGCCGGGCTCAGGAGCGGATCATTCCGTACAGCGTGCGGATCTCCTGCGGCCAGAGCGTTTCGTCGATGGTTTCCAGGACCATCGGAATGTTGTCAAAACGGGGATCGTTCATCAGACGTTCAAAGGTCTCGTAGCCGAGCTCGCCGGCCCCGATGCTGTTGTGACGGTCCAGACGGCCGCCAAGACGGCTTTTCGAATCGTTCAGATGCACGCCGCGCAGAAACTGGAAGCCGATGATTCGGTCGAACTGATCCATCGTCTGCTGATAGCCTTCCGGGGTCTTGAGGTCGTAGCCGGCGGCAAAGGTGTGGCAGGTGTCCAGGCAGACGCCGATCCGGGAGGTGTCCCGCACCCGTTCCATGATCCGGGCAAGATGCTCAAATTTCCAGCCGAGGTTGCTGCCCTGGCCGGCGGTGTTCTCCAGAACCGCCGTCACCGACTCCGTCTCGTCCAGCGCCGTGTTGATGCAGTCCGCGATCAGATCCAGACACGCTTCGTCCGGAATCTGCTTCAGCGAACTGCCCGGATGGAAGTTCAGACGGTCCAGACCAAGCTGCATGCACCGTTTCATCTCGTCGATGAACGCCTCCAGAGACTGTCTCCGCTTCTCCGCATCCGGATTTCCCATATTGATCAGGTAGCCGTCATGCGGCAGAATCCGGTCCGGCGTGAAGCCGTATTTCGCGCAGTTCTGCCGGAATGCGGCAATCGACTCCTCCGTCAGCGGCGCGCTTTTCCACTGACGCTGGTTCTTCGTGAACATCGCAAAGGCTTTCGCGCCGATCGCCTCGGCGTTCAGAGGGGCGTTCTCCACTCCTCCCGATATGGAAACATGGGCTCCAATGTATTTCATGGTATATTCCTCCTCGAATATGAATCCGTTTTTTCCCGATTTTCCCACCGGTTTCCCAGGCGCACGGCCAGCCGGTCCGCCGCCTGACCGCAGAGCATTCTATTTG
>DDJH01000006.1 GCA_002338895.1 Lentisphaeria bacterium UBA1829 | reverse complement strand
TTCATCGCCTTGCTGACCGTCGGCCGGCTGACCCCGAATTTCCGGGCGAGTTCCGTGACCGTCGGGATTCGGACAGACTGTTTGCCCGCCCGCAGAATCAGCGTCATCACATAGCGCCGGATCTTCATGTATTCCGCAATGGGGCCTTCGGCTTTTTTCATCGTTTTTTTCGCTCGATTTTTATTTTGATGTTAGCTAAGGTTTACTAAGTGTTGTATATTATATAACAAAATCGTTTTTTTGTCAAGTCCCATTTCCCGATTTTATTCGGATTTTCTTCGGGGAGGGGGATGGAACGTGCGGAGAGAGCCTTCGAGGGAATGCGGAGCGGGCGGATTTTTCCGTTGGAGAGAGGGCGGAGGCGCCCGGATGAAAAAAGTGGTATCCCCGCCAAGATTCGAACTTGAACTAAATGGATCAAAACCATTTGTGCTACCGTTACACCACAGGGATGCCAGAAAAGAGGAATGCTAATATAGCATGTCTCGTGATAAAATCCAACCTTCTTTCCGGAAAAAGATGTTTTTTTCCCGTCCGGAAGGGGGAAATCGTTTCGGAATGAGCGGGAATCGGGATTCTTTTTCTCAATGGGNNAATGGGTCTTGCAATTCGTTTCCGGGGATTTATATTGTCAGAAGAAATAAGTTGGGGGGTCCAACTTGGAATGAACTTATTCAATCAAGGAGATGTTGCCATGTCCACTCTGGTTACGAAGGAAGCGCCCGATTTCACCGCAAATGCCGTGATGGGGGACAATACGTTCGCGGAATTCCGTCTTTCCGCTCTGAAGGGAAAATATGTGATTTTGTTCTTCTATCCGATGGACTTCACATTTGTCTGTCCTTCCGAGATCCTGGCGTTCGATTCCAAATATGAGGAGTTCAAAAAACGCGGATGCGAGGTCGTCAGCGTGTCCACCGATACGGAATTCACCCATTTCGCGTGGAAGTCCGTTCCGCCGAACAAGGGCGGAATCGGAAATGTCAAGTTCCCGATGGTCGCGGACGTCACAAAGAACATCTCCCGCGATTACGGTGTCCTGTTCAACGGTTCGGTGGCGCTGCGGGGGTTGTTCCTGATCGATCGACAGGGGATTGTCCGCCATGCGCTGGTCAATGATCTACCGCTCGGAAGAAGCGTCGATGAAGCGCTCCGCATGGTCGATGCGCTGCAGTTCTTCGAAGAGCATGGAGAGGTCTGCCCCGCAAACTGGCACAAAGGCGAAAAAGGAATGAAGGCCTCTGCGGAAGGCGTCGCCGAATATCTCGGCAGCACCTACGCGGACCGCACCTGAAAAGTCCGGCGTTTCCGATCAACCGGGATGGATCCTGTTCGCGGGATCCATCCTCTTTTTTTGTCTGAAAAACAGAGATTCCTCTGAAAATTTCCGTTCCGCATTTGTAAAAGGGAGAAGAGTGGAGTATCTTGGTATATCGATGTAGCAAAAAGGGAAAATGGATGAAAACGACACTGGAAGATGTGGCGAAAGCGGCCGGCGTTTCCAAATCGCTGGTCTCCAAATGTCTGGCCGGGGCGCCCGACGCGCGGATGCGGGTGGAGACGCGGAAGAGGATTGAAGAGGCGGTCCGGAAGTGTCACTACCTGCCGTCGCGTCTGGCCCAGTCGCTGAAGAAGGGCAGAAGTCGGACGATCGGGCTTGTGATCTCCGACCTGCGCAATCCGTTCTGGGCCGCCCTTGCCGATTTCGCCTTGCGGGAGGCGGAAAAATCCCATTACCGCCTGCTGATCTCCCTGTGTGAATTCTGTTCGCAGGAGGAGCTGGAGCATCTGCGGGCGCTGATCGAATACCGCGTGGACGGCGTTCTCTACTGCGAACGGCTCGGAGATTTCGAATGGAAGGAGATTCTTCTGGAGGAGCATTTCCCGATGATGCTGATGTTCCAGAACTCCTCCACATTCCCCTCCGCTTCGGCGGATTACCGGGAGGCGCTTGCCGGGGCGGTGAAACATCTTGCCGGACACGGCTGCCGGGAGCTGCTCTGTCTCCACAGCGGAGAGTCCGAATGGCCGCGGATTCTCCGGAGCGAATGCCGCAGGGCCGGTCTCCGTTTCTCCGTCCGGTCCGCCCCGCTGAATCCGGAAGAGCTGGGAGCGTTTCTGGGCCGGATCTGCCGGGAGGCCCCGCCCGCCCTTCTGCTGAACGGATGGAGAACCGGACTGATGCTCGTGCAGAGAATGGAGGAGTTCTTCCCCCGCTATCGGCCGGAACTGATCCTGAATTCCCATTTCGACCATCCGGCTTTTCTGAACGACCGGATCACGGGGCTGGTCCGGAACGATCTGGAAAATCTGGTCCGCCGGAGTATCCGGAACCTGATCGTTCAAATCGAGGGCGGACGCGGGGAAAATCCGCGTTCCGAAGCGGAGTTCCTGACTCCTGCGGAGCTGCGCAGACGGATGCGGGAAGTCCTTCCGAGTCGTTTCCCATACTGAAAAACAACAAGGCATTCTGTCAAAAAGGAGAGACGTGAAGATGCTGAGAGTTCTGAACAAACTGCCGGATACGGCGATCCTGCGGAACCGAGGATGCGGGATCGGCTTTGTGCAGAGAAGAGGAAAAATCCCGTTTGACCAGGTCCCGCCGGACAGCTGGTTCCTGAAAGAGAAACTCTGCGACAAGATCGCCATCGACATCGCCTGGTCGCAGCTCGAACCGGAGGAGGGGGTCTTTCTCTGGGATCAGCCGGAGTGGGAGGGGTGTTTCCGTTCGTGGATCGATGCCGGTTTCAAGGTCCTTCTGAAGGTGCGCGGGATGGATACGCTCGGGACTTTCTACAACCAGGGCACGCCGCAGTGGGTGTTCGACGCAGGGGCGCAGTATGTCGATGAACCGATCGAATTCTATCGCAACACATGGCTGCTCAATGAGATTCCCGGCGACACGTCCATGCCGGTCCGCTATCCGGTCTACTGGGACAGCGTCTATCTGGAAAAGGCCGCCCATCTGATCCGCGCCCTCGGCGAGCGCTACAATGGGAAACCTTATGTGGAAAGCGTCGCCATCGCCCACATCGGCCGATGGGGGGAAATGCACATCGCCGATCACTACCCCCGCGACGAATGGGAGCGGAAAGGCTACTCCATCCCCCGCTATCTGGACGCCCACCGGACCATCATCGATCTCTACCGCTCCGCGTTTCCCGATACCCCTCTTCAGCAGTCCGTCGGCGACCCGAGCTTTCAGGACCGCTTCCTCGACGCAATGCCGAGTTTCGAATATCTGGCAAAGCATCACATCATGCTCAAATGCGGCGGCCTCGGCAAAGCGTGGCACCCGCCCTTCCGGTCGCCGTGGCTCGATGACGACTGTGCGGAGATGTTCCGGCGCTTCTTTTATCAGTCCAAAGTCGTTTTTGAAAATCTGGTCCTTTCGGAAGCTCTTGAGTTCGCTCTGGACCTCGGCATGAGTTACTGGCAGAGGGGAGGGGAGGCAAAGGGGCTCGGCGAACTCCAGATCGAAAAGGAGATCCCGGTTTCGGAGAAGAAAATCTACTCCTGCTACCGCTTTACCCCCGAGGCGTTCGATGCCCTCTCCGTGAACGAACAGATGGAGCTCTGGCGTCATCTTGCCCGTCGATGCGGATACCGGATTGCCGCCGAAGGGGNNTCCTTTTCGGAAAACCGGATTCTGCATACGGAATTCTTCTGGAGAAACCGGGGGGCGGCTCCCTGTTACGAAAAATTCCGTCTCCGTACGGCTCTCTGCGACTCCCGCGGAACGGTGCTCTGGAGCGGGACGGCCGAACCCTCCTGCGGATGCGGTCCCGCCGTCTGGGACCGCGGAGCCTCCGTCCGGACGGAACACGCATGGACGCTTCCTCCCTCTCTCCCCGGAGGCGACTACTCTCTGCTCTATGCTCTGGAACTCTGCTCGTTCGCCGGGGAGCGGATGGAGCTTGCAAACGCCGGAAGAACGGAAGCCGGATTCTATCCGGCCGGAATCGTTTCCGTCTCCGCATCCTGAAACAGAAAACGGCCCCGGAACTTTCTCCCGTTCCGGGGCCGCGCAGAAAATCAATCCATCTCTCCTCAGATGGACGGCGGGGAGAAACTCTTTGCCGGCGGAACAATCTCCAGCTTCGCCCCCTTGAGCGAGAGCTGCTTGTTGGCCCAGCGTTTGAAATTGTTGACCGCATAGGCGGTCAGATGCGGGAGAATCTTCTGGCGTGCGCGGTCCTGATGCGCCGCGGACCGGCAGCAGACCGGCCGGACGTTGACGATGGCATACACATCTCCCTCCTTCGCATCGGCAAGATGGCGGCGCACCCATTTCTTCAGACAGTTGATGACTCCGGCCGAAGCAAAGCAGGGGACATTCGGATCCGGATTCCCGTCCGGAGAAATGGCAAGCTGATTGGCGTCCCAGCGGAAGGCGGACATGTCGAAGATGTCGGCATACGGTTTCTTCCGGGTCCGTTTCGGTTTCCTCCAGGCGAGAAGAAAGCTGATCCGGCGGTTGCGTCCATCGGGAATCTCCTGATCCGGCTGTTCCTGATAGTGGTACAGCAGCCAGTTCGAGTCGATCCCTTCCGCGGTCCGCGTCAGCGTGTAGTCCGACGAGGTGAACGGCTGGGCCGACGGGGTCGTCCATCTCCAGAAATCTTCGCCGACGGCGAATTCAATAATCATCCCCTCCTCGTTTTCCATCAGCAGAGCCGCAGGCGGTTCCGCCCCCTGATACAGCACCGTTCCCGTTTCGGTTTCCGCAAACTCCTTCCACTCCGGTTCGGGAAGAAGCACTCCGTCCGCCGGCGCGCGGAGAACGGCAAAACGACGGATTCCGCCCCGGACGGAAAATCCTCCCGAAACAAGATCCCGGATCCGGAACGACGTGCGGATCACAAAGTCGGTCGTCACGCACAGCACCCCGTCCAGCAGACGGAATTTCCGGTTGATCGACGGTTCCGCTCCGAACGGAATCGTACAGCCGGTCTCCAGCGATGCCTCGTTCCCGTCCTCCGCCAGATGCAGTTTTCTCCGTCCCGCAAGCGCCGTGCTCTCCTCCAGATCATCCAGCTTCGCTCCGTGCAGCACGATCTCCAGATTCTTCCCTGCCCGGAATGTGAACAGTCCGGCCGCGGGACGGTCCAGCAGCAGCTCCCATCCCGTTCCCGCCGCGCGGTATCCCCCCTCCTGCGCCGGTTCGATCACGGTCATCCGACCACCTCAAAGATCGCGGAGAGCTCTTTCCGGCTCTGCGGCGGCAGATCGGTGTTTTTCGCATACCCGACCGGCGTCATCGCCAAGGAGTGTTCCTCCTTGGGAAGATTCAGCGCCGCATCGGCCGCCGCCCGGTCGAACGCGCAGATCCAGCAGGTCCCGAGTCCTTCCTCGGTTGCCGCAAGCACCAGATGCTCCATCGCGATTGCGCAGTCCACATCCACGATCGAATCCCCCTCCAGTCTCTTCCACGCGGCGGATGCGTTCCCGACAATCACCGCAATGGCGGGCGCCTCCGAAAGCCATGCCGCCTTGTACGCCTTGCACAGCGCCGCGCGCTTCGCCGGATCCGTCACAAACAGCACCCGGTACGGCTGACGGTTGCACGCGCTCGGCGCCAGGTTCACCGCTTCCGCAATCCGCTCCACAATCGCGGGCGGAACCGGAGTGGTGCGGTAGGAGCGGATACTTCTTCTCAAACGAATCACATCATAAAATTCCATCGTGGGATTCTCCTTCAATTTTTTGTTCAGAACGGATCTGTTCCGCAGTCAAAACATTCATTCACGGTCCGTCGGAACATTTCTGCTAATATAATCAGCCGGGCGGATTTTTCAAGCCGCTTCCCCGTCTCTCTCCATCCGGAGCGGAGTCCTGTTCCGGAGGAGAGACGGAGGAACGTGGCCCGGATCAGGCACGCGGAAGTTTTTTCACTTCCGCCGCAATCTGTTTCAGGCGGGTCGGGATGTTGATCTTCTGCGGACATTTCTTCAGGCAGGCTCCGCAGTCGACACAGGCATCGGGACCTCCGTCTTCAGGCAGTGCGGCAAGGGCTTTCCGGAAGGCGGCGGCGTCGCCGTTGATTTTGTACTGATTGTACGCGGCGAAGACCTTCGGAATCTCCACGCCCGCCGGGCAGGGGATGCAGTATTCGCAGACCGTGCAGGGGACCGAATCCGTCTTGCGGTAGGCGGCAAGAGCCGAATTCAGCGTCATGCGCTCGTTTTCCGTCAGCGGATGGAACGGGGTCATCGTGCGGAGATTGTCTTCCACATGCTCCGGAAGACTCATTCCGCTCAGCACACAGAGGACGTTCGGCAGCGAGGCCGCATAGCGCAGTCCCCACGATGCCGTGCTCGCTTTCGGGTTCGCCGTCTTCAGAATCTTCACCGCCGCCGGGTTCAGCGTGGCCAGCGCTCCGCCCCGAAGCGGTTCCATGACCAGAATCGGAATGCCGAGTTTCGTCACAATCTCATACTGCTCGCGCGACCGGTAGTCATACCAGTCCTGATAGTTGATCTGCAGAAGCGCAAAATCCCACGGCTTTGCAGCCGCAATGATCTTCAGCTGTTCCGGCGAGTCGTGAAACGAAAAACCGATCTTCCGGATCTTGCCCGCATCCCGCATCCTCTGGGCAAATTCAAAGAGCTTGTTCTGTTCCACGGTTTTCCAGCGGGCGGCTCCCAGCGCATGAAGAAGATAGAAATCAAAATACTTCGTCTGGCATTTGCGGAGCTGTTCGTTGAAAATGCGTTCCGCATCCTCCGGCTTCCTGACCATCCAGACCGGGAGCTTGCTGGCAAGAAGATACGAGTCCCGCGGATATTTCTTCAGCGCTTTGCCCACGAAAATTTCGCTCTGTCCCCCATGATACGGCCATGCGGTGTCGAAATAGTTCGCGCCGGCCGCCATGGCCATGTCGACCATTTCCTGCGCCTTCTTTTCATCAATGCCCCGGCTGTTCCGCGGCAGGCGCATCATGCCGAACCCGAGAAGGGGAAGAGTGAGATCGGTATTCTTATAGCGCCGCCGGGTGACTTTTCTCGGATCCTGTTTTTCCTCCCCCGGAGCTTTCCCCTGAACTCCTGTCTGAGCTGCCAGGCGGGCTGCGCCGCCGAGTGCGGTGATGGCAAGGGCACTCTTCAAAAAATCACGTCTGTTCATCGTCAACTCCTTTCGGCGGGCACGTTCCCGCCTCGTAATTCCATCCTTCCACTATGGACAATGACGGTTTTCCGCAAGTTCCGGAATGATACCTCTCTCCGGCTCTGTTCTTCGCGGATTTCTACTCCTCCCTGAGAAGAAGTGCCCGAAGAAGATTCGGACGGCCGAAATCCCGTTTCCCGAGTCCGATCCCGATTTTCTCCACAAGAAAACTTTCCGGCAGTCTGTTTCTTGTGCGAAGAGCGGCGGCAATCGCGATCCCTGTCGGCGTCACCATCTCCCCTTTCACATCCGTCAGGCGCAGCGGAATCCGGTTCGCCTGCGCGATATTCAGAACCGCGGGTACCGGAACCGGAAGCTCTCCGTGCTGGCAGTGGACAAATCCCGTCCCTTCCGTCAGTCCCGTGACCACGCATTCGGTGATGCCAAGATCGTCGTAAAGAACCGCCGCCGAAACAATGTCCACAATGGAGTCCAGCGCTCCCACCTCGTGAAAATGAACCTCTTCGACCGGACAGCCGTGCGCGGCGGCTTCCGCCTCCGCAACGATCCGGAAAATCTTCCGCGACAGCTCCCTTGCGCGATCCGTCATCTCCCCGCGGTCGATCACCTCATACACATCGGCAAGGTTCCGGTGCTCGTGCGGATGCTCATGATGGTGTTCCTCATGATGATGATCCTCATGATGATGTTCGTGCGGATGCCCATGATGGTGTTCCTCATGATGA
>DDJH01000023.1:14956-15161 GCA_002338895.1 Lentisphaeria bacterium UBA1829 | reverse complement strand
GCCGTGCTGCAGAAGGAGGAGGAGCTGGAGAATCTGCTGAAAAAGCAGAAGGGGGCGGCTCTGGAGAAGGATCGGCGCGCTCTGGAAAAATTTGCGCCCGGGGTGGCGGGATCGATTGATTATACGCCGTCGATTCGCGCGGAGGAGCTGATTTTCAATGATCCGGAGAATTTCACGGCGTCGCCGACGGATCTGATCTACTTGC
>DDJH01000023.1:0-14951 GCA_002338895.1 Lentisphaeria bacterium UBA1829 | reverse complement strand
CTTGCGTGCCGCCGTATTTGTCGAAGCGCGAATCCCGAGAACGATTCCGTTATGAGCGTTCGTAAACTGGTATTGTATATTCTTCTTCCGCTGTTTGCGGTGGTTCTGCTGCTGACGGCGTGTTCGGTGGTGGCGGTGATGCTGCTGGATGAATCGCCGATCACCGCACAGATCGCCACGTCGCCGGATTTTATTCCGATGATGACGGGAATGCGGACCATTCAGGAAAACATCCGCACCGCCGTGAAGCAGGGGCCGGGGACGGAACGGACGCTCGAGCTGACGGAACGGGAGTTCAATGCGCTGCTGGCCGGATCGATCGGCAATCCGTTTGCCGCATCGTTTCTCCGGATTCCCGAGGAGATGAAAAGGGGACGGCTGGAGCTCGAAAACGGGACATTCACTTTTCTGTATCCGTATGATATCGGGAGAGATACGCCGTTCGGGAGGTTTCTGAATCTCCGCTGCCGTTTCCGTTTCGCCATTGACGGGGGCAGGGTGACTGTGACGGTGCTGGAGTGCAAGGCGGGGGCGTTCTCCGTGCCCCGCGGAAGAGTGCAGGAGTTCGTGGAGCGGAAAATGAAGGAGTGCTACTTCGGAAAACCGGTCGAACAGGTGATCCGGGAAGGGGTGGTCAGCTGGAAGACGGAACGGGAGAGAGCGATTCTTTGTTACCGTCCCTTTGAACTGATCGAGGCGGCGGACCGTGTCTGGAATCCGGATGGGAGCCGCAGAATCCGTCGGACCCTTGAGAAAATCGCACGCTGAAAAAAGCTCATCCGGACAAATCCCTTTTCAGGAAGAGGTCCGGATGAGCGGAAGAATATTTTGTCCCGTTTTGGGGTTTACTCGGTTGCGGGAACTTCCCAGACGGGGAGAAGAGCTTCGACCGCATCGCCGGCCCAGGAACTGCTGCCGTCGGGGCCGATGGCGACCGGACGGACCGTGCAGAACGGCGCATTGACCTCGGTGCAGACCGCCGGAACGATCGAAGAGGAGGCGCTCCCGCCGCTGGAGACCAGAAGAATGGAGCCGTCCTCTTTTTTGACCGCAAGTTCGACGGAGCCGTTTTCGCCCGCACGGAGAAACGGAGTGACTCTGCCGGATGCCGGAGTGGCTGCCTCCTCGTTGCTGAGAAGAGGACTCGGAATGCTGATGGAATCGGGCGCTTCCGGATAGTAGAATGTATAGATGCGGGCCTGCGCAGTGGAGTCTTCCGTCTCCTCGAAAGAGGCCTGGGAGCCGGTGGGAAGGGCCTCGCAGTTCCGGATGGTGATGGTGGTTTCGTTGATGGCGCGTCCGCCCGGGGTTCCGTCCCCGGTGTAGAAGGCCTTCTCGCTGGAGTCGAACATCAGTTCGCCATCCTCCAGTGTGACGGTTTTCCGTTCTTCGCTCGTTGCATAGGGCGGTTTGAAGACTGCCATTTTTCAGATTCTCCTTCCGTAGGTTAAGCGTGTGGTGCCGGAAAAGCGTTCGCCATAGAAAAGGCAGACCGCGTTCCCGGAAGATTCACTTTCTTCGCCGGAGGGCGTGGCGACGGTCCCTTCCGGAAAGGCAAAATCCAGAACCGCTTCCTCCTCGGTTCCGCTGTTGGTCACAGTCGGAACGCTCCCTTCCGGAAGGAGGGTGACCTTTCCGATCCGGATCGTCGCAGCTTTCCCGTTCAGCGAGGAAAGAAAATCCGCTTCCGTTCCGCTGTTGCCCTCCTTCAGCCAGACTTCGTACGCGGAAATGCCCTGTTCTCCGGGAACTCCCTGCTCGCCCTGCTCTCCCTGCGGTCCCTGTTCTCCGGCTTCTCCCTGCGGTCCGGCCGCTCCGGTGTAGCCGCGCGGGCCGCGGAGATATTCAAAGAAATCCTCCTCGCTTCCCTGATGTCCGGCAGACAACCAGACTTCATACGCGGATGCCCCGTCGGCATTGTCGATCCGGTCCCAGTGGATGCCGTCCATCGTGGCGTAATAAAACCCATCCTGCTTGCGGATCTGCCGGAACACTCCGCTCCGGTTGTCTCCGATCGTGTTCATCAAAACACCTCCTTTTCGCTGACGCCCGGTGAAAACGCTGTCAACCGATTCCATCTCCTCCCTCCCGGAATCCGGACACAAAAAAAGGCGGTCCGAAGACCGCCCGCAAATTCATTTTCAAACCGGTTCGTACGAGGCTTATTCGCCGTACACAACCGTCTTGTAGCTGCCGTAGATGCCGAGAATATTCACGACCTCCTGATTCACCCAGCCCACCTTCGTGATCTTGGCATTGGCGCAGGCCGCGTTGATCGACGCATCGCCGCTCGCGAAAAGACCGAACATCGACTGACATTTGGCTTCACCGACTTTCGAATACTTCATCTCCCCATTTCCGACAGTGACCGGAAGATTGACGCTCGTGTAGATGAATCCGAGCGGGAACGGCGTCGCGCATCCGGCGAGGACCACAAGAGACGTCAGGGAAACTGCTGTGACAATCGCTTTGAATTTCATGTGAAACTCCTTTGTTTGTAGTTTTTGCGTACTGACAGGAATATACAGTGCGATTCCGCGGAAAACAAATTAAAATCCGAATTTTCCCCGATTTTTATTTCTGCGAATCCTGTTTGTACCACTCCGGCGTGATGCCGATTTTATTGATCTTGTAGTGAATGATCCGCTGGGAAATTCCCAGTTTGCGCGCCGCCGCGGCCACATTGCCGTTTGTCGCCTTCAGTGCTTCGACAATCAGCTCCCGCTCAAACGACTCCACCATGGTGTTGAAATCGGCCTTCATCTCCGGATTGATCGCCGTCCCGGAAGACTCCCCCGTCTGAAGGGACGGCGGAAGATTGTATCCGTGAATCACATTGTCCGTCGAAAGCAGCACCGCCCGCTCAATACAGTTCTCCAGCTCCCGCACATTCCCCGGCCAGTGATACGACATCAGCATGTTGATCGCCGGCGTCGAGATCCGGACAATCTCCTTGCCGTGAATCTTCTTGTACTTTTCCAGAAAATGTTCCGCCAGAAGCATGATGTCGCTCCGGCGGTTGTGCAGCGACGGAAGATGAATCGGAAACACGTTCAGCCGGTAATAGAGGTCCTCCCGGAACTTTCCCTCCTCCATCAGCTGCTCGAGATTGCGGCTGGTCGCCGTAATCAGACGGACATCCACCTTGATCTCCTCGTTGCTCCCCACCCGGGAGAACGTCCGCTCCTGAATGAACCGCAGCAGCTTCACCTGAACCGGAAGACTCAGATCGCCGATCTCATCCAGAAACAATGTCCCCCCATTCGCCGCCTCCGCGCGGCCGCAGCGGGTGCTGATCGCTCCGGTGAATGCTCCTTTTTCATGGCCGAACAGTTCGCTTTCGATCAGGTTGTCCGGAAGCGCCGCACAGTTGACGCAGATGAACGGCTTGTCCTTTCTCTTGCTCTCCTGCTGGATGGCCCGGGCGACGAGTTCCTTGCCGGTTCCGGAGGCTCCGCGGATCAGCACCGTCGCATTGCTCGGCGCCACCTGCGCAATCTGCGCGTAGACCGCCCGCATCGCACTGCACGACCCGATGATGCTCACCGGTCGCATATTCGTGCCCAGCTGTTCCCGCAGCCGGACATTTTCCGCTTTCAGTTTCTCCCGTTCCTCATGTTCCTGAAGACAGGCCGCCACCGCTTCCGCCGTGATGTTCGCCACCGTCTCCAGAATTTTGAGATCGCGGTCCAGATCCACTCCCGGCCTGACCTCGTGATCGATCGAGAGCGTGCCGATGACCTTCTCCATATGAATCACCGGGACACAGATGAACGCGACATTTTTCGTATTTTTCCTGGCCTTGGTCTTGCCGAGAAATTCATGGTCCTTGGAAATGTCCGGAATGACGCGGGGAAGCCCCGTGGACGCCACCTTTCCCGTGACCCCTTCGCCGACCTTGTAGGTCCCCCGCTGCATCTCCTCTTCCGTCAGTCCGTTCGAAGCCTCGATGAACAGCGTGTCTCCATGCATCAGAGTGAACGTCCCGCGCAGAAGCCCCATCTCCCGGTGAAGAATGTCCAGAACGGTCTTCAGAAGCGTTGGAATGTTCCGTTCATGGACAACTGTTTTGCTGATGCTGTTCAGAACGGCAATTTCCAAATCGTTTTTTCCGCTGCCTGCCATGATAACTCCTTTGTCTGAATGGTTCGTTTGCTTACCGGGTGCCGGAACGGAGTTCCGCTGTCATGGAATCAAATTCCCGGANNCCAACGCTTCTCTGGGGAAGCGTATGATTCAGAAACAGAATGGTCGCAAGGCCTGCTGCAAAACCGGGCAGAATTTCATACATGTAACGGCTCAAACCCGCCGCATACCATCCCAGCATCACGCCCATGCCGGCAATCATGCCGCAGAGCGCCGCCTGCCAGGTCATCCGGCGCGAATAGAGCGACATCAGAATGACCGGTCCGAAGGCCGCCCCGAATCCGCCCCAGGCAAATTTCACCAGGGAAAAGATCGTTTCAATATCCGCCAGCGCAAACACCGTCGCCACCACCGTGATCAGAAGAACAAAACCGCGGCTGACCGCCACCTGTTCCCGGGTCGATGCTTTCCGCTTGATGATCAGCTTGTAGAAATCCTCCGTCAGCGTCGAGGAGGACACCAGCAGCTGGGAATCGATCGTCGACATGATCGCCGCAAGAATCGCCGCAAGAAGAATCCCCCCGATCCACGGATTGAACAGCTCCCCGATCATGTAAATGAAAACCTTTTCACTGTCGGCCTTCGAAAGTTCCGCCGCGCCGCTCCACATCGGAATCGCAAGAATGCCGATCAGAATCGACGCCCCCAGCGAAATCACCACCCAGATCATTGCGATCGTGGTCGCTCTCGGAAGCGCCCGGAACGAATGAATGCTCATGAACCGCGTCAGAATATGCGGCTGGCCGAAATAGCCGAGTCCCCACACCGCCGACGAGATGATCGCCACCACCGCCGCCATTCCTCCGCCTTTCGGAATCAGCGAAAACGAAACGTTCTTTGCCTCGCATGCCGCCGCCACCGCTCCGCTCTCCAGATTCCATGCCGCCGCCGCGGGAACCGCAATCAGTGCAAAAAACATCAGAAGTCCCTGGAAGAGATCCGTCCAGCAGACCGCCAGATATCCTCCCATGAACACATACAGCAGAATGACAACCGCCCCCACCAGAACCGCGATCTTGAAATCCACCGCAAACATCGATTCAAACAGTTTTCCCGCCGCCACCAGACCCGATGCCGCATAGATCGTGAAGAAAAACAGCGTGATCGCCGCCGCCAGAATCCGGATGATTCCCGTCGGATCCCGGAATCTCCGTCCGAGATAGGCGGAGATGGTCAGCGCCCGGGCCTTCTCCGTATAGATCCGGAGCCGCGGCGCGATCNNCGATCAGGAGCCAGTTTGCCAGCGTTCCGGCCACCAGGCCGATCGCCACCCAGCTTTCCCCGAGTCCCGCGCAATACACCGCTCCCGGAAGTCCCATCAGGAGCCAGCCGCTCATGTCGCTTGCCTGAGCCGACATCGCGGTCACCCAGCTCCCCATTCCGCGTCCCCCGAGGAGATACTCCTTGATATTCGTCTCTTTTCTGTAAAAATACAACCCGACCACCACCATGAACACCAGGTAGAGTCCGAACGTCGTATAAGTCGGAATCAGATCCATTTGCTCCCCTTCCTGTT
The DNA here is from genome assembly GCA_002338895.1 of Lentisphaeria bacterium UBA1829. Lineage (GTDB taxonomy): Bacteria > Verrucomicrobiota > Lentisphaeria > Victivallales > UBA1829 > UBA1829. The sequence goes on along the minus strand of DDJH01000023.1, from coordinate 9,289 downwards.
GCAATAAGAACAAAAATGTAACATATTCCCAAAACGTTTTTTTTCAATAGGAAGAATGGATTTTTTCTCTGAACTTTCGTATTTTCCCTCTCGGAAGGACGGTTCTCCTCTTTTCGGAAAGAAAAAAACCGGATGGAAGTTCAATCCATCCGGTTTCGGAAAACGCGGGAAACATCAGCCTTTGATCGCTCCGGCGGAGAGACCGCGGACAAACAGTTTCATGCAGAAAAGGAACATCACAACCAGCGGAAGCGATGCAACCGTGTAGCCCGCCATCAGCTGCCCCCACTGTTTGGTGTACTCGCCGTCGAGATACAGAAGCGAGACGGAGAGCACCTGCATGTTGTCGTCACGGATGTACAGCAGCGGACTGATGAAGTTGTTCCACTGACCGATGATTGTCAGAATCCCCAGCGTTCCGATGATCGGCATCGACATCGGCACCACAATATGCCAGATCTGCTGAAGAATGCTTCCCCCGTCGATTTCAATCGCGTCGAACAGATCCTGCGGGATATCCTCAATAAAGTTCCGCAGCACATAGATGTTGAACGCCTGGCCTCCCGCGATCCCCGGAAGAATCAGCGCCAGATAGCTGTTGTACAGCCCCAGCGACGTGATCAGCTTGAACATCGGCACCATGTTCGCCACGCCCGGATACATCATCAGAAGCGTGAAAACCAGAAACAGAATTTTCGATCCCGGCATCTTGAACCGGGCAAAGAAGTAGGCGCCGATCACCGCAAAGGCGATCGTGAACACCGTGGTCGTCACCGCGACAAACGCCGTGTTGAAGATCTTCATCCCGATGTAGTTCCACCCGTACACATAATTCTCCCAGTGGAACGGCAGCGACGGCAGCCACGGATTCTGGAAAAACTGTTCATTGTCCTTCAGCGAAATGTTCAGCATCAGATAAAAAGGAATAAAGGCGAATATCAGCGCCGTGATGATAATCAGATGTTTGGCGAATTCCGCCGTCTTTGATCGAACTTTTCTTGCCATGATTCAGAGACCCTCTTCTTATTTGTTGACTTTGACAAAGCGGTTGTTGATGTACGTCAGCGCAAGCGTAACCAGGAAGATCACAAAACCGATTGCGCAGCCGTACCCGAACAGCCCTTCGGAAAAGGCGTCGCGGAATATCCGCAGCCCCGGCACCGTGGCCACCCCGTTCGGGCCCCCGCTGATGCCGACAAACAGATAAATATGTTCCCACGCCTGAAGCGTCGAAATCGTCATCAGAACCAGATTGATCCGGATCTGTGTCATGATCAGCGGAAGTTCAATCTGGAAGAAGATCCGGAACGGTCCCGCTCCATCCACCTCCGCCGCCTCGTAGACATCTTCCGGGATGCTCTGCAGTCCCGCCAGATAGATCAGCACGCCGAACGCCCCCACCCAGGGAAATCCCATGAAAATCAGCGATGGAATGATCAGCCGCTCGTCCGACAGCCACTGAATGCTGTCCGTCGGCGACAGGAACCCCAGTCCCCGCAGCAGCCGGTTCAGCACTCCGTTGTTCGGCTCGTAAAAATATTTCCAGATCAGAATTCCGACCATTCCGGGAATAATCATCGGCACCACGAACAGCACCCGGTACAGATACCCCATCCGGTCGCTGATCACATGGTGCAGCACCACGGCAATCAGGATCGGCACGATCATCTTGAAGACGTTCGCAATCACAAAGATCAGCACCACGCCGAACGAATGCAGCAGCGTTGCATCCTGAAGCACCCGCATGATGTTTCCCAGTCCAATGAACTCCTCCACCGTATCGCCGTTCCAGCGGTAGAAAATGTGGACAAAGCCGTTGTAGATCGNNAAACCATAATCAGCGGTACGGCGATCAGCAGATAGACCGGCCAGTAATACCGCAGTTTCTTCATCGGAACTTCAACTGCCATTATTCAATCTCCTTCAAATTGGGAATGTCTTCAATGACCTGGTACAGCGTTTCAAGCTGCTGGAAGCGGTTGATCATCCCTTCCATGTTGAGCTTGTAGCGGTTGTCGTACGCCTCTTTCTCCTGCGGGGAGGCTGTCTGCAGCTCCGCGACCGCGAAGGTGGCGCGCATGCCGTCCAGATTCCACAAGGTCCGCTTCTCCGAAATAATGGTTTCATCCAGTTCCTGAAGAAGATCGTGACGCCGGCTGAGAATCGAATTCCAGAAGAATTTCTTCGGATTTTCCGGCTGGTGGATGATGATGTCTTCCAAGGTCAGAACGTGATCTTTCTGCGTCTTCCCTCCGATCGCGTAGATGTTCGCGATTCCCGTATAGCCAAGTCCTTCATACGGACGGCATTTCTCCAGAAGAGAAACCTCTTCCTCAATTTGTTTCTTTGTCATCTCCTTCTTGTTCTTGCAGTGGCACATCGCGGAGATTTCCGGTCCGAACGCCTCCCGGTAGTTCACCTGCTTCAGCGGAGATCCCCATTTGCTGTGACGCACCATCGTCAGCTGGGAGATCTTGTAGGACGTGATGAACTGAAGAAAATCCAGCGCCAGTTCAATATCCCTGGCGTTCTTCGGTATTCCGAATCGGCCGCCAGCGCCGCCGCCGACCTCAGTCATTCTTCCCAGATCCCGGTACTTCCCGTTCGGGCCGATCAGAGGAAGCGGAATGATGTCCACGCGGAAATCGGAGTTGTTCACCATGGAAAACGCATTGTAGGTCCCGTCAATGAAGAAACCCACCGTTCCGGAATTGAACAGGAACTTGGTCTGTTCCAGGTCAATTGCGGAAAACCCTTTGGCAAAGTACTTTCCCACCTCCGCAACGATTTCCACCGGAGCAAGGAAACGATCCAGATCAATGTTCTTGTCGCCGATGGCCAGCTTGTGATAGATCTCGTAAATGGTCGGTCCGTAACCGTAATCGGAAACGGAATCGTTGTAATCGGCATTGATGATGTTGTTGAAGTGTGTGAAGATCTGAGCGATCGTCCCTTTGTCGAACCCGCGGACTCCGATCGGAATCAGCGGCCGCCCGATCTTTTCCCCGTATTCCTGAATTTTCTGGCAGGCAAGAATCCATTCATCCAGGGTTTCCGGCATTTTCTTCTCGCCGGTCGCCTTTTCATACAGATCCACATTCACATACATCCGGGTCGTCGTCATGAAGGAGGAGACGCCGAAGTATTCCGAATAGGTCTGGCTCAATGCGCTGACCATGTCGTCGGCAAACGTGTCGCGCCACGCCATTCCTTCCAGCGGGGTCCCCTTGTTGTACGGGTTCGGCGCCGCAAGATAGCGGGACAGCGGAAGAAAATACTGATTGTGGATCTCTTCACTTCCGGACAGCTCGATCACATCCGCGCAGTCCCCTCCGATCAGCTGGGTCAGAAACCATTGCGGATATCCCCGGACCGGCACCGTCGTCTGCACCACCCGGACCTTGATCCCCTCTTTCGCCTTGATCCGTTCATACTCCTTGATCGCATCCGCATATCCTTCCCGGAATCCGTCCTCCAGCTGCCAGTGGGCAAACGTCAGGCGTTTCCCGTCGGAGAGAATATCCCCTCCGAACGACCCGTTCCGGATCACCATCACCACCGACAACGCAAAAAACAGCAGAAAGCAGATCAGGCCGATCCGATTCAAAATATATTGAAGTTTCGACTCTTCCATATCACTTCTCTCCTTTTTCCTTGATAAAACGCTGGATCACAATCGACTGGGAGGAAAGGGGATAAACCTTCATATATTCCCGATAGAACGGAAGCGCACTCTTGAAATCATTCATCCGCTTGTCATACAGATAACCAATCCGGAACAATGTCGAGCGGCGGATGCTCGGATGAACAATCCCGATCTGATAGGCCGCCTTCAAATGCTCCACCGCCTTCCGGTAATTCTGCCGGACGCGGATCTCCTGATTGGCAATATTCAGGTGGAGCGGCACCAGAAGCTGCCGGTCCCCTGGAAAATCCTTGATATACGCGTCGATCTCCTCGGACGTCGGATTCAGATACAGAAACGCCGCCACTGCCTCCTTGCTCCCCGGGGCGTTGCGGAGAATATCCTGATACACCTTCCGGTATTCAATCTTATCGGCAAACGTCCCGTAAATATCTTTCCGGTCCTGCATCAGCTGGGCGCAGCGCGCGTAGCTCAGACCGGCAAGAATGCGCAGATTTTTCGGCATGTCCTTGTTTGCATAGAAGCGCCCGAGCTCCTCCACTCCCTGCTTGGCAACCGATTCACTCTGGGTCTTGTCATACACCTTGGTCAGCGAGAGAAGAAGAGATGCCAGCGGTTCATTTCTCCGTGCCGCTCCAAGGGTCCGCACCCTGGAGTAGTTGTTGACGGAATACGCTTGAATCAGCGGATCGACTTCTTTTTTGGCTTCGGCTTTCTTCTCCTGGGCTCCTCCCGGGCAGGGGAGCACGGTCAGAAGGGAAAAAACGGCCAGACTTGCGGATCGAAACAGGTTCGAGTTCACCGTATCCTCCTTGAATCGTACATAAATACTCTCCTTGTCATCTATTTTGACGGTTCATTTTTCGAATGGAATAGATCATGATTATTCCAGCAATCCGGCGGAATGGCGACGCCTGTCAATTCCTGATGGTTCCAGCGCGGAAATCTCACCGGGCAAGAGGGATTCCCGTACTCAGAATTGTGGCGTCCGTGATACGCCGTCGGACAGATTTTATGATTATACACTCTCTTTTCCAATTTGTAAAGTCTTTCATCGAACAAAAATTCATTATTTTTTCTTTTCCGCCTGAAAGTCCGCCTCTTTTTTCGTTTCCTCCACCTCATTTTTTCCCCGCGTCCCTCCGTTTCCGGAAAATTCAAAAAAAAATCCCGATTCCCGGTTGTTATTTTGCCAATCCCGTATTAGTTTACCGGGATGCAGGGAGAGAATTTTTCATGAAACCGGTTTTGAAACGAATCGAAAACGCCGAAACAACCGCACGGGAACGCGCAGAAGATATTCTGCCGGTCGCCGTCCTGTTCGGCGGCGTGACGCTGATCCTCCTTCTCTTCGGGCTGACCATGCTCTATTCCACCTCTTTCGGAACCGCCGGATCCACCTACTTCCTCAAACAGCTGATGTGGGCGTGCGTCGGGGGGGCCGGCGCATGCGGAGTCCTCTTCTTCGGATACAGGCGCGTCTCCGACTGGAGCCCCTGGATGATGGGGGGCGTTCTGCTTCTGCTGCTCGTGGCGGATTTCTGCTTTCCCGCGGTCAACGGCGCGCATCGCTGGATCCGGATTCCGGGGGTCGGAAATATTCAGCCGTCGGAATATGCCAAAGTGATTCTCGCGCTCTTCCTGGCAAAATTCCTTTCCGCACGGGTTCGCTATCTGGAAAAGGGACCTTTTTTCCGATTCTGCTCCCCGGGAGATCCCGCGTTCTGGCAGGCGCCGTTCTGGAGCGTGTTTGTGCTGGGGGGAATCTGCTGCGGCGTCGTTATGCTGGCGGTGCTGGCCGGACGCGATTTCGGAACGACGTTCCTGATGATTCTGCTGTTTTTCTCGGTAATGTATGTCGCGGGAATCCCGGGAAAAANNGGTCGGCCCCGGTTTGCTCGTCTATTTCTACCTGATGAACTTCGACCCGATGCGCCGCGACCGCCTGACCATCTTCCTGAATCCGGAACCGCATCAGATGGAGGAGGGATATCAGCTCTGGAACTCGCTGCTGGCCCTCGGGTCCGGAAGCTGGACCGGACTCGGATTCACGGAAAGCAGGATGAAAATGAAGTATCTGCCGGAGGCGCATACCGATTTCATTCTTTCCATCGTCGGGGAGGAGCTCGGACTGATCTCCCTGCTGCTGGTGCTTGCGGCGTATGTGGCGTTTGTGATTCTGGCTGTCCGCATCGCCCGTCATGCCCGGACGCGCCAGGGGATGCTGCTGGCCCTCGGATGCGCGACCTTCATTGCAATCCAGGCGGGGATCAACATCGGCGTGATCTGCGGCGCTCTGCCGACAAAGGGAATGCCGGCGCCCTTCATCAGCTACGGAGGCAGCAGTCTGGTGACCTGTCTGGTGGCAACCGGTCTGATCCTCAGCGTCGCGCTCGACGCCGCCCGTCCCGATTACCAGCTGGAAATCCAGAATTTCCTCCGGGAAAAGATCCGGCAGTGGAATCTGCTCCGCTGCCTGATGAAGAACGACTCAACTACGGAGAACTGACCCATGACTCTTTCTCGACTTGCAATCAGCTGCGGCGGAACCGGCGGACATTTCAATCCCGGACTCAGCATCGCCCGCGAACTCAAGGCCCGCGGCGGATCGCCGATCCTGCTTCTCGGCGGAAAACACGCGGAAAAACAGGCCGAAACCGCCGCCGCGTTCGGAATCGATTCGGTCCGGATTTCCGCCATGCCGCTGACCCGGAATCCGCTGAAGCTGCCTCTCTTTTTCAAAGCGCTCTTCGCCGGGGCGGCAAAGACAAAAGCGGTCTGCCGGGAGCGGAAGTGTCAGGCGCTGCTGTGCATGGGAAGTTTTGCGTCGTTTCCCCCGGCGGTTGCCGCCCGGATGTTCCACATTCCCCTGTTCCTGCACGACGGAAATGCGAAGATCGGACGCGCGAACCGGATGCTCGGACGATGGGCGAAAGCGCTGGCGCTCTCGTTTCCCGTTGCGGATGTCTCCCGCTGCCGCTGTCCCGCGATTCTGACCGGGATGCCGCTCCGTCCGGAGATCGTGAACGGAAAGCTCTCCAAAGCCGATGCCGTCGCGGAGATCAACCGGCGCTGGAATGCCGGATTCTCTCCGGAAAAACCGCTGCTGCTGGTCTTCGGCGGCAGCCTCGGCGCGCGCACGATCAACACCCGTGTCCGGATTCCCGCGGATCTGCCGGGAGCGACGGAACTTCAGGTGGTGCGACTGGTCGGACCGGGCAATCTGGAGAAGATCCGTCCCCTTTATGCGGACTCCCCCGCAAAGGAGCTGATCCTCGAAAGCTGCAGTGAGATGAATCTGCTGTATTCCGCCGCCGATCTTGTCATCTGCCGCTCCGGAGGAAGCACCGTTTCCGAACTTGCGGTCTACGGAAAATTCGCCTGTCTGATCCCGTTCCCGTTCGCCGCGGACGGACATCAGGACGACAATGCCCGCTGGCTGGCCTCCGCCGGCGGCGCCTGTGTGATCGCCGATTCCGACTGTTCGGAAGAAAAATTCGCCACCCTTCTGCGGGACTGGTCCCTGCATCGGGAAAATTACACGGAACGGGGAAAGGCTTCTCTCCGTCTTGCCCAGCCGAACGCCGCTGGCAATGTGCTGGACATGATCGAAAACATTCTCGCAGTCTCTCAGACCCGTCCGAAATAACGGCGGGTCACATGGTGGACGGCGATCCGTCCTTCCGCGTTTTTCCAGCGGTCGAACAGATCCGTGAGCGCGTCGACAAACTCCTCGCGCTGTCTGGATCCCGCAACCGGAGCGTAGGAGCTGGAAAGATTGCGGCCGATGAAGGAGTCCCGGTCAAAATACTGCGGATTTTCAAATTCCCGGATTTCGCAGCTTCCCGGTCGGAAGAAGGGGACAATCTCGTCATCGGAGAGTCCACCCCCGCTGAATCCGTGGAAATCCGGACAGTATTTCCGGCAGAGTTCCGCATTTTCCCTCATCACCGGCATGGATTCATCCCGCATGTTCCAGACCAGCACGACCGGCGCATCCGGACGGAGGATCCGGCGGCACTCCTTCCGGAACGCCTCCGGTTCAAACCAGTGGAACGCCTGCGCCGCAATGACAAGATCCGCGCACTGGTTCTCCAGAAGGGTGTTTTCCGCCGTGCCGATGTGGGAGACAAAGCCGGAATATTTCGCAAGATTGTGTTCCGCCACGCTCCGCATGTCATCGTTGGGTTCGACCGCGATCACGCAGCCGTGGCGGCGGAGCAGCTGCTCGGTCAGAATGCCGGTTCCCGAGCCGATCTCGACAAGGACGCTCTCCTGCGTCGGACGAATCCGTTCGAACAGATCGTCCAGAAAGGCCTCCGGATAGGAGGGCCGGTATTTGGAATACAGTTCCGCCTTTCCTGTGAATTTACACAGATTGTTCATGGATTCTCCTTTATTGCTCTTTTTTTCTGTCGCATGAGGGGTATTTTAGCGCACTCTGTTCCGGTTGTCAAGTCTGGAGAGGCGTTCCGGTTGTTTTTTCCCGTCCGCCAAAAGAAATCCACCCTCCTTTCGGCAGAAAATTTCAGGATTTTTCAGCCACTGTAAGAAAATGATTTGCAAAATGAAAAAGGTGGAGTAAATTATCTATTCCTGCATCCGTATTACCCGATCACGGAAAAGGAAGCGAACCGGATACCTGGCGGGAACGGTTCAAAAGCAAGTTGCGTCCGGAGGCGGACCAATTAAAAAATGAACTCGGAGAAACTGAAACAATGAAGACCTATCTTGCAAAAGTGGGCGAAGTTGAACGCAAACATGTTGTGTTTGACGCTGCGAACGTCCCCGTGGGTCGTCTTGCCGTCAAGATCGTGAACGCCCTGCGCGGCAAAGACTGCCCGACCTATACCCCGCATGTCGATACCGGAAAGTTTGTCATCGTGATCAACGCCGAAAAGGTGCTCCTGACCGGCTCGAAAGAAACGAAAAAAGTCTATGTGGATTACACCGGATACCGCAGCGGTCTCAAAGAGAAAACCGCCGCGTATGTCCGCGAAACCAAACCCGAGCGCATCATCCGCGACGCCGTCTGGGGAATGCTCCCCAAGGGCCGTCTCGCCAGAGCGCAGTATCGTAAACTCAAAGTGTATGCCGGCGCCGAGCATCCGCACGCCGCTCAGAAACCTGAAACGGCTAAATAAGGAGATAGGAAATGAGCACTGAACTCCGTACCACCGGACGCAGAAAATGCGCCAGCGCCAGAGTCGTAATCGCCGAAGGATCCGGAAAAATCACCGTCAACGGAAAAAAGTTTGAAGAATATTTCAATACGGAAGCTCTCCGCGGTTTCATTCTCCAGCCCCTCGTCGTGACCGGTCTCGCAGGAAAAATCGATGTCAACGCCTCCGTCTCCGGCGGCGGAAAAGCCGGTCAGGCCGGCGCTGTCCGTCACGGAATCGCGCGCGCTCTCGTCAAACATGATGAGGAAGCATGCAAGTCCGTCCTCAAGGCCAGCGGTATGCTGACCCGCGACGCTCGCGAAAAAGAACGGAAGAAACCCGGTCAGCCGGGCGCAAGAAAGCGCTTCCAGTTCTCCAAGCGCTGATTTCCTCTTACAGGAAAATACAAAAAGGAACTCCAAAAAAAGGAGTTCCTTTTTTTGTGTCTGCATTGGGGAGTTTCGCCCGTTGGGCGCCCAGC